>CAIYOB010001240.1 GCA_903927685.1 uncultured Planctomycetaceae bacterium
GGGGAACTTTGGCAACGGCGGCGTGTTGGAGTCGTTGGGTACGGTCTCGCTGACCGTGAACCCGGTGAACGATCCGCCGACCGCCGGCAATGATTCGCTGTCCATGCCCGAGCGGCATCCGACCGATCCCACGCGGGCGCCGTTGACGGTCACCGTCACCGTGTTGACCGCCAACGACAATCCCGGCCCGGCAAACGAGTCGAGCCAAGCCGTCCAGGTTGTTCCCACGGGCTTCAGCCAGGGCACGTACGGCACGGTCACACTGGCCGGGGGCAATGTCATCTATTCGCCGCTGCCCTACTTCAACGGCACCGACACGTTCACCTACACGATCACCGATACCGGCAGTCCCGCCCGGACTGCGGTCGGCACGGTGACGGTAACGGTGACGCCGGTGAACGATCCGCCGGTGCCGCAGTCGGACACGGGGGCGACGAACGAAGATACGGCCGCGACGTTTACCGCGGTGCAGTTGCTGGGCAACGATGCCAAAGGGCCTGCCGCTCCGGCCGGGACCCAAGACAACGAAACCGCCCAGGTGCTGACCCTGGCCAGCGTCGCCTCGACTAGCGCGGCGGGTGGCACGGTCACACTCATCAGCGGCGTAGTCACCTATACGCCGCCCGCCAATTTCAACGGGACGGACACTTTCACCTATCGCGTCCAGGACAACGGCTTGACCAACGGCGTGGTCGACCGCCGCGACGCCACAGCCACCGTCACGGTGACCGTGGCGGCCGTGAATGACGGGCCGCAAATTACCGCGCCGGGCAGCGTCGCGGTGAACGAAGACCAGGCGGGACCCATCGCCGGCCTTTCGGTCAGCGACTTGGACGTCGGCGAAAGCGGCAGCGGCAAGCTGGACGTGACGCTGCGTGTGAGCCACGGGGTGCTGACGATTGCCACAGGCATCAGCGGCGGGCTGACCGCCGCCGACATCACGTTCAACGGCACGGCGACCGTCGACCTGTCCGGCACTCCGCAGCAGATCAACACGACCCTGGCTGCTACCGGCGGGCTGGCGTACACGTCGGCGCTGAACTTCAACGGCACGGACACTCTGCTGGTCACGGTCAACGATGGCGGTCGGACGGGCCTCCCGAACGTAACCAGCCCCTCGTCCGTGACTCGGACCGTCACCCTGGCCGTCAGTCCCGTCAATGATGCGCCTCAACTGACGATCGCCGCCAACCTGACGGTGGCCGAAGACGCGTCTGGCAATCTGCCGGCCATCCAGGTCAGCGACGTGGATGCGGGCGAGACGGCGGGAGCCACGCTGCGGGTCACGCTGACGGTGGACAACGGGACGCTGGTGGTCAGCCCCGGGACGTCCGGTGTCGTGGTCAGCAACAACAACACGCGCAGCGTCATGCTGACGGGCACGCTGATCGGATTGAATACGGTGCTCGCCAACTCGGCCGGGGTGCTGTACCGGCCGACGGCGAATTTCTTTGGGAGCGACACGGTCAACATCACGGTCAGCGACCTGGGCAACACCGGTCAGCCGGGGGCCCAGACGGCCCTCGGGTCGTTGACGGTCACCGTCACGCCGGTCAACGATTCGCCGGTGGCGGGCAACGACCCCAGCCTGAGTGACCCGGCCTTTACGGTCAACGAGGATACCGTGTTGCAGGTCGAGGGACAGGGAGTCCTGAAGAACGACGTCGACGTGGACGGGGACGACCTGGATGTGGTCATCGAGGGCGTCACGCCGGTCGGCGGCCAGTACCGCATCACGAGCAGCCGGGGTGCGCCGGTCGTGATCGACGCCGAAACGGGAACGTTCCACTTCGACCCGACGCAACTGGCCGCGTTCCAGCAACTGCGGACCGGACAGTCCTTGACGGACACCTTTACCTACAAGGCGTCCGACGGCACTTCCTTGTCCAACCAAGCGACGGTGACAATCACCGTGACGGGCGTGAACGATGCTCCGGTGGCCGGACAAGACACCTACACGACGCCGGACAACACGGCGATCGACAGTCTGCTGAGCCTGACGGTCAACGGCCTGCTGGCCAATGACTCCGATCCGGAAAACGATGCGATCTCGGTCTCGGTGGCTTCGTCGGACACGGTCAGTCGCTTGGGAGCGACCGTGACGATCCAGGCGAACGGCGAGTTCGTCTATGATCCGCGCGTGTCGGCGACGCTGCGAGCCATGAAGCCCAGCGATCCAGCGGTGACGGATACCTTTGCCTACGTGGTTGCCGACGCCGCGGGGCTGTCGACCAGGTCGACCGTGACCGTGACCGTGACAGGCGCCAATTCGGCGCCGCTGCCGGAGGCCGACCAGTACACCACGGCGGAAAACGTCGTGCTGGTGATCGCCGCGCCGGGTACGTTGGCCAACGACGCGGATCCAGACAACGCCAGCAGCGAATTGTCGGCCATCGCCCAGGCGATCTCCAGCCAGTACGGCGCCGCGATTCAGATGCGGGCCGACGGCGGATTCACCTACGATCCGTCCGGCTCGGCGACGTTGCGGGCGTTGCAGACCGGCCAGTCGCTGACGGACACGTTCCAGTACCAGGTCCGGGATCTGCTGGGCGCAACGGCCGTAGGGACCGTCGCGATCCTGGTGACGGGCGTCTCGGATCCGCCGTACCAGAACGCGGCCAACATTTACGACGTCAACGGGGACGGGGCCGTCTCGCCCATCGACGCGCTGATCCTGATCAACTACATCAACGCCAATGGTCAAGCCGTGATTCCGGCAGGCCGGGTGACGCCGCCGTACCTGGACGTCACTGGGGACGGTGCAGCCACCGCGGCCGACGTGCTGGGTGTCGTCAACAAGATCAACTCGTTGGCTGCCAGCGGCGAGGGCGAATCCGCGGTGTTGGCGGTTCCGGACAACGACGTGGCGGGCGACGCGGACGCCGCCGCCA
>CAIYOB010001241.1 GCA_903927685.1 uncultured Planctomycetaceae bacterium
CTGGGGGAAAACGTCCCGTCGCCCAGGTTCAGCCGGACGCTGACGGTCTGGTAGTTGTTCGTGACCAGCAGGTCCGGCCGGCCGTCGGCGTTGAAGTCGGCCAGACGCATGGCGAGCGCGCTGAAGCCGATCGGGTACGCAACGGCGGCTGCAAACACGCCACCGCCGGCGCCCAACACCACGTTTGCGACGCGGCTGGACTTGTCCATCGTCACCAGGTCCCGCACTCCGTCGCCGTTCAAATCGGCGGCGTCCACCGCCGTCGGGTTCGCCGAGGTTGGCCACAGCGTCCGCGGAGCGGCAAACCGGCCGCCGCCCAAGCCGGGCAGGACGGCGACGTACTTGTCGTTCGAATTGTCGGCGGCGATGTCGAGCCGGCCGTCCTGATCAAAGTCCGCCACGGCGACCGCCGAGACCATGCCGCCGGCCCAGTAGCCCACCTGGTCGCCCAGGCTGCCGCCGCCTTGTCCCAAGCGGACACCCACGTAGCCGTCCTGCCAGCTGCCGATAATCACATCGGGCAGCGAGTCAGCATTGACATCGGCGATGGCCAGCGAACGCGGCCGCGGCGTGGCGGCGTATTCCGCCGCCACAGCCAGCGTCCCGTCGCCGCCGCCTAGCAACACCGAAATGCTGCCGGGGTACTCGCCGCTGGTCACCACGTCCGGTTTCGAATCGCCGTTCATATCGGCGATCGCGACCTTGACGTACCCCTGTGCGGCCGTCGCGCAATCGACGCCCGCCGCGAACGCCCCGCCGCCTTGGCCCAGCAGCACCGTCACCGCCTGGCCGCGGCCGATCACCAGATCCTGCCGGCCGTCGCCGTTCAGATCTCCCGCCGCCACGTCTTCGGCCGCGAAACTCAACTTGCGGTCGACACGCGCCGCAAACGTCCCGTCGCCGTTGCCGGCCAGCAGCGAGTAGCTGTTGCCCAGCGCGGTGTCGTCCGTGTTGACTGTCAGAATGTCCGCTTTGCTGTCGCCGCTGAAATCGGCGATCGCCACCGCCCGCGGCCGTCCTCCCGTGTCCAGCTTGGTCGCGGTCAGAAAAGTCCCGTCGCCGCGGCCCAGCAGCACCGAGACGGTCCGTTCGTAGCCGTCGCTGTACGAACCGGTATTGCCGGCGACAAGGTCGACAAAACCATCGCCGTTCAAGTCGGCAGCCGCCACGGACAGCGGGTACTTGCCCGCTGCATAGACAGCCCGCGGCTCGAAGTGCCCGGCTCCGTCGCCCAGCAGCACGGAGATCTCGCCGCGCAACTCGCCGTTGACGGCAATCAAGTCCGGAGCCCCGTCGCGATTCACGTCCGCCGCGGCAAAGTCGCTGTACGCTCCGCCCCCGGGAAACACTTCGCGGTCAAACAACTCGTGCGGTTCCGCGGCCGCCAACAGGACTCGCGGTTCCAGCCACTCCAACCGCAGCAAACGCCGGCGAAGCGAATCTCGTCGGCGTCTGTGTCCTGTGTTCCCATGCCGATCCAAGCTCACGCACCCCGAACGCCGCACCTGCCCACGCCCCATCGCAGCACCTCGTGTCCCTCAGTTGCCGCAGTCAAATACGCCTTCTGCAGGTGCCCCGGGTTCACCCCCGGAGCCAATAGCCGCATCGATGCTGTTAACTGCGACAACCTTAGCGCATTATCCACAAAAGGCCGATCCAGGGCAATCAAAACGTCAGCCCTGAGTGCAAAATCATGGCTTCCACCGAGCAAGCTCGGCGGGGAGCGTGGGTGCCTGGGGTCGAGCCGCGAGGTA
>CAIYOB010001242.1 GCA_903927685.1 uncultured Planctomycetaceae bacterium
ATCCGCTCGATCGCCGCTGCCGTCTGCGCCGTCCCGCTCAACAGCAAATCGCTGGCCCACGCGCCGGCAATCATGCCCATGAAGCCCGAGGTGCCCAGCATCCCGAGCAACTCGGCCATTCTCACCACCGGCACGCGACTGGCGATGAACGTCATCGACGAAGCGTAAATGCCGGCGATCGCGCACCACATGGCGATTCGCAAACCGACACAGGCACCGATGACGACGGGATCCCGGATATTCGCCCCCGGATACTGCATCAGCAGCACGTGTCCAAAACAGACGCAGGCCAACAACGCCAGGGCACACAGCCACACCAGCCGCGGCCCGTAGTGGTCGATCCGCGTGCCGACAAACAGCCGCGTGGTCAGGCTGCCCACCATGCCGATGCCGACGATCCAGCCCAGATGCAGTTCGGTCCCGCCGAGCAAGCTGACGAAATCCGCATAACGGTACAGCACCGCCACGGCGACCGTAACCAGCGAATTGGCCAGAAACGCCTTCCAAAACGACGTGCCATAGGCGTTTTCGGACCGTTCGGTCGGCGCGCCAACAGGCGGCGCGACAGCAGGCAACGGAGCCAAAGGCGGGGCGGGGGCGGAAGGCAAGCGGGTCATAACCTGGATGAAAGGCCAGTTCAGCGAGGCAACTGGCCGTATTCTAGGTCGCCGGCACGCAATCCGCCAGAGCAGCTGTGTCATTTCCAGCTGCGGCATCTCCGCTGGCCGCCTGGCTGAAGCGACCGTCCGGCTGACGGCAGCCACGCGGTCGGGGCGGTCGCATGGCCTAGCGTCTGCATGCCGTTCGGTTTAGATTGAGCATCACGCTGGAGCCGGGGCGTCGACCTGCCTTCCGAACCGTCGATCCGGCCGCCGTACCCCTGCCTGGAGAACGTCATGCAAATCCTCTCGCGTGTGTCCGCCGAATGGCCTCGATTCTGCCTCGCGGGGCGTTGCGCCGCCCTGTTCGCCGTCGGGCTGCTCGGAACGCTGGGCCCGGTCGCCGCCGCCGAGCCGCCCGGCAAGGGGCAGGTGATCCTGGCCGCCGATTTCGAGTCGGCCGTTCCCGATTCCGCCTCGAGCAACGGCCAGCAATACGAGTCCGGGTGGCAGAGCCCGCGCGCCCTGTGCATCGACAGCCGCGCCGGGACCGGCGGCGGTTCGCCCTCGCTCCGGCTGCGTCTGCCGGCCGAAACGCTCCGCGGTTGCACGCTCCGCGGCTCGGCGATGGTCAAGGCGGACGGCGTCAGCACCAAGCCCAATCCCTGGAACGGGATCAAGTTCATGCTGGCGATCGAGACGCCGGACCGCAAGCTGTGGCCACAGGCTGCCTTGGAGACAGGGACTTTCGCCTGGCAGCGAGCCGTGTTCACGTCCAAGATCCCCGCCGACGCGACCGCGGTCACGCTGACACTGGGTCTGGAACAAGTCACCGGCCGCGTCTGTTTCGACGATGTGAAGCTCACGGTTGCCAAGCCACCCGCGGCGGCCAAGCCCGCCCCGGCCGCGGGCGTCGCATATACCGGCCGCGACGTGCCGCGACTGCGCGGCGCGATGATCGGGCCCCACATCGACGAGGATGGTCTGCGCACCCTGGGCCGCGACTGGAACGCGAACTTGATCCGCTGGCAGTTGATCCGGCACGGCCGACCCGGGCAGCCCAGTACCCTGGCGGATTACGACGCCTGGCTGGAAGGCGAGTTGAAGCGGCTGGACGCCGCCTTGCCGCTGTGCGAACGATACGGGATTTATGTGGTGGTTGACCTGCATTCGCCGCCCGGCGGCAAGTCCACGGTCAGCGGCTACGTGGGCACGGACGACCGCTTGTTCACGGACCGGGCGGTCCAGGACAAGTTCGTCGATGTCTGGCGCGGGATCGCACGACGCTACCAAGGCGCCCGGCCGATCTGGGGTTTCGATCTGGCGAACGAGCCGGTCGAGGAGTTCGTGGAAGAAGGCTGTGACGACTGGTATGACTTGGCGGAACGGACCGCCCTGGCGATCCGCGAGATCGATCCCCAGCGGACGATCATCGTCGAAGCCCCACCCTGGGGTTCGCCCGAGAGCCTGGCCGAGTTCACACCCATCGCGGTGCCCAATGTCGTGTACAGCGCGCACATGTACGTCCCGCACCAGTTCACGCATCAGGGCGTGCACGAGCGGGACCAGCCGCCGGTCAGCTACCCCGGCCAGATCGCCGGCAAGTATTGGGACAAGGAAGCCTTGCGAGCCGCCCTCCAGCCGGTCGTCGACTTTCAGCGGAACTACAACGTCCACATCTACATGGGCGAGTTCAGCGCGATCCGCTGGGCCCCCGGCGACAGCGCCTGCCGCTATCTGCGCGACGTGATCGAGATCTTCGAGGAGCACGGCTGGGACTGGAGCTACCACGCGTTTCGCGAGTGGAGCGGCTGGAGCGTCGAACACGGCCCGGACCGCAACGACACTGCCCCCACCTCCCAGCCCACCGACCGCCAGCTGTTGCTGCGCGAGTGGTTCGGCAAGAACCAAAAACCAACTTGGACCACTGACCACTGACGAATGACCACTGACCAATGACCCGAATCACCTGCACCGACTATTGCCAGGACCAATCGCAGTCGCAGGACGTCACCGACCTGCGGGAGTTCCTGACGCGGCACCGTCCGGACTGGTGCCGCGTCCGCTGGATCGACGTGGTGGGACTCGATCCGCCGGAGGTCGTGAGGGACTTGGCGGAAAAGTACCAGTTGCATCCGTTGGCCGTCGAAGACGTGTTCCACCGAGTCCAGCGACCCAAGGCGGAGGATTATCCGGGCTCCGGTGAACAGCCCGGCCGGTTGTTTGTCGTGGCCCGAGCCGTGGATCCCGCAGGCGGCCGTGTCCGGACCGAGCAGGTCGCGTTCTTCCTGGGACGCAACACGCTGCTGACGTTTCAAGAGGCTCCCGGCGACATCTTCGACGCGGTGCGGCATCGGATTGCGACTCGCGGGTCGCGGATCCGCGAGAACGACGCCAGTTTCCTGCTGTACTCGCTCGTCGACACCGTTGTCGACGGCTATTTTCCTGTGCTGGAGGACTACTCCGATCAGTTGGAGGACTTGGAAGAGGAACTGTTGTCTCGCCCCGACCAGGGGACCAGTCACAAAGTCCACGCCTTGAAGCGGGAGCTGTTGATGCTGCGCCGCGCCGCATGGCCGATGCGCGAACTGCTGGCCCAGCTGCTGCGGGAAAAGCACGAATGCCTGTCGGAGACGGCGCGGACGTATTTCCGCGACGTCTACGATCACTGCGTGCAGATCATCGACTTGATCGAAACCTACCGCGAAATCGCCGCGGGGGTAACCGAGACCTATATGTCGGCCGTCTCGAATCGCATGAACGAGATCATGAAGGTGCTGACGATCATCAGCACGATCTTCATTCCGTTGTCCTTCATTGCGGGCGTGTACGGCATGAACATGTACGTCCCGGAAGCCGAGTGGCGGGGCATGTACGGCGTGTTCTGGGCCATCTGTGCCGCGGTCGGCGGCGGCCTGCTGCTCTGGTTCCACCGGCGCCGGTGGATCTGACGCCGACGAGAGGCACCGGGCTTGAGCCCGCGAGGAAAAAACGTTGGGTCGTCCATTTCACCGGCGAAAACAAGGGATATAATCCGCCAATTGGGCGGCTTTCCGCCATGTCGAGAGACCGCAGAGTGAATCGCAGGAACGGCCCTTGACGCATGGTTTAGTCAAAACTAAACTTCCCAATGAACCAGGACGATAGCCATATTGTCGTACAGGGACCTCGGTGCATTGTCGAATACGGCGTGCTCGACGATGGCAATTCGCCCGCGAGGGACTTCCTGCAGAACCTGCAACTGAAGGACCGAGCGCAGTTTGTTTCGACGTTCATTGAGGTTACCGAACGCGGGATCTTCGGCGTACACAACGAAGAGCGATTCAAGTCAGAGCGTTGTTTTTGGGCCGCCAAGAACAATCGATGCAGCGGTGGTCCGGAGGGGCGTAAGCGGGTGCGCATCGTTGGGTTCCGCAGACGTGACCAAGCCTCAGGCATCGACCGCTTGGTCTTGACCCACGGGTTCTGGAAGACTCGAACGCCGAAGTGGCCGGAAAGTGAATTCGTCCGCGCGGAGGCAATTCGCGACGAGATCATCGCTCGCGAAGATCGCGGATAAAAATGAGGGGAGTTCATGACAACCGAACTGGACCGACTAACAAGCACGCCAGAAGGCAAGCGACTCCTGGACCAGGAGCGGCTGATCATGCAGGCGACGGAACGTATCGTCGAGCTGATGCAGGAACAGAGCGTTACTCGCACGGAATTGGCCAAGCGACTCGGAAGAAGCAAGGGCTGGATCAGCCAACTGTTGGCCGGGGAGGCGAACTTCACCCTGCGCACGTTGGCCGATGTCTTCGGGGCATTGGGACAACGTCCCGTCGTCGATGTCGCGGGGCCTGCGGCGGCAACTCCGACGCATGCGATCCCAAGCGACCTCGCTGCGGGTCCCGTGATGTGGCGGACATTCTCGTGGGCGGTGAAGTACCCACAGGACTCAAGCGTACAAGTCCCCGACGAATCGCTCGCCAGTTAGTGCGATGACAAAACAAACCGACGACCAAAAACTGTTGCTCACCCACGCGGGCTTTGTCGCCAAGCAAGTCCAGGTCGAGGACATTCACCTGGTGCGACTCGCAGCGCAACGACAATTCGAGGCCGAGACTCCCCCTCCGATCATCCAATTGGGATTCGATGTCAAATCGGCCTGGGACAGGGAGTCTCGG
>CAIYOB010001243.1 GCA_903927685.1 uncultured Planctomycetaceae bacterium
CACGGACAGCTGCCAGCCGAAACCGAAATCGCCACTCCGCTGGGCGTTCAAGGTGTCGTACGTGCGCTGGATCTGGATCGGGATCCCGGCCAACGGAATGGTCAGGTCGGTGAACTCCAGACGAAAATTGCCCAGCACGGCTCGGCCTTCGACGCTGACCGGTTCGCCCAATTGGACAATCGTCGTCCGGCCGTTGATGTCTTGGGCCACGACGCGCAGGTCGTAGTTGTCGCGTTGCAGCAGCGTGGGGTCGAAGACGCCGAGGACGTCGGCGACGACGCCGTCGCCGGGAGCGAACGGGCTGTGTTCGGTGGCGGAATCGTAAAACGTGGTCCACTGGCCGGTGCCGGCCAAGGCGGATTGCAGGCGGAAGAACTCGAGGTTCTGGTCGGTCACCGTGCCGACGACGTCGGTCAAGTAGGTGAGCACGTCGCCGCCGGCGGGACTGGTCAGCTCGACGACCGGCGGCTCGCTGTCGGCGGGGTCGAAGACGCGTAACGTCGCCGTCGCGGTGCCGATGTTGCCGGCGGCGTCCGTGGCCGTGGCGGTGAACTGGTACAGGCCGGGAGCGGGCGGCGTGAACTCGTAGCGGTGCCAGGCCTCGGGAGGCAGCGGCGTGCCGTTCAGCGACAGGGTGACGCTTGCGACAGCGACGTTGTCGACGGCCAGGACTTGGACGACGACGGTGGATGTGGTCGCGAGGTCGATCAGTTGGTCGCTCAGCCGGACGCTGACGTCCGGCGGCTGGGCGTCGGCCTGCAGGGCCAGCGTGAACGACAGGTCGGTCTCCAGGCCGCGGTCGTCGGTCGCGCGGACGGTGATCGGGTGCGTGCCGGCGTCGGCGGTTGTCGTGCGCCAGAACAGCAGGCCGCTGGCCGCGTCGACGGTCAAGCCGGCCGGGCCAGCGACCAGGCTGTACGTGAACGCGTCTTCGTCGTCCGTGGCGGCCAGCAGATCGCGATGGACCGCGCCGGCGGTGCCGGTGGCCAGCGGCTGGCTGGTGAACCGCGGCGGCGTGTTCGGGCGGCGGACTTCGACGTACAGGACTTGCTGGGCGTACGCGTCCAGCGGGTCGTAGGCACGGACGACGACGCGGTGCCAGCCGAGGTCGGCGGCGGTGGGAGTCCAGGTCAGGAGGATGCCTTGGCCCGGCGAGGCTGGGGACAAACTCATGCCGGCGGGGGCGGAGACAAGTTCGTAACGGAGCGGGTCGCCTTCGGGGTCTTGGGCGAGGAGGGAGAGTGTGGCGAGGGAGTTCTGGGTCAATGGCAAGCTGGAAGCATGTCCCACGAAGAGGGGTGGCCGGTTGAGCGACGTTGACGTGACGTCGATCAGCCAGCGCTGCACGGCGGCGCCGCCGCGCGGGTCGGCGACGCGGAGCGTGACGGGGTGCAGGCCGGTTTGGGCGACGGCCGGTTGCCATTGGACCACGCCCGTGCCGGCGTCGACGGTCATGCCGGGCGGGGCTTGGCTCAGCGAGTACCGCAGCTCGTCGCCCTCGGGATCCGCCGCCGCAGCGGCGTACAGGTACAACTCGCCGACGCGCGCCCGGACGGGCGGGGCCGAGTCGAACTGCGGGGCGGCGTTCGGTGTGCCGGGGCCGACGGTCAGGATGAAGATCTGCTGGGCTTGGCCGCCGTGGTTGTCGTCCACGCACAGGCTGATCGTGTGCGTACCGGACACGGCTTGCGGCCAGGCGACCAGGCCGGTTGTCTCGTTGATCGTCATGCCCGACGGGGCGGTGTCCAGCGTGTATCGCAGGGCGTCACCGTCGGGATCTTCGGCCTGGGCCTGGTAGGCGTAGGCTTCCCCTGGAGCGGCTTGGACTTGGGGCAGGCTCTGGACGATCGGCGGCCGGTTGGGGATCGCGGTCCAGACCTGCAGTTGAAATGCCTGCCGCGCGATGCCGCCGAAGCCGTCGGCGGCGGTCAGTTCGAGCCGATGCGTGCCCACGTCGCCGGC
>CAIYOB010001244.1 GCA_903927685.1 uncultured Planctomycetaceae bacterium
CAGGCCCGTGCTGGACGCCGGGGCCAGGCCGCGATCATCGATGCGGCGCGTGGCCAGACTCAGCCGATATCGACCCTCCGGCAAGTAGACATCCCATTCGTTCTCGTCGTACCAAAGTTCCTCGAGTTTCACGACGGCGATTTGGCTGGCGTCGTCGATGATCAACTCGTGAGCCAGCGGCCGCAGCGCTGCGATGCGTGACTCGAGGAACGAGATCTGGCCGCGGTTGCTGAAGTAACCGAGCCACACGGCGACGGCCGCCAGCAACAGCAGCAGCGTTCGCAGGCGGATCTGCCAGGGCCTGCGGGCCGGCGCACGTGCCGGTATGACCGGCTCCGACTGGTGCAACTCGCCCGCCAGGCTCGTGTGTTCCTCGTGCATGCGACTACCGTCCCGGCGGCTTGGGGCCCAAGTGCAAATCGAACAAGACGGGCACGTGCCGCTCTCGCGAGCCGTCGGGAAGCGCCGTCCGAGCGTCGTCCTGGAGACGCTGGGACAAGGTCAATCGCAGCAGCCGCGTTGGCTGGTCGGCGTCCAAGACCACCGGTCCGCCGGCCCCCAGCTGGTCCGCCTCGATCTCGTGCCAGCGATCTCGCAGCAGGTCGGCCAAGGCTGGTCCGTCCACCTGCATCCGGCTGGCGCCGCCCGAGAATCGCGTGTAGACGTGCAGGCATCCCTGCTCGTCTTCACGAAACCTCACGCGCGCGATCGATTCGACGGCGGAGGACTGCCAGCCCGAACTGTAACTGCCGTCGCTGTGCCAGAGAGAGAACCGATAGTTCGGCGGCAAGTGCACGCGCCAGGCAAAGTGCAGAGGTTCCCCCGTCTCCAAGGCGCTCACGACCACCTTCGAGGCATCCCGGATCGGGGGTTCTCCCGTCTTGTCCGCCAGTCGGCGGTACTCGGCGCCCAGCCGACTCCGCTCGAAAGCCGCTCGCCCAGCCAGCGCGCCGCCCGCCACGATCACCAGCAACAGGAACCCATCGACGACACGATGCCTCACTTCAATTCACCTCTCGAGACCGAGTTGCAGCCGGCGGATTGTACCAGATCACACGGCATGATTCGCTGGGGCAAGGCGACAACCGTGGCGCAGCCCTTGCGTTGTGCCTGCCAGCGTTCGAAAATCAGGCGACGGTTCCCGCTTGCTGCCGGGGCCAGCCCTGCCAAGATGTTAGTCTCGAAGGAAGGTGAACCATGAGGCCTGTCTGCTGGATTCTGCTGGGCGTCTTGACGCCACTCGCCGCCCGGGCTGGCGACTATGTGTGGGTCGAAGCCGAAAGCGCGGTCGACAAGGTCGAGCACGCGAATGAATGGTACGAGCCCGTCGACCGCCAGACCTCGCTGTCCGGCGGCGACTGGTGGCGGTCGTTCGACGAGCCCGTCATGGCCTCGGGCTACATGGTGTGCCCGTTCCGCCTGCCGCAGACCGGCAAGTACCGGCTGTGGATCCGGCTGAATCTGAGCAGCACGGGCTACCGTTACGCAGTGGACGAGGCGCCGCTGGCGGAACTGCCGGTCAAGGTCTGGCGAGCAGCCGACCAGGAGCACCGGGAGACGCTGGACCACGAGCGGCGGGTGTTCGACGAGTCGTACGCCTCGCACGACGGCTCGAATCGGCACAAGCTGGCCTGGATCAAGGGCCCGGAGATCGAGTTGGCCGAGGGCGAACACCGGCTGCGGATCCAGGTCCAGCCGGGCGACGACAAGAAGGGCTTTGCGGCCGTCGACTGCTTTGTGCTCGCGGCCGACGGATTCGAGTTCCGCCCGCGCATGTTCTACCAGCCGGACCAGCGCGTGCAAACTGTGGCGGAACTAGACCCTGCCCAGGCCTGGGCATTTCCCATCGTCCGGGACACCTTCGAGCCATCGCCGCTCGACCTGCGGGGACTGAACGAAGCGGTCGCCGGCGAACACGGCTTCATCCGGCTCAGCGATGACGGCGAATCGCTGATCCGCGGCGACGGCCAGCCGATCCGCTTCTGGTCGGGCTCGGACTACGCTTGGCGGATTCCGTTCAACGACGGGAACCTGGCGGTAAGTCCCACGGAGCGCGAGGCCGTCGCCCACCACGCCCGCTGGGCGGCCAAACGAGGCGTCAACATGGTCCGCTTCCACGGCCACCTGCCGCCCAAGCCCAACAAACGCGGCGGGCCGCCCGTCTCGCGCGACCAGATCAACGAAGTCGACCTGCACGGCGCCTGGTACATGGTCGCCGCGTTCAAACAGGAAGGCATCTACTCGACGCTCAGCCCCTATTGGGGTTCGCACACGGATAACGAGGCGAGCTGGGACCTGGGATTCGAAGGTGGCAGCCTGACCGGGCTGGTGTTCTTCTACGAACCGGTGCAGCAGATGTACAAAGCCTGGCTGCGGCGGCTGTACACCGAACCCAATCCGTACACGGGCATCCCGCTGAAAGACGATCCGGCGGTGGCGATCATCCAGTTGCAGAACGAGGATTCCCTGCTGTTCTACACCGAGTCGCAGATCGGGGGCAAGCCACGGGAACAACTGCTCTCGATGTTCGGCGACTTTCTGAAGCGAAAATACGGCTCGCTGGAGAAAGCTTTCGAGCGATACACCACCTACGAGTCGGCTTGGGATCTGCGGGGCGAGGACAACGTCGAGCGGGGCACGGCCGGTCTGCTGCAGATGTGGTTCTTTACTCGCGATGCACGGGACCGCGCCGCCCGCTGGAACGAACCGACGCGCCGCCGCATGGACGACCAGTTGGAGTTCTACACCGAACTGATGCGGACCTTCAACCAGCAGCTGGAGACCTTCCTGCGCGACGAACTGGGCTGCCGGCAGCTGATCAACGCCGGCAACTGGAAGACGGTCGATCCGGTCCTGTGCTGCGATGCGGAACGTTACTCGTACACGGCCAACCAGATTATCGGCAAGAACGCCTACTACAGTTCCCTGCATGCCGGCATCAACACGGGCTGGCAGATCCTCGACCAGCAGGTCTACACGAACTGGTCGGCCCTGAAGCGGCCGTACTTCTGGCCGCTGAACGTCAAACAGCCCGCCGGACATCCGACGATGATCTTCGAGAGCCTGTGGGTGCCGCCGAACCTGTATGCCGCCGAGGGGCCATTGGTTGTGGCCGGCCAGCTGTCGCTGACCGGCGTGGACTCGTTCTACTGGTTCGCTTCTGGTGGCGAGGAGTGGGGGGCCAGCGACGGCAAGTGGGCGTACAACACGCCTATGCAGATGGGCCTGTTCCCCGCCACCTCGCTCGCCTTTCGCCGCGGCTATATCGCCCAGGCGGACGAGCCGATCGTGTACGAGGAGCGCAGCCTGGACGATCTCTGGCAACAGAAAACGCCGCTGATCGCGGAGACGGAAACCTACGATCCGAACCGCGACCAGGGCGAGATGCCGGTCAACTCGGCCGTGTCCACGCCCGTCGACCCGCTGGCGTTCTGCGTGGGGCCGGTCCGGGTACGCTGCGGCGGCAGCGCCGCGAACAATCGGGTCTCGGAAAAACTGGCCGGCCTGATCGACAAGGAGGCCCGGATCTTGACCAGCGTCACCGGGCAGATCCGCACCGACTATGGCCAGGGCCTGTACAGCGTGAACGCGCCGAAATGCCAAGCCGCCGCGGGGTTCCTGGCCGCCCAGCCGGAGATCGTCCTGGGAGATGTCACCATCCGGTCCCGCAACGCGTACGGGTCGGTGGTACTCGTCCCCTTGGACGACCGGCCGTTGAACCAATCGCGGCAGATCCTGGTCCAAGCGGGAACGGTCGCCCGGCCCGCAGGCTGGATCGCCCGCCGCCGCGCGGTCGCAGCGGGCGGTGAACTGCTCGACGGACTCCAGATCCTCCGCAAGGGCAGCGAGCCGGTGCTGGTCGAGAACATCCAAGTCCAGGTCGAGATCGCCAATTCGTCGGTCCGAACGGCCACGGCACTGGACGTGAACGGAATGCCGCTAGACCAACCGGTGGCGGTCCAGCACCACGGCGACCGACTGCTCGTGACGCTGCCTCCCCAGACGCTGTACACCATCGTGAGCGAGGACTGATCCCATGCTGATATCCCTTGTCACCTGCCTGGCGTTAACGCTGGCTGCCGCGGCCGACGACTCTGCCGCGGCCCTGTTCCAGGAAGCGGAAACGCTGGCCAAGAGCAACCGGAAAGCAGAGGCGCTGGCCAAGTTGGAGGTCCTGACCGCCGAGTTGGAACGGGCGGGGACGGCGGGCGCGAGGCTTCCACGCGCCGGACTGGATGGCCTGCGTTTGGCCGCCAAGCTGGCACGTGAGGACTTCCTCGATTACGAAAAATCGCTGCTCTATTGCGACACGCTGTTTCGGTTGGCCGACACCGACAACTGGCGTGTACCCGCGCGGCTGGAACGAGCCTTGACGTACCGTGCGAGAGGGGACTTTGCCAAGGCGCAGGCGGAATACGAGGCCGTCGCTGCCGCAGATCCTCGCTTTCGCGTCAACGGGCTCTTGCCGCACGCCGAGATGATCTACTTTGACCTGCGCGATCCGCAACGCGGCCGCCCGCTACTCGTCGAGGCACTCGGCAACGCGGCGATCAACGGCCGCGAACGATTCGCGATGCTGCGTAAGTGCGCCGCTCACTCCCTGGCGCACGGCTACCGCGACGAGGCCCTGCAGTGGTATGCGATGCTTGAAGGACTGCCCTTCGACAAGCCGGATGAACGCGCCCGGTTCCTGACCCAAGCCTGGTACGAAATGGGCCAGATCGAAGAAGGTCGCGGCCGGGTGGACAAGGCCAAGGACCTGTATCGCCGGGCGCTGGAATTGACAGACGGCGAAATGCGTTTCCGGGCCCGAGCCCGCGATGCGCTCGAGAACATCCAATACTTCGAGGATTGACGACGCGCTATGGCCGGTTTTCGAGCGACCACCTGCCCTTGCCTCGTTCCCGCGGTTTTGTTACAAGTCGCGCCCCCCAGCCAGATTCCCGCTTGCACGGCGGTGAGGTCGACCGGGGCGCAGATTCGGAGAACAGGCCATGGCAAGACGACGGAAACGCAAGCCAACCCTTTCACAATGCCTCGTCGGGATCGCCACGGCGGGGATGCCGCCCCCCGTACGGTCCGTGGTCGGAAGCCGGTGGGGGGCACGAGCCGTGCTGCTAGCCCTGCCGGTCCTGCTGGTCACGGGCGTGATCTCGATCCAATGGAATAGCGGCGTGCCCAAGGTGTCGATCGACCGCCAACGGGCCAAGGAAATCGAGGCCAAGGCCGTCGATTCCATTCAGAAACTGCGGGATCAGGAAAACGGCGTCCTGTCTCTGCGGCCGGGTTCGTTTTTCGGCTCGGGAACTCCGGAATCGAAACCGCCGCAGGACGAACAGCCGATCGCCAACTTGAGCGAGATCCTGAAAACGATGCGGTAGACGACGGGAGACGATGCCAGCCGACCCACGCAGCGCCCCTCTCTTTGGCTACCACGGACGTTACCTGCGGATCGATCTGACGCGGGGCAGCGGCGATTCCGTCCCGCTGTCCGGCGATTCACTTCGCCACTTCCTCGGCGGCAGCGGATTGGGGGTCCATCTGCTGTTGCGCGAGGCCGCGGCAGGTGCAGGCCCGCGGTCGCCGGAAGCGCTGCTGGCGTTTGTCTTCAGCCCTCTGGTCGGCAGTCCGCTGACGACCTCGGCCAAGTTCGCCGTGGTGAGCAAGAGCCCGCTGACCGGGCGGATCAACGACTCCCTGGCCAGCAGCGCGTTCGCCATCGCTGGCAAGAAGACCGGTTTCGATGCGCTCGTGATCACCGGCCGCGCGGCGGCTCCCTCGCTCCTGGTGATCGACGACGGTCACGTGCGAATCGAGCCGGCCGGAGAGCTGTGGGGACTGGATATCGACGCCGCGGCCGACCGGCTGCGGGAACGATTCCCCGGCGATGCCTGCAGTGCTATCATCGGACCGGCCGGCGAGCGGCAAGTCCGCTACGCCACCATCTCGCATGCGGGCCGCCACGCGGGGCGAGGCGGCAGCGGCGCTGTGTTGGGAGCCAAGAACCTCAAGGCCGTGGTCGTCCGCGGCACGCAACGCTGTGCGTGGGCTCGTCCGGCCGAACTGGTCGCGTTGGCCAAGCAGCTGTCGGCCCGTTCGTTCGGCCCGGCCACGGCCAAGTACCGCGAATTGGGCACCGCCGGCAACTTGCTCGCCTTCAACCGGCTGCATGCCCTGCCGACGCGTAACTTCCAGCAGGGCAGCTTTGCGGCCGCCGAGGCTTTATCACCCGAAACGCTGTCCGCCGCACACGCCAAAACGCGGGCTTCCTGCGCGGCCTGTACGATCGGGTGCGAGCACATCTACCGGCTGGACCCCAAGTCCGCCACGGACCCCAGGCGGGGTGTGCGGCTGGAATACGAAAGCCTGTTCGCGCTGGGCAGTCTGTGCGGGATCGGCGACGCCGAGGCCGTGCTGGCCGCTGCGCACCGCTGCGATCAGCTGGGCCTGGACACGATCAGCCTGGGCGGAACCGTCGCGTTTGCGATGGAGTGCGTTGAACGCGGGCTGCTGGATGCCCCTTGGCTGCGGTTCGGCGCACCCGAAGCCCTGCTGCGGTGCATCGAGTTGATCGGTCGCCGTGAAGGCTTGGGGGAGGCCCTGGCACAGGGCAGCCGCCGACTGGCCGAGCAGATCGGACAAGACTCGGCGGATTTTGCCCCGCACGTCAAGGGCTTGGAGCTGCCCGGCTACGAGCCGCGGGCGCTACAGACGATGGCCTTGGGACTGGCCGTCGGGACACGCGGCGCGGATCACAACCGTAGCAGCGCTTACGAAGTGGATTTCTCGCCCGGGGCAGACCGCCGCCGCCTGACGCCCCAGGCCGTGACGCTCGCCGTCGAAGCCGAAGACAAGGCGACCCTGATGGACTCGCTGATCCTGTGCAAGTTCTTACGCGGCGTGTTCCACGATTTCTTGGCCGAGGCGGCGGAAATGCTGCAACTGGTGACGGGCTGGGACGTATCTCCCGAGGAACTGCGTGGGACGGCTCGGCGGATCATCCAGGCCAAGAAACAGTTCAACGTGGCTGCCGGCTGGACGCCCGCCGAGGACACGCTGCCCGCCCGCTTCTTTGCGGACGCTCTGCAGGACGACGTGGCAGCAAGACTGACCCGCCCCCAGTTCCAGGCCGCCGTGCGGGCGTACAACCTGGCACGTGGCTGGGACGAGGATGGGTGGCCCTTGCCGGGAGCCGTCTGAAGTCCCATCGCCATCCAGTTTGACACCGCGATTCCCGGATCGCTGTGGTGAACTTGCAAAACGGTGGGAAAGCCGCATAATGCGGCTTCGTGTCTTTCTTCCCGCAGACTCGTTGGAGACGGAACCAGCCATGCCCTTGCTCGTTGTCGGATCGGTAGCCTTGGACAGTGTGCACACGCCTCGCGACGCCCGTGAGGATGTACTGGGCGGCTCGGCCGTCTATTTCTCCTACGCCGCCAGCTTCTTCACTTCGGTACGACTGGTCGGCGTGGTCGGCGAGGACTGGCCGCACGAGCATACCCAGTTCCTCCAGTCCCGGCGGATCGACACCAGCGGCTTGCAGGTCGTCCCGGGCGGCAAGACGTTCCGCTGGCGCGGCAAGTACGCGACCAACATGAACGACCGCCAGACATTGGAGGTCCACCTGAACGTACTGGGCGATTTCGATCCGGTCTTGCCCGACGAGTACAAACGCTGCCCGTACGTGTTCCTGGCCAACGGCTCGCCGCGGGCGCAGATGAAGGTCCTGGACCAGGTGACCGGCCCGCGGTTGGTGGTCGCGGACACGATGGACCTGTGGATCCGCGAGTCGCACGACGAGCTGCTGCAGTTGTTCCGCCGGATCGACGGCCTGGTCATGAACGACAGCGAGGCCAAGCTGCTGACCGGCGACGAAAACCTGGTCCGTGCCGGTCATCGCATCCGGGAACTGGGCCCCAAGTTCGTCGTCATCAAGAAAGGCGAACACGGGGCCATGTTCTTTTCCCAATACGAGACCTACGTGCTGCCGGCCTTCCCGACCGAGCGCGTCGTCGATCCCACCGGGGCCGGCGACAGCTTTGCCGGCGGCATGATGGGCTACCTGTCGGAAATCGACGATTTCGAGCCGGCGTCGCTGAAAAAGGCCATGGCCTACGGCGTCCTGGTCGCCAGTTTCAACGTCGAAGACTTCAGCCTCGAACGGATGAAGGAAATCTCCCGCGAGGACCTGGAATTCCGCCTGCGGCAGTACCAGCGGATGCTCAGCTTCTGACGCGCCCCGCTATTCCTTCTTAACGAGCGAACTGATCTGAAAGTCCCGCACGCTGAAGTCGACGTCGACGAACTCGTCCGGGCTGAAATTGAACAGCCAGTTGTACATCGGCCGGCGGCCCATATCGATCGCGACCGTGACGCGGACCTCATCCGCTGCGGGAGCGACTGGCGCCATCAAGGTCACCGCAGCGTCACCGAAATACGACGTGGCGCCACGCGAGTCCGGTTGTCCGACTTGCAGCAATATACGTACGCCAGAGTCTGCGACGGCAGTCACGGTGGCGGATCCCGCTGTCGCAGGGGGCGTGCCCGCCACGTACGACACCATCGCCACGTCGATCCCGTGCGATCCGTCCAGCACGCCGTCCACTGCCCGTGCGACCTCATCAATCCCCTCGCCCTTACCCGCCTCACGCGCGCCGACAAGCGCGGCCTGCGTCACCGCCTGCCGGACCAACAGCGCTACCGCAAATTGCGCAACGGCGAACAGGGTCACAACCAGCAGCGGCAGGACCAGGATGAACTCCAGGGTGACCGAAGCGTCTCGGTTCGAGCGGCGCTGTCGGCGGCGACTCATGGGCAGTTGACTCCACATACCAAGTTCTCGAACGATACCACCTGGGCAACTCGCGTGCCACAGACGTGACGGCTCCGAACGATCGTCGGTACCCATCCTCTCGCCTCAATCTTAGTTCGCTCCGACCGTAACGAACGCCGGAAATTCGGGAAATTCTGCCCGGCACGTGAATTGCTAACCTAGACTTCTCACGGAGATGTCGTGCGCCGCACATCGGTGCCGCGCTTACGTTGGTTGACGGTTTGCCGGACGATCAGACGATGTTCCACCCCAGGCAGCAATGCAGAACGAGCCTTCGCCCCACGCGTGATCCACGCGGCGGTGCCGTCACCCTCGAGTTCATCATCGCGCTCCCCGTGCTGCTGATCATGCTCTTGGCGGTCGTCCAATTCGGGATGTTCTTCTCCGGCCTGCAGCAGGTCAGCTTGGCCAGCCGAGTCGGGGCGGAAGTCGCTGCTCAGACTGACCTTAGTGCCAGCGAGACGGGGGATCCGATTCCGTCTGTGATTCTGAATGCGATCAACGCCCAGCTAAGCAGTTCGGCGATTTCCGCCTGTCGAATCTTCGTCGAGCACAACCTGGACGGGCCGGCCGAAGATGAACTCCGCGAGCCGCTCACCTCGGCTTGGACGTGTACGCCGCCGGCCACATCGCTTCCGCTGGACATGGCCGGCGGAGTGTACTCAGTACGCGTGACCGTATGCGTTCCGATGTCGGAGGTTGCGCCGAACTGTTTGTCCCTGTTCGGCTTCAATATTGCGAACCGCTCGACACAATGCTCCACGACCTTCCGTTACGAGCGGTAACCTCCGTAACCAGCGCAAAGGCAACTTAACGCTAGCGAAGAGAAACACTCATGGGCTCGGCGAAAGAACACGTCCATCGGCGGATACAGTCGACTTCGCCGACTAGCTGCCCGGAGGCATCCCACGCAGGAACTGACACGGCGAGCGGCCGGTCCAAGCTTCGTTCCGCCAGGGAATCCCCGGGCAGACAACGGCAAACCCGCCCCGCGGCAACTCGCCGCGCGGGCGTCGTGACGCTCTGGCTGATCCTGTCCCTGCCCGTACTGCTGATGCTGCTGATTTTCCTGATCGAAATCGCCAACGTCTGGCGGGCCAGGGTCGAACTCGAAAACGCACTCGAGGCAGCGGCTCTGGCTGCGGTCAAGGAGTGGAAGGACGACCCCGTGGACACGGTCGGCGCCCGTGCCATCGCCATCACCTACGCCGGAGCGAATACCGTCACGGGAAGCCCGGTGGGAATCACAGCAAACGGGGGAGGTGGCGGGGCAAACGGCAATGCCTCGGCCACGGGAAACCTGATTCTTGGCGCAGTGACCACCGCCGCCATTCCCTGGGTGTTCGACGGGAGCACCGCTCCGGATTGCGGCGCGGGGCGCGATTTCGGAGTCCGAGCCCAAGCCACCATCCAAGTCAACAGCGTCGCGGCCGGCCTGGGAGGGTACGACGTGCCCGTGCTCTGGGTGTCGGCGACCGCGACCGCTCGCTGTGCCTGTGGTGTGGGGACGCAGCCGCAACTGATTCGCGTCCGGCCCGAGAACTTCTTCTACTGACCCGTCCCCACGAGTGATCCCGGCCACTTGAAAACAGGATCTTGACGAGTCAGTGATACGGCTAGTCGAACTCCAGTCTTGTCCGGGTATCCCACGGATGGCAAAGCCGGCCCACGGATACATACATCCTGTCTTTCCTATCCGTGGGCCGGCCTTGCCATCCGTGGGAAACGCTGAACATGGAAGAGCATAACCCTTTGCCAGGACCAAGTTCTCAACCGCCCAGGGTAAGCCCATCCCAAACGAAATTTCCGCCCCCCCACCCGCCCAGCCTTGCCGGCTCTCCAAAAACGTAGGGCCGGATTCTCGTCGTCCGCAGCCGGAGTGCCCCCTGCCCAACCGTCGCCAGCCCCGGCTTGGTCTGCTATACTCGTTCGCGGTTTCCCGGTGCCTGAGCCCGACCGCTCGCGTTCAGCGGAGTGCCGTCCGCTCATTCGGTTCAGTCCCGGGAGCACTGCCGTGTTTCACCACCGCCAGAAGGAAAAGCCTGCGATGAGCCCCGAAGAAAAGCTGCAGCAACTGAATGTGCAACTTCCTCCCGCCCCCAAGCCGGCCGGCGTCTACAAGCCGCTGCTGGTCGTCGGCAACATGGCCTACGTCTCCGGCCACGGACCGCTGCAGGCGGACGGCACGCTGATGAAAGGCCGCGTCGGTCAGGACGTCGACCAGCAAGGCGGCTACGCCGCCGCCCGGCAAACGGCCCTGGCGGTCGTTGCCACCCTCCGAACCGGACTGGGCAGCCTGGACCGCGTCCAACGACTGGTCAAGACGTTGGGCATGGTCAACGCGGCGCCGGACTTCGAGAACCATCCTGCGGTGGTCAACGGCTTCAGTGACCTGTTCGCTGAACTGTTCGGCCCCGACAACGGCGTCGGCGCACGCAGCGCCGTCGGCATGGGCTCGCTGCCGATGAACATCACCGTCGAGGTCGAGGCGCAGTTCGAACTCAAGCCGCAATAGCGGCGGTCCGGCCAACCGCGGCTTCACCTTTCGTCCCGCCGCGCCCCCGGCAAGCACTCGACCAGAAACCTCGCAATCACCGCCACGACACCGCTGGCGACGGACAAGACTGCGACCAGAACCAGCGACGTCAGATTACCCTCCCAGCCGCCCAGGCCCATCTGCCCCCAAGCCGATGGCGGCAGGAAGAGCATGGCCGAGCCGATTCCGCTGACGGCCTGCAGACCTACCGGCAGGATCGCCCCCAGGCAAAAGGTCCGCAGGTAGCCCGTTCCATACACCAACAGCGAAACCAGAGCCGCCAGCAACATCATGCGGAGCAGTAGCATCGCGTAGAGGGAAACGATGCCGCTGGCCAGCGTGATGACGGCGACGACAACGAAGGCGGCTCCCAGCAGCAGCGACAGGCTGATGATCAGGGGCAGCCTCAAGTCGCTCCGCGGACGCGGCCGACCGGGGTCCGCACGCGAGGTCAGTACGGATTTTTCCCAGATTCCGGTCAGCCACGCCGCGCGATACGCGCCTAGCACCAGCAGCAGGCCGACCAGCATCATGCACGCGGCCAGATCGCGAATCGCCAGCACGTTGGCGTGCGGATTCAGTCCGCCCGTAATCGCCGCCGACATGGCCACCAGGACGCCCGCGCCGATGACCACCCAAGCGATGCGCAGCACCTTCTTGTTGGCGCCGGAAGCAACGGGCGTCGAATTCGACGATTCGTCCAGGTCGTTGGGCTCCGCGGGAAACGAATCGGCCCCTCTCAAGTCTGGGTCGGCTGTGTGCATGTCGATGCTACCTGCTGCTCGTCTTGGCGCTCTTCTCGCCGGACCACGCTACGGGATCCTCGCGAATCGCCGCCGCAGCCTGGAATAACTGCCACTTGTCCTGCGGCAAGCCCCCGAAAGCCGCCTGGTATCGCGGCGCCGTCGCCGCCTGGCCGGTCACGTCGCGAATGAAGATCCGCAGTACCTGTTCGGGATACTTCTGGGCAATCCGCCCGTAGACCTCCGGATCGCGCTCGCCGGAATCACCGACCAGAATGAACCGGCGGCGCGGATACAGCCGCATTAACGGTTCGATGACCTGCAGTTTCGCCTCCAGCGGATCTGCCAGCAGCGTCAGGACACTGGAGTCCTTCAGCCGGATCTGCCGCAGATGGAACGTCGCCGGAGGGAATCCCGCTTGATTCACGAACTGTGCCAACGGCTGGTACAACTGCCACGGACTAGCCGAAACAAAATGAAACTTCGCCCCGCCCTGCGACCAGCGGCGGTACACATCCGCCATGCCGTCGACCGCGCGGAACGGAAGCAGGAACGTATTTTGCAACAGCTTCTTCCGATCCGTCACTTCGGTCACTTTGATCGTGTCGTCGATATCACTGATGACCGACACGCCCACCGGATCGACCACATGGACCTCGCCCGCAAACAAACGCGAGTCGCGCCGTTCGAGGACGGCCTGATAGGACAATCGGCCATCGCGAGCCGACCGGCGGACCACAGCGGCATCCAGCCGCACGGTGCCGAAGAAGTGTCCGTCTTCGGCCGAAGGCTCCAACTCAAACACGCCTCCGGCCAGTTGAATCGAGATCCGCTTGCCGCGTTCGTTGTCGGCCAGGAAAGCCCGCGCCCGCTGTTCGAAGATCTGCCCCTTGGCTTCGTCGGCGGACAGCCCCAGCGAATTGCGGAAACCGGCGATCGCGGCGTTACGAAACAACCCATCCGACTCCGGTTCGAAGATCCAACCGTGGATGCGACTGGTCCAGGTCGAGCCATCATCGGACAAGCTCGCCACACTCGGAAAGAACACGACCACCTCGTCCTCCTTCACTTCCGACGCTAGCAAGCTGGAGGACAGCATCGTCAGGCATCCGGCAAGCAGCACCCCGTAGCAAAACCGAGTCGTACGCCGCGTCATGGATTGGCCCTCCCCGCCCGGCCTCGGGAAACTCGCAGCAACCGCCGTTGCGAATCACGCTGCGACCGTGTAGATTACACCCTCGCCGACGACCACCGCGAGGCCGGTACGTGAAAAAAGAACGGTTGCCCCATTGAGTTACCGTAGCACGCGTGGTTAGATTATAGGCGACGATTGCGGGCGGAGCGATACGCCCCGCCGTCGATCAGGATTCGGGGTGTGGCTCAGCCTGGCTAGAGCGCTTGGTTCGGGACCAAGAGGTCGAAGGTTCAAATCCTTTCACCCCGACTGATGTAAGCATTGCTGAGACTTGGAGTTAGGTCACCTTCCGACGGTCGGAAGTGCAGCAGTCCCAAAAAGTTCTTACGCGTTTGTACGCGTTTGAAAGGGATGCTGCCATGCCGAGATTGTCGTATCGTGCACCAAAGTACGCTCATCACAAGGCCAGCGGTCAGGCCGTTGTCAGGATCAACGGCAAGTTGGTCTACTTGGGACCGTTCGGTTCCAAAGAATCGAAAGACCGCTACAAGCAGGCCGTGACAAATTGGGCAGACGACCAGGACCGCCAGACGGCTGCGGTTGCTGTCGTCGCGAAGTCCGAGCCCGAATCCTCCACCACGCTGGTGGAACTTATCGCCGA
>CAIYOB010001245.1 GCA_903927685.1 uncultured Planctomycetaceae bacterium
GATCTTGGCTCGATACTCCGTCGGACGGCATGAAAACGTCGAATCGGATGGGCGACGCTCCTCAGTTTTCTCTGTTATCTCCTGTTCAATCAATCCGCCTGTCCTACGCCAACGGCATCTGGTTGGCCGACCTGGACGCTGACGCCTGGAAGCTGAAAGTCCACCACGGCTTCCTCCAGCCGTTCGGCAGCATCCTGGAGCAGTTCGCCGAGCTGAAGTCCGACTACGAAATCGGGAAAGCCTCGCGGTACAAGCGAGCCAAGACCGGCATCATGACGCTGGGCTCCCACGCCGACTACCACTACCGGACCGAAGCCGCCTACTTCGGCGCCATGAAGATGGCCCGCGAAATGACGCGCAACAACCCGCTCGTGATGCAAGGCGTCCGCCGCCTGCAAAGAGGGCAGAGCAGTGGAATGATGATTTGGCATCACGCTCCAGCCGTGAGCAGCCGGCTCAAGGTGACCCCCAGTTCGTCGACGGTATCCGGTTTCAGGATCAGGCCGCGCACGCCCAGCCGCTGGGCCGCTTCCCGGTCTTCATCCCGCACGTAGCCGGACGTCAGCACGATCGTCAGATCCGGCCGGACGCCCTGGACGCTCTCGATCAGCTCGAAGCCGTTCATCTCGGGCATGGCCAGGTCCGTCACCAACGCATCGAAGTCGTGAGGCCGCTCGGCAAACTCCCGGGCCGCCTGCACGGGATTGGTAAAGCCCGTCACGACGTATCCGAGACGCTGCAGCATGCGTTTCGCCAGGAATACCAGCGGCTCCTCGTCGTCCACGTACAGGACGCGCACGCCTCGCGTTGCCGGCGGACCGGGCGCGCGGACTGGCGTTTCGGGTACGAGTTGTGTGGCAGGGAAGTACAGGCGAAAGGTCGAGCCGGCGCCGGGCCGACTGTCCACGGTGAGCGTGCCCTCGTGCCGCTTGACGATGCCCAGGACCACGGCCAGGCCGAGTCCGGTTCCGCGCCCGAGCGGCTTGGTGGTGAAGTACGGATTGAAGATCCGAGCCTGCGTGGCATCGTCCATCCCGCAGCCGTTGTCGGCCACCGCCAGGCACGCATACTGTCCCGGCCGGAGGCCTGGGGCGACGGGCGGCTGATCGGCCTGCACTTCGACCGTCTCCAGCCGAAACTCGATCCACCCGTTTTTCAAACCGATCGCGTGAGCCGCATTGGTCGCGAGATTGATGATCGCTTGGTGCAACTGGCCGGGATCAGCCAGGATGGCGGGCACATCGGGCGCGAAACGGGATCGCAATTCGAGCGTGGCGGGCAAGGTCGGGCGGAGCAACCGCATGACCTCCTCGACCAGGGGCTGCAGTTCCGTAGGCTTTCGCTGCAGCTGCTGGGGCCGGCTGAAGGCCAGGATCTGCCGCACCAGGTCCGCGGCGCGGAGACAGCCCTTGGAAATCTCGTCCAGGCTGGCGAGGGCCGGGTGGCTGGCCGGCAGATCGAGCCGGGCAACTTCCGAATAGCCGTGGATGGCGTACAGGATATTGTTGAAATCGTGGGCGATCCCACTGGCCAGATCCCCCAGCGACTCGAGCTTCTGCGACCGCAGCAACCATTCCTCTTGCCGCTTTCGGCCGGCGATATCGCGGAAGATCACGAGGGTTCCCGGCCGGCCTGCGGAGACGAACGGCACGGCCGAGTATTCGGCCTCCAAGGGGCTGCCGTCCAGCCGGAGCCAGCGCGCCTCGTCGGGCGGCGCGGCCGGGGAAGGAGCGGGCTCCCCCCGCAGACGAGCTTGGACGCGATCCCGGACATCGGGAGGCAGCCGCTCGGCTACGAGAGTCCCCAGCAGTTGATCCGAACGGACCGCCCCCAGCAACCGGATCGCAGGGTCGTTCAGGAAGGAAAACCGGCCATCCGTCTGGACAAAGATCCCGTCCGGGACGCTTTCCACCAAGGCGCGGAACCGTTCCTCGCTGGCCCGCAACGCCTCCTCGGCCTGCTTGCGTTCCGTCACATCCTGGACGATCGCCAGGATGCGGGCCTGGTCGCCCTCCGCGCTCAGCGTCGACGCCGAGACAGCCACCACGCGCTGGCGGCCGTCGGGCAAGGCCAGGCACCACTCTTCGCCGCGGCGGTCGCTCCCATCCAGCATCCGCTGGACCCACGTTTCCCCGCCGTGCGGGACCGGCTCCCCGTACGGGACGGCGGGCAACCCGCCGCAACGATTGACGTCCTCGATGTTCATGCCCGAGATGTCCGCCAGGCGCTTGTTCCAAACCGTGAACCGCACGAACGGCGGCTCCGCGATCCGGTGGAAGACACAGATGCCATCCGCGGCGTGCTCGACGACGGCTCGGCGAAACGCGACTTCGCGGTTCAACTCCCGAATCGCGTGCTCGCGCTCGGAAACATCGCGCAGGACCAACAGTCCGAAGGGCTGCGGCTTGGTGTGGATCCGGCTGATCGTGATGTTCAGCGGAATGGCCGGCCAACCGTCCGTCTGCCAGGAATAGCCCTCGCGGGAGTGGAAAAAGTTGGTCCGATTCAACGACTGGGCCAGCTGCGAGGCGAGCTGTCCCGAATTGCTGCGAATGAAATCGGTGACGCGCCGCCCCGCCAGACGGTTCAGCTCCGTCCGCGCCAAGCGCAGACAGGCCGGATTGGCGGTCACGATGGTCAAGCGCTCGAGGTCAAAGACGATCAGCGCGTCATTCGACTCTTGGAATACCGCAAGTCCGACTTCTTCGTTGGCGGCGAAGTGCATGGGCCAAGTCCTCCTCACCGCGGCCGGTACCGCGGCCTGCCGGGAATCAGCCGCCCGGCACCGAGCGGGCAACGCGGAATCCGTAAGTCCGGCAACGATAGGCCGGGTAACTGTACTGACAGCTCGCACTGTGGGTCGTGTCCGCCGGAGTATCGAACGCCCCCCCGCGTACCGGGCGGAACGGGCGGTCGTCTCCCCGGTCGTTTTCCATCCGGTGGGCGTCCGCACACCACTCCTGCACATTGCCGAGCATGTGATAGAGTCCGAAACCGTTCGGCAGTTTGCTGTGCACCGGATGCAAGGCGTGGCCGGAATTCGCCGCGTACCACGTGTAGTCCCCCAGCCGGTTCGGAGCATCGTCGACCGGCCACTGCTGCGGACTGCCGGCCCGGCAGGCGTATTCCCATTCCGCCTCGGTGGGCAGCCGATACTCGGCCGACTCGCGCCGGCTGAGCCACGTACAGAACGCCTGCGCGTCCTCCCACGAAACCTGGACGACGGGATGATCGTCTTGCTGCTGGTTCCACACGCCCGGATTACGCCAGTTGACCTCTGCAGCCTGACGCATCTGCCCGGACTTCTCGTCGAACGTGAACCCGCCGCCATCCAGTTCCGCAGTCGTCCGATAGCCGCTGGCGTCGACGAACACCCGAAATTGGCCGACCGTAACCTCGCAAGCTCCCAGATAGAACGGCGCTTCGACGCGCAGCAGGCGGTCGGCCGCTGAACCGGCCGCTGGACCTTGACCGGCTTCGAGGGCCGGGACGCGGACCTCGCCCGGCTCGATCAACACCAGCGCCATCCCCAGCGAGTTGACGTCCTGTTTCGGCGGCGGCACAGAAGCCTGCCCGGTCGTTTCGCTCGCCCCTCCCGCCTCCCCGCCGGCGCTCGTGTGGCCCGACACGCCAGACCACCAGAGCGCCGTCCCGGCCGCCAGCGTGGCCAGGACGCCGCCGATCGCCAACCGCATCCGCCGCTGTGACACCGAGGCCACGCCGGTGAGAGCCGCACGCAACGCCGCGCCGAACTCGCCGATCGACGCAAACCGCTCCTCGGGCTGCTGGGCCAGAGCCCGCATCAAGACCTTGTCCACCTGGCGATCCAGCCGGGGGTTCAGTTCCGAGGGTTTGCGGATCACGCCCAACGGCAGTTCGCCGCCGGTGAGCAGCTCATAGACCATCGCGGCCAGCGAGTACTGGTCGACCCGTTGATCGATCGGCAGACCGTATTGCTGCTCGGGAGCCGTATAGCCCAAGGTCCCGAACGCCTGGCCGTGCTGCGTCAGCGCCCCCGCCTCGGCGACCAGGACGGCAATCCCGAAATCACCGACTTTGGGATACTCGGGATCCTGCAACAAAACGTTCTCCGGCTTGAGATCGCGATGCACGATCCCCTCGTGATGGAGGGCTGCCAGGGCGCTGATCACCGGCTCGATGACGCGGAGCAGCGTCGGGGGAGGCAGCGGCCGCCCGGCCTTGATCCACGTCCGCAGGTTCCCGCCTTCCAAGTACTCGGTGATCAAATACGGGCCATGCTCGCACAAGCCGGCATCGTATACGGTCAGCACGTGGGGATGCGCAACCTTGGCCAGGAGCCGGGCTTCGCGCTGGAAACGCTCCAGGCGCTCGGCGCGTCCGGAATCGTCGGAGCGGGTCACGAACTTGATCGCCACACTGCGATCCAGGGACGCTTGGTAGGCCCGGTAGACCGCGCCCGAAGCGCCCTCGCCGATTTTCTCCAGGATCTGGTATCCCGGCAGTTCCGGAACTCGGAATGTCTCAGACGACGCGGCGGCACCCATCATGCCCCCCCAACTTCCCTGATTCACGGATTGATGTTAGACGGAGTCTAGCAGCCTTTGGATGGTCTTGTCAACGTAGCGGACCCGTCTCCCATCGGCTACCATAGGACGCAGGTGCCGTACCATGAACGACTTGATGTTTCGTCACAGCGAATACCTGTTCCGCGCCTTGATCGAGAATGCCCAGGACGTCATCGGGCTGATCTCGGCGGAGGGCGTCATTCTGTACGCCAGTCCCGCCGTGCGGCTGTTCGGCTGGGATCCGGACCAAGCCGTGGGGCGATCGATTTGGAGCCTCCTGCATCCCGACGACGTGCCCCGCGTACGGGCCAGCACCCAGGAGTTGGTGACCGAGCCCGGGCGCCGGCTCCGCCTCGAGTTCCGCACTCGCGACGCGCACGGGAATTGGCGGCACAAGGACGCCCTGCTGCACAACTTGCTGGACCATCCCGCAGTCCAGGCGATCGTGGTCAACCAGCATGATATCACGGAGTTGAAGCAGTCGCAGGCCGATCTGAACGAACTGAACCTGCAGCTGTGGAACGAGATTCAGGGCCGCGAGCAGGCGGAGCAGCTGATTCGGCAGAGCGAACAGCGGTTTCGCAGCGTGGTCGAGGACCAGACCGAGTTCATCGTCCGCTGGAAGCCCGACGGCACGCGGACGTTCGTCAATTCCGCCTATTGCCGCTTCTTCGGCCGGACACGCGAGGAATTGATCGGCCAGAGCTTCTTCCCGCTGATCGTCGACGAAGAGAGCCGCCGGCAGGTCCGCGAACTGACTTCGGTGTTGACTCCCGAGAATCCGATCGCCGCCTACGAGCACCGCGTCTGCCGGCCCGACGGCAGCTTCGGCTGGACGCAGTGGCATGACCGTGCGATCTTCGACGAAGAGGGACAGCTGATCGAATTCCAGTCGGTCGGGCGCGACATCACGGCTTGGAAAGAGACCGAAGAGCGTCTCCGGCAGCAGCACGAAGAACTGGCCCACGTCGCGCGAGTCAGCCTGATGGGCGAGATGGTCGCCGCGATGGGGCACGAGATCGGCCAGCCGTTGCACGTCATCTCGACGTTCGTCTCCGCCGCCAGCAAGATCCTGGACAGCGACTCGCCCGCCAGGCTCGAACAAGTCCGGCAATGGCTGTCCAAGGTGCAGGAGCAGGTCACGCGGGCGGGTGACATCATCCGGCGGTTGCGCGAGTTCACGCGGGCGGATGCCAGCCACCGCCAGCGGATCGACCTGAACGAGACCGTCCGCCAATCCCGCGAGTTGACCGCGGCCGACCTGCGGCGCCGCCGGGTCCGCTTGGAGCTGCGCCTGGCCCCCCACCTGCCCGCCGTCCACGCGGACCCGATTCAGATCGAACAGGTGCTGGTGAACCTGATCCGCAACGCGGCCGAAGCCATGCACGAGTGCGGCGAACCCGAGCGCGTCCTGGTCGTCACCACCAGCCGCGAAGGCCCTGACGTCCAGGTCGCGGTCCGCGACCGCGGGGTCGGCATGACCGACGAACAGTTGTCTCAGGCGGGCAAGGCGTTCTTCACCACCAAGCCCGAAGGCACCGGGATCGGCCTGGCCATCAGCCGCCGGATCATCGCCGAACACGGCGGGCGGCTGTGGCCGGAACGTAATCCCGACCAGGGCCTGACGTTCACCTTTGCGCTGCCCGGCTTGCCGAACGTTGAGGCCGGTCCCTGAGTCCGCTCGCCGGGTGCCTGTGGCCGAGTCCCGGGCGCCCACCGTCCGCGGCCATTCTGGAGACGCCGCAGGCAGCCCCCACCCAGGCAGCCCCCACCCAATTGTCAGGCGGCAGGCGAAAGAACATACTGGGGCCCAGCACCCGCTGCTCGCTTGCGAAGGGCCAGACCATCATGTTCGCTGACGCCATCGTGTACATCGTGGACGACGAACCCGCCGCTTTGGAAGCCGTGTCCGCGCTGGTCGGCGTCATGGGACTCGCCTCCCGGGCCTACCGCTCGGCCGAAGAGTTCCTGGCCGCCTACGACGGGCACCGCCCCGGGTGCCTGGTGACGGACGTGCGGATGCTGGGCATGAGCGGCATCGAATTGCAGGAGCGCCTGGCGCGCCAGGGAATCACGCTGGCCGTCGTCGTCCTGACCGCTTATCCCGACACACAGACGACCGTGCGGGCGATCAAAGGCGGCGCGGTGACGCTGCTCGAAAAGCCGTGCCGGGACCAGGAACTGTGGGATGCGATCCGGACGGCGCTGGCCCATGACCGGGAAGAGAGCCGCCGGGAAGCGCGGCAGCGCGAGATCCGCGAGCGGCTCGAGTCTCTGACGCCGGCCGAGCTGCAGGTCTTGGAGCGGATCGTCCAAGGCGACTCGAACAAGGCCATGGCTCGGCAGCTGGGCGTCAGCGTGCGGACCATCGAAGTCCGCCGGCAACGCATCTTCCATAAACTCGCCTCGGAATCCGTCGCCGAGCTGGTGCGGATGTACCTGGAAGCCCATCCCGGCAGCCCGGCGTCCTGAGCGTGCGCGGCCACTGCGACTTGCGGTTCGTTTCCCGCGTCAGCGAACGATGTGGAAACCCACATGGAACCTGCGGAAACTGCGTCTGACCATTTCCTCCCCTCCGGCGTTTAATTGTCAGACAGACATCAAACCGTCGGCAGTGAGGGAGGAAAAGTGATGGTGACCGTCAACGACAAACTCGATTGGTCCGAGGAACTCGTCACCCGTTCGCGTCAGGGTGATCAACAGGCGTACGGCGATCTGGTTCGGCGCTACGAACAGCGCCTGTTCAACAGCCTCTTGCGCATCGTCAGCTCGCGCGGCGACGCCGAAGACCTGGTTCAGGAGGCCTTTGTCCAGGCCTACCTGAACCTGGCCGCCTTTCGCGGAAACTGCTCATTCTATACCTGGCTGTATCGCATCGCGCTGAACCTGGCGTACAGCAACGCCCGTCGGCGGCGGGTGCGCAAGAAACTCGAGCGGACGCGGGAAGTCAGCGAGGATCTCCCGGCCGACGCGACCGCGTCCCCCAGCGCCCGCATGGAGCGGGCGGAGGAGTCGGAACGGATCCGCCGGGCCCTGGCGGCGCTCAGCGACGAGCATCGGACGCTGCTGGTCCTGCGCGGCATCGAAGGCTTCGACTACCAGACGATCGCCGAAGTCATGCACCTGAACCCGGGCACCGTCCGCAGCCGCCTGCACCGCGCCCGGGCGAACTTCCGGGACAACCTGCAGCGGGAAAGGCTCCCGATCCGGGTCGGCTGATCGCGAGCCGCATCTGCCCGTCACGCCGCCTCTGGCACAGCCAGACCCCCGCGGCGTGATGCCGCCGGATGGCCGCACTCACCCTGCGTGGACCTGCGAAGAGCTGGTCGGATCCCCGTTGGCCCGACCGCCATAGCTGGCCGGCAATAAGACTTGGCTCAGTCCAACGCGAATTGCGCAAGGTAGTCGTCGAGCGGGAACTGCCGGGCGCCGGGTTGCTCGTCTTTCAGCAGCACGAAATTCTCGAGCACCAGCGCGTCCATGTTGGTTGCCAGGAAACAGCGATAGGCATGTTCTGGCGAACAGACGATCGGTTCGCCGCGAACGTTGAAGCTGGTGTTGATGATCACCGGGGAGCCGGTCCGGGCCTCGAATTGCTTCAACAGCCGCCAGTACCGCGGATGCCGGGCGGGATCGACGGTTTGGACGCGGGCGGAATAGTCGACGTGGGTGATCGCAGGCACGACGGACCGCAGCGTGCGGAGCTTGTCGATGCCCACCCGTTGCTGGTCCGCTGCGGCCAGCGGCAATCGCTTGGCGGCTTGCACCGGGGCGACCAGCAGCATGTAGGGACTGGGCTGGTGAGGCCGGAATTCGAAGAACTCGTCGACGCGTTCTTCCAGCACGGACGGCGCGAACGGACGGAACGATTCGCGGAACTTGATCTTCAAGTTCATCACCGCCTGCATCTGCCGGCTGCGGGCGTCGCCCAGGATGCTGCGGCCGCCCAAGGCCCGCGGCCCGAACTCCATGCGGCCTTGCAGCCAGCCGACGACTTTCTCCCCGGCGATCAACTCGGCCACGCGGGCGCACAATTCGTCTTCGTCATCCCAGCGGTGGTACTTGGCACCCTGGCTGTCCAGGAACCGCTGGATCTCGTCCGCGGAATAGCTCGGCCCCAGGAACGAACCCCGCTGCTGGTCCGCGGGGTTGGCCGTGCGGGGCTGCCCGAGCAACTGATGCCAGATGAACAGGGCCACGCCGAGCGCCCCGCCGGCGTCGCCTGCGGCGGGCTGGATCCACAGGTCGGTAAAGGGGCCTTCACGGAGGAGGCGGCCGTTGGCGACGCAGTTCAGGGCCACGCCGCCGGCCAGGCACAGCCGCGTCAGGCCGGTCTGCTCGTGGACATGGCGGGCCATGCGGAGCATGATCTCCTCGGTCACGACTTGAATCGAGGCGGCCAGGTCCATTTCCCGCTGGGTCAGCGGCGTTTCAGGCCGCCGCGGCGGCCCGCCGAACAGCCGCTCGAATTTACCCGACGTCATCGTCAGGCCCTGGCAGTAGTTGAAGTACGACATGTCCATGCGGAACGAACCGTCGGACTTCAAGTCGATCAGCTTGTCCCGGATCAGGTCCGCGTACTTGGGCTCGCCGTACGGGGCCAAGCCCATCAGCTTGTACTCGCCCGAGTTGACGCGGAAGCCGCAGAAGTACGTGAAGGCCGAATACAGCAGGCCGGGCGAATGCGGGAAGTGCAGCTCGTGCGTCAGCCGGATCCGATTGCCGCGGCCGGAACCGCAACTGGCCGTCGCCCACTCGCCGACGCCGTCCACGGTCAAGATCGCGGCTTCGTCGAACGGCGATGGAAAGAACGCGCTGGCGGCGTGCGACTCGTGGTGCTCGGCAAAAATGTACTGCTTGCGGTACGCGTGGTGCAAGCCTTCGTTCAGCTCGCGGCGGAGATGCAGTTTCTGCTTCAGCCATACCGGCATGGCGCTCAAGAACGAGCGGAATCCGGCGGGAGCAAAGGCCAGATAGGTCTCCAGGAGCCGCTCGAACTTCAAGAACGGCTTGTCATAGAACCCCACGTAGTCGAGTTGCTCCGGCTGCAGACCGGCCGTCTGCAGGCAGTACTCGATCGCGTGCTGCGGAAACCGCTCGTCGTGCTTCTTCCGGCTAAAACGCTCCTCCTGCGCGGCAGCGACGATCTGGCCGTCGCAGACCAGCGCTGCGGCCGCGTCATGATAGAACGCCGAAATGCCAAGGATTGCGGTCATGGATCACGGTGCAAGTCCGGCCCGGGGCGGACGAGACGTTAGGTTGGGAAAGCGCCATCGCCAAGTCATCAAGGGCGGCGGGATGGCCTGCCTGCGGGCGATACGGGCTTCATCCCGAGCTGATCGACTGGCTTATTATCGCAGGCGGATGGCGATACGGAAAGCACCCGACACGGAAAGCACCCGCAGCGCTGACGGGTTGTCGGAGGGATCGGAGGCGACGGCGAGCGACCGGTTCGGCCGTAGCCCCAGCGAGCCATCAGGGACCCCACCTGGGCATCGACGGCGCGACGCTCCTCGTCGGGCAGGCCTTGAAAGCGGTTCTTCTGGTAGTCGCCGACGCTGTCCAGGTAATGCTCCAGGCGAGCCTCAAACTCGGCCGAGAACACCAACCCCAACGCTTGGTAAATCTTGCGAATCTCGCCGACCGGATCGCGTTCCAGATCCTCAAAAGCCAATTCGGCGACCTGACCGGCGGGCATCGTCTCGATGTCGCGGTAAAACGCCTCCTCCATGCCTCGATAGTTATCCAGGAACCGCGTCTGGTACGAGTCGCCAGGATCGGGATCCTGCAACTGGTGCACCACATGGCCTTCCCGCGCGATGTGCATGTTCGAGCGGTAGACATCGTAGGGATGCCGCGCCAGGTGCACAAAGCGGGCCTGCGGGAACAGCGCCTGCAACAAGCTCACACGGCCCGTGCTGTAGGGGTTCTTCAGCAAGGGGCGTTTCCCGGACCACAAGGTCAACTTGCGGAGGAACAGCAGGAACTGGCGCTGCCACGTGCGCCGCTCGGAGCTGGTCCAGTCCTGGGGGCGGATGTAGCGATCATAGGCCGCCCAGCGCCGGGGAAACGTCATTGCCCAGTAGGGTGAAAACCGGCCGGAGCCGGCCAGCGCGAACTCTTCCTCCTGGGGTGCGAAGATGTGGAATCGCACCTGGTCCATCGGGCGCTTCCAGGGCAGGAACACGCCCAGCAGGGGCGCGACCAGCCAACTGCAAGTGACGAAACCGGCCGGATTGAAGACGTGATACGCCCGCGGCGCGGCAAACTGCGGATCCAGGGCCAGCAGGTTGTGCAGATGCGTGGTCCCGCTGCGATGCACGCCGACCAGGAACACCGGATCCAGGACCCGGCGGCGGCGTAGCAGAACGGGCAGGAGCAACCGCTCGGGCAGCGAAAGCACGGTGTTCAAGCTGGACAGAACCAGGCTGACCACCAGACGGGGCACGTATTGCCAGCCGATGCGAAAGCGGGCGTCGATCAGGCACCTCAGCCAGACGTCCAGCGGCGCCAGAATCATGACGTTGGAGAACGGGAACACGCGTTTGAAGCCGGTGTCGGTCTCGGCCCGGCTTACCGGCTCGTCGCGCCGCTTGGACAATCGCGCTGCCAGCCAGACGATGCCCAGCGCCAGCAGCAGCCAGACCACGGGCGCCTGGACCAGATCCAAGTCCCTTCCCAACCACGGCAACAACTCGTCTTGCGCGCCCGAAACCGTCAGCAGGGAACTCTTACGAACCAAGCGGCGGATCGCGATGCAGCCCGCCAGGAAGCCGGCGGGCCGCAGGATGCTGCCGCTGTCCAGTCGCATCAGTCCCAGCAGCGTGCCGACCAGAAAGAGCCCGACCAGGCGCGGGAGCGTCTCCAGCGACAGCAGGCGCGCGGGATCCGACATCTGGCTGAGCGCGGCGAACAGTCCGGCGGATACCAGGACCGCGGCGAATCGGCTGTGCCGTTCGCGGATCACGCTCAGCAGATACCCGCTGAAAATGACTTGCTGGATCATTGCGAGGGGAAACGCGGTGGGCATGACCAGGATCGCCCGCACCGTCCGACTGGTCGCCCATTCCCCGGGCTGCACCGTGTACACGCCCAGCAGCACGACCAACACACAGTACGCGGCATGGATCGCCGCCCCCAGCGCCAAGCCGCCGAACAATAGCCGTTTCCAGCCCGGGCCGGCCACCAGCCCGTAGTCGGCGGCGGGGCGGCGATCCGCAGCCATCAAGCCTAGCAGGCACAGCAACGCCAGTGCTAGCAGAACTCCGCGTCCACCGTTCCGGGCGTGGAGGATGTGGAAATCCAGTCCTGAGGCCCACGCCAACCCCTGTACGATCGCCGCCAGGAAACCCACGATGGCGAACGCGAGCGCCAACTTTGAAACCGGGGTAAGCGAGGCAAACCAGGATTGGGCGCGGGCGTGCGACGGCTTGGCAATCATAGGCATCCTCCTGGCGGCCCTGCTTCCTCTTACCCCCGGACGAGCGGACTGGCAGCTCTCAGTCTATCGTCGTTAGTTTGTGACGGTTGTGAGGACTTTTTCGAGGAATCTGAGAAAATCGACTAGGCAAGAAACGCCCTTCGGGCCGATACTTACGCCCAGTCCCGTGATCTCGGGGAATCCCCGTGAATCACACCCCGCGGGCCGTGGCGGGTGGACTCGTGTTCAAGCGATTCGATGCCCTCGGAGGCACGTTTTGCATGAGTGCCCCTTGGTTTGCGATCTATGCCATTCTGGTCGGGCTGGCGATTGTCCAGTCCTTGGTGGTGCTGCTACAGACCTGGGAGCACCGCCGCTTCGCCCGCAGCCAATTGAGTTGCCTGGGCGGCGGGCAACAGACCAAGGTCATGGTCTACGCGCCCTGCAAGGGGATCGATGTCGAGCTGGAGGAGACACTCGAGCGGTTGCTCGATCAGGACTACCCTGACTACGAGGTCACCTTTATCGTCGAGAGCGTCTCGGATCCCGCGTACTGGCTGATCCGCCGCATGATGGTCGCGCATCCCGGTGTCATGACGCACGTCCTTGTTGCCGGCCTGGCGGAGGAGTGCGGACAGAAGGTCCACAACCTGCGTGTGGCCACCGCCGAGATCCCGGACGACGTGCAGTACCTGGCGTTCATCGATTCGGACGCCAAGCCGCGGCGGGAATGGCTGCGGGCGCTGGTCAGCCATCTGGAATGGCCGGGCGTCGGCGCGGCTAGCGGCTATCGCTGGTTCGTGCCGGCCGAGCCGACGCTGGCCTCGTGGCTGATCTACAGCATCAATTGCGGCGCGGCGGTGATGATGCGGTCGCGCGGCGCGAACCTCGTCTGGGGCGGCTCGTGGGCCGTGCGCCGGGACACGTTCGAGACGCTCGGGCTGCGCGCGGCGTGGGATGGCGTCCTGACCGAGGACCTGGTTGTGGCTGAGCAGATCCAGAGGCACGGGCTGCGCGTGCGTTTCGAGCCGGGATGCATGGTTGCTTCGCCTTTGGAAGGAACCGGGGCCAGCCTGTTCAGCTTCCTTCGCCGCCAGTACCTACTGGGACGCATCTACGCGCCGCGCTGGTGGCGAATCGGTGCGGCGTCGACGCTGGTTGGCAATCTGGCCTGGGCCGCGAGCCTGGCCGTGCTGGCCTGGGGACTGGCCGCCAGCCCCGCGGCGGCCTGGATCGCCGGCGGCAGCTGTGCCGCGATGTACGTATTGCAGGTGCTGCGCGGTTTCGCCCGGCAGAGCCTGGTCCGCATGTACTGTCCCGACCACGCGGACGCCTTGCGGGCACCCGGCTGGTTTGACATCTGGGCCGCGCCGGTGGTCAACGCCGTGAGCCTGGCCGCGCTGCTCAGTTCGGCCGTGGGACGCAGGATGACCTGGCGCGGCATTGCGTACACGGTGCTGGCGGACGGCCGGGCACGGATTCTCCAGCGCACGACGGATCCCGTGGACGGACCGCGCGACGACGGCGAGGCGTCGCAGGACCGCGCGAGCGGCCGGGCAGACGAAGCCCGGGTGCCGTACCGCACGACTCACAGAGCCGCCGGGTAGCCGTCCGCGATCAGCACGCGGAAGCCCACGTCGTAGACGCGCTGCCAGGGTTGGTAGGCGCGGCGGACGGCCGAGCCGGCATCGGCAGGACGATCCGCCCACGATCCGCCGCGGGCCACTTTTCGCTCGGGATTGTCCGCGTCATTCCGGCCATCATCAGCACGATAGGGATACGGCCGATAGCTGCTGCGGGTCCATTCGCTGACATTGCCCACCATGTCCTGCAGCCCCCAGGCGTTGGCCTCGGTCTGGCCGGCGTAATCCACGACGAACCACGGATCGCGGAACCGCTCGTCGTGCAACGGGAAGTTCATCTCCGGCGGGTAAGGATAACGCCGCTGCAGAGCACTGGGGCCGTCGTACCCCATCTTGTACCAGCGGAGTGCCTGGTCAGCCAGGTTCGCGAAGCGTCCGAAGTCCGTGTCCAGGGTGCCGTAGAAGAACTGCGTGTCGCTGCCCGCTCGAGCCGCCCACTCCCACTGCGCCTCGGTGGGCAGCGTGACCGGCAGGCCCGTCTGGTCCGCCAGCCAGTCGCAGAATCTCATCGCCTGCTGCCACGAGACCCGGGCCACCGGCTGGTCCGGGTGATTGGCGATGTGGCCGGGCACGACGCGATCCAGCGAGTGCATGTCGATGTACCGCGTGTCATGCTCGGGATCGAATAATGCGTACTGGCCGTTGGTCACCTCCGTGACGCCCAGCCAAAACGGCCGGTCCACACGGACGACGCTCCGCGGCCGCTCGTCCGGGGCGCCATCCAAGCTGCCCATCACAAACTGGCCGGCCGGAACTCGCGTTAACGTCAACCGGACTCCACCGCCCAATTCGATCACCTTCCGCGTTCCCACCGCACTGGCTTGCTGCCAGCGACTGGCCTCGGAGGCCGCCAGTGGAAACCCGGTGGCGGTCAGACCGTCGGGCTCGACGGCCGGGTTGGGCGGCGGAGCGACGAACGGAATCGGCGTGCGTTGGCGAAAAGCCGCCGCCGCCGCCAGATGCTCGCCTTCGGGATCATCATCGTTGTTGGCAAATCGCTGGGCCAATTCGCACCGGCGCTGCCGCTGGTCGCAGCTCTGGAATTCCGGCGGATTCCAACTCCCGGCCCGGGGCACGTTCAAGTCGATCCAGCAATACAGCCGCTCCCGCGCTTCGCGGCTCATCGTTTCCAAACTCACGCCGTGATGCCCTTTCTCCAGCATTTGCACCAGCAGGCTGGTCGAGGCGTGATACTCCAGGGGCGTCAGCAGGGCCATGTCGCTCTCGACGCCGGGCCGATGGATGTACGGATGCAGCGTGTCGTAGGCCACGTCGGGGTCCTTGAAGCACGGGTTGCTGCGCGGGCCGACCGTCGCCGGCTGGTCGTGACAGCCGATGCAGTACTGTTCCAGCACCGGGAAGACCTCGTGCGCAAAAGCGAACGGCCGCGGGCTGCCGTACCACGGCGCCAGCGGCTCCGGCTTCCGATCGAGAGCCAGGCTGCGCCGCGTCGGCAGCGTCTCCCGCCGGCTCTCGTGACAGCCGACGCAGGACACCCGTTCGCCCGGCATGCCGACCAGCCAGCTGCGCATCAGCTGGATCGCGCGGCCTTCCTCGTCCAAGGGCTGGATCGAGATCGGCGTGTTGGCTGGGATCTGGAAAAAGGCCGATCCGTCCGCCTCGACCGACGCCGAGCCCAGCACCCGCTTGATGTCCCAACCGGCCTGCGTGCCGACCAAGGGGAAGCCGGCCTTGGCGTTGTAGCCGAAGTGGTACGAAAACACCCGCAGACGCTTGACGGTCCCCCGCGGCACGCCCTGCAAACCGGGCCCGCCGTAGATATCGGCGATGTGGACTTCGGCCGTCCGGGCCGCCGGCTGGACTCGGTCCGGGATTACCGGCGGCCGCTCGCGCGCGACCAGCGGCTGCGGCTCGAACAACCCCGCGTCTTCGCTTTCCGCGATCAGCGTTGCGTTGTCGAAGACGTCCACCAGGTAGATTCCCCACAGGCTCTGCGGCGTGGGCTTCAACGAGACCAGGAAGTACTTGCTGCTGAGCGGACAGGGGTGCGTCGTGAGGGCGGGCCGTTCCTTGCGATACACATGCCCGATGATCGCGTCGCAGACCGTGCCGGCCACGGTCTGGCCCCGGCCGGGAACCAGCTGCAAGAACCCGGTCTGTACGGCTGGCAGGATGTCGGGCGTCACGGCGATCGGCTCGCCTTCGGTGCCCCATTCCTTGGATGTCGGACGGAAGCGAAACGGGTAACTGCCGGCCAGTCCCGGATCCAGGATCGCCATCCGGCCGCAGTCGCCGAAATCGTGATGGCCGCTGATGATGCCCACCAGCCGGGTCGGATGATCGGGCATCGGTCGGGCAAAGCGGAACGCGGTCGGAAACCAGGAATTGCTGCCGTGGAACGCCAACTGGCCCGTGCCGTCGGGATTCATGGTCATCCGCCGCCGCGAGAAGTAATGCGGGATGTCGCTGTACTCCCAACGCTGGTACAGGACGCGGCCGTCATTCAGCACCGTCGGATCGTTGTCGCTGTCCTGGTCGAAGGTCAGCTGCCGTAGCGACTTGGTCGCCGGATCGAGCAGATACAGGCTGGCCACCTGCCCGTGGCCGTCCAGGCAGGGCAGGCCGATGTAATTGCCCGTGGAACCAACGATGATCCGGCCGTCGGGCAAGTAGCAGGCGTCGAAGAAATCCAGATCGGGATCGTCGGCAGGCGTCAGTTGCGTCAGGCCGCTGCCGTCGCTGCGGATCTCGAAGATCGCCCAGCGGCCGGTGGCGTCGATGCTTGAGAACAGCATCCGATCGGCGGGAAAGTCCAGCCGCACGTCGCGGACGATCTGGTCGCCGGACGGCTTGTACAGCCGCTCGAACCGCGGCTCGTTGCGGAGGTTGGACAGCACGGCGATTTCGTTGTCCCAGCCGCTGCGCGGCAGCGAGGTCTGATTCTGATAGTTGGCCGCCACAAAGCCGGCGTCGGCACTGGCCACGCTGCGCGCCCGCGGCCCGCCGAAAGTCCGCCGCACGACCAGCAGCCGGTCGAAGTCCAGCAACGGGTTGGCCAGCAGGGCGGACCGGACGCCGGCCAACAGCTGGTCAACCGCCGCGGACTCGACGTTCTGTCCGCTGGCCAGCGACTGGAGCAACGCCGCCCGATCGCGCTCGAACTGAGCCACGGCCCGCCGGTGTTTCGCTCCGTCGTAGCGGCCCGGAAATTCTTTCTCCATGTCGTCGATCGCCAGTTGCACGGCTGGCAGGTCGACGGCTTGCAGAGCCTCGATCTGGGCCTTGATTTGCGCACGCTGGGCGCTGATCCGGGCCCGTTCGGCCCGCTGCTCGGTGGTCAGCCGCGACAGCTGCCAGCCGTCGGGAAACGGCTCGCCGGACTTCAGCCGCAAGGCACAGATGTGGGGAAAGGGGCCCTCGCAACGCAACGTGAGCGTGTGTGTCCCGCGCGAAAGTGGCAGCCGGCATTGTTCCTCCCACTTGGCGGACGACGTGTTCCAACTGCCTGTCGCGCCTTGAAAGCCGGTGTGGACCTGCTTGTCATCCAGGCGGATCTCGACCGGGCGGGCCTGGTCGGCCGCGTACAGCGCCGACAGCGTGTACTCGCCGGCGACGGGAAAGTCGATCACATACTCGGCCCAGTTCGGCAACTCGCCCGCATTCCAGATGCAAGACGGTCCGTCGGCATACGGCTGGCCGGTCAAACTCACCCGGGCGTTGCCGCCGTCAAAGTCCCGGGCTTCGATCGTGAATTCCGCGTCCGCCGCGGCCAGCGGCGTGGTCAGGGCGGCACACATGCCGATCCACAACAGGCAGGACGATACTTGGTCGAATCGATAACGATGCGTCGGCTTCATGGCAAGGTCCTCGCTTGGCCTGTAGTGTAGGCTCTCAGGCCGGGAGACGGAAAGCGGATTCCGGTTCTTTCTTGACGGTCTGCAGGCAAGTGCGTTGACCAGGCTGAGAATTGAGGTTGGGTGCCTGGGGTCGAACCACGAGGTACGAGTGGCGAGCCCCCAGTTCTTGCCTCTGGGGGCGCGCTGCGCTCGA
>CAIYOB010001246.1 GCA_903927685.1 uncultured Planctomycetaceae bacterium
CACTCGCCCTTGTCCAAGGGCCAGCTGAGACCCAGGACGGACATCCGCAGCGGCTTGCCGTCGTATTGCCGTTGAATCGTGTGGAACACGAACTCGCGGGCCGTCGCCACGCCCGGGACCGCCAGGACCCGGTACACGAGCGTCTTGGGCACCCGCGACACCTCGGCAAACGGGCCGCGGGTGTCTCGCTGGACGACCCACAGATCGCCGCCAATCCGCTCGATCAGCAGCGTGGCGTCTTCGATCAGTCCCCGGTAGATTCCGGCCATGCCCATCACGATCATCAGCAACATGCCGATGCCGACGGTCGTCAGGGCGAACCGGCCCAGGTTGTGCTGAATGTCCTTGCGGGCCAAGTTCATGGCGCGACCACCCGTCGACCTTCGAGTGCGGGGTCCTTGCCGCTCGCGGGCAGCAGAACGACGTCGCCCGCTTGCAGTCCGGCGACCACCTCCGCCGTCTCGCGAGCCTGCAGGCCCAGTTCGATCGAACGCCACTGAGCCCGACCGCCCACGTTGCAGAAGACGCCCGCTTTTCCGTCTCGCCAGACGACAAAATTGGTTGGCAGGACGGGAACCGCCGACTTGCGGCCGGTCTCGATGTAGACCTCCGCCCGTTGGCCGACCGCCCAATTCTCGGGCAGCTTCAAGACCCGGACATCGACCACGAATTCGCGCGTCTCCCGATCGGCCTCAAGGCCCAAGCGAGCGATCCGGCCTTGGTAGCTCTGCTGCGGTTCGGACCGGAACACCACGCGGGCCGGTTGATCGACTCGCAACCGAGCCATCTCCGTCTCGTCAACCCAGGCGGAAATCCAGATTTCGTCCAGCGACACCAGGGTCAACGCCGGGCTGCCGGGAACCACGATGTCGCCCGGATCGCGGTACCGCCGGACGATCAGGCCGGCGAAGGGGGCGTCGATTTGGGTATCCCCCAGGACGGCATGCCGGTAATCCAGGTTCTTCTCCGCCGTAACCAGCCGCTTGCGTCCTTCCAGCAGCGCCGCTTCGGCCCGGGCGACTCCGGCTTCGGCCACGCCCAGCGCCTCGGTCGCCTTGTCGCTCTCCTCGGCCGTGGCGACGCCGCGGGAGACCAGGTTCTGCACCCGCTGATTGTTCTGCTTGGCCTGCTCCAAAATGGCCGTCGCCTGAGCCTGGTCGGCCTGCAGCCGGTCCAGAGCCGCTTGCGCGGACGCGATGTCGGCCTCGGCAATCTCGACCTGCTGCTTCAGTTCCGCGTCGTCCAGCGTGAACAACAACTGCCCGGCCTGGACCGCATCGCCCTGATCGGCCAGCAACTGCTCGATGCGGCCGGCGATTTTCGGGCTGACGGTCGATTTCACCCGGGCCTCCAAGGTCCCTGTGCCCATCACTTCGGCGACAATTTCCCCCGCCTCGATCCGGTGCTCGCGGACGGGCGTCGGGGAGAACTTCAACCAATAGACGGCCCCGCCGACTGTGGCGATCACCGCCAGTAGTTTGGCGATTCGCCACAACCATCGCTGCAGTTTTTGCATCGCTATGCCTCGCGAATCTCCGTTCAATCCAGCGACGACTGCGGCAGCCCGTGACCGGGCCGGTTGGCGTACAACAGCCAGTAGACCACGGGGATCACGAACAACGTGAACAGCGTCGAAGCGAACAGGCCGAAGATCAACGACCAGGCCAAACCGGAGAAAATGGGGTCGATGATAATCGGGACGGCTCCCAACATGGCGGCGGCAGCGGTCAGCAGGATCGGTCGCAACCTCACGACGCGGCTCTCCATGATGGCGTCGAACAGCGTCCGGCCGCGCGACAAGGAGAGGTGGATAAAGTCAACCAGAATGATCGAATCACGGGTCACAATCCCCGACAGGGCGATCATGCCGATCATGCCGGTGGCCGTGAAGTACACCGGATCCAGGAATCCGCCCACGTGTTGCGCGTTCACCTCGTTCAGCAGCCAGAAGCCGGGCATCACCCCGAGGACCGTCAGCGGGATCGCCAACATCACGACGATCGGGATGGTGAACGAACCCATTTGCGCCACCAGCAGGATGTAGATGGCGATCATCGCCGCGCCGAAGGCCAAGCCCAGGTCGCGGAACACGTCCAGCGTGATCTTCCACTCGCCCTCACCGGCAAAATCGACGGTGAACCCGGCCGGCAAGCCCCAGGCCAGTCCGCTCCCGTTGCTCAGGAAAGTCCGCTGCTCGACGGCCCGCGGCGTGCCCTCCGCCAGCCAACCGCTGCCCACGCGGGGCACGCCGCCCGGGGCCTCGCCGCCCTTGGTCCGGTCGGCCATGATATCGACCACGACGTCCGCCGGCGGGCGGCCGGCCGTTTCGGCAAAGACGTAAGCCACCCGCTGGAGGTTCTTGTGATAGATCATCTGGTCGACCCGCGTCGTCTCCCAGCGGCCCAGCTCGGACAGCGAGACCAGCTGGCCTTGGTCACCTTTAACCTGCACCCGCGCCAAGTCGGCGCCGCTGGTCCGCTGGGGAAGCGGGACGCGCAGTTCGATCCGCAGAGGATTCCGTTCTGTCTCGCTGCGCACCAGTCCGACCGAGCCGCCCTGGAGGATCGCCTGCAGTGTTCCGGCGATCTGCTCGGTGGTGACGCCGTTGATCGCCGCCTTCTCCTTGTCCGTCACGAAGATCAACTTGGTCTGGGCGGCTTCGCGCACGTCATCCACGTCGACGACGCCCGGCTCGACGGCCAACCGCTCGCGCACCGTGTCGGCGGCCAGCAGCAGATCTTCATAGCGGTGATCCAGTTGGCCATACACTTCGGCCACTACGCTGGCGATCACCGGCGGGCCCGGAGGCGTCTCGACCAACTTCATCCGGGCG
>CAIYOB010001247.1 GCA_903927685.1 uncultured Planctomycetaceae bacterium
CCTCCCTTTCAGTTACGCACGTGGCCATCGCTGCGTCCTGTCCGCAGAACGCTGCGATGGCCGTTTCTGTCTGCAGGCTCTTGCAGGAGTTCCCCCCAAATGTCACTTTCCCAACAGCTCGTGGAGTACATCTCCGCCTGTTTCACCGGCTTGTGGGTCCGTTCCCATGAGCACGAAGACGCCCTGACTGAAATCGCCCAGATGTGCCGAGGCCAGGAATGGCGGATGGTCGTCTGGGACATCAACCGGGGATTGACCATTCACCGTCAAGACGACGCCAACGTCGACGCGGGCACGAACGACCCGCTGGCGGCCATTCGGTCGCTCGACGCGATGGGCTCCACGGACGGCGCCTCGCTTCTCGTGTTGGTCAACTTCCACCGGTTCCTGCAAAGCCCGGAGATCATCCAGGCTTTGGCCGCTCAGATCAACAAAGGCAAGGCGAATCGCACATTCGTCATCGTCTTGTCCGCGGTTGTCGCCGTTCCCGTCGAGTTGGAGAAACTGTTCGTCGTGCTCGAACACGACCTGCCCGTGCGCCAGCAGTTGCACGAGATCGCCCGCGGCATCGCCACCGAAGAGGGCGAACTGCCCACCGGGGCGCAACTGGATATGCTATTGGACGCGACAGCCGGATTGACGCGGTACGAAGCCGAATCGGCTTTTTCCCTCTCGCTGGTCCGTCACGGGCGCATCCTGCCCGATGCTGTCTGGGACCTGAAGTGCCAGACGCTGAAGAAGAGCGGTCTGATGCAGTTGTACCGCGGAACGGAAGACTTCGGCAGCTTGGGCGGCTTGGCGTCGTTGAAAGCGTTCACCAAACGAGCCCTGCTCCAGCCGAGTCGCAGCAATCCGCTGAAACGGCCCCGCGGAGTTTTGCTATTGTCGCCGCCCGGCTGTGGAAAGAGTGCCTTCTGCAAGTGTCTGGGCCGCGAAACGGGGCGTCCAGTGCTGATCCTGGACGTCGGCACGCTGATGGGGTCGTTAGTCGGTCAGACCGAGGAGCGGACCCGCCAGGCTTTGCAGATTGCCGATGCGATGGCTCCGTGCGTGGTGATGATCGACGAGGTCGAAAAGGCGTTCGCTGGCGTCGGCAACTCGGGGCAAACCGACTCGGGCGTGTCGTCGCGGATGTTTGGTTCCTTTCTGAGTTGGCTCAACGACCACGATTCCGACGTGTTCGTGGTCTGCACGGCCAACGATGTGGCCAAGCTGCCGCCAGAGTTCGCGCGTGCCGAGAGGTTTGACGCCATTTTCTTCCTCGACTTCCCAGGCCGCGAGCAGAAACAGGCGATCTGGAACACTTACCTGAATCTGTTCGAGATCGACCAGGACCAGAAGTTGCCGTCCGATGACAACTGGACGGGGGCGGAGGTGAAAGCCTGTTGCCGCTTGGCCGCGCTGCTCGACCTGCCGCTGATCCAGGCGGCGCAAAACGTGGTGCCGGTGGCTGTCACGGCCGCCGAGTCGGTCGATCGTCTGCGCACCTGGGCCAGCGGTCGCTGCCTGAACGCGGACCAGCCAGGCATCTACACCCACGACGGCGCTCAACCGAGTTCCCGCCGCAAGGTGGCGCGCAGTCCACTCAGCAATTGACCCGTTCCCTCTGCAGCGTCGCCCGCAGGAAGGACATCGTGTCGCTCCTGCTGGGGCGACGCTGCCCGCGGGTTGCGAATTCGTTCTCATCCGCAGGCTCAACGCCGCCATCGACGGCTTGGGAGCGTTGATCCTGGCACACGCCTGCGCCGGCGTTGACATCGCATCGCCCGCCTACGTCGAGGGCGTCGAGACCGCCGTCGACGCCATCGGCAACAATCTGTGACAACCAACGTCAGAAAGGACCATCACTCATGGGTCTGACCATCCATTACAGTCTGCGCTCCACCACGCGCAGCCCGACCAAGGTGCGGGATCTTATCCGCAGGCTCCGCAGCCGGGCGCTCGACCTGCCCTTCGAGCGCGTGGACGAGATCGTCGAATTCCAGGGCACGGAGTGCGACTTTGAGGCACGCGATCAGGACGATCCGCACCGGTGGCTACTGATTCAATCTCGCCAGTTCGTGACTGATCCGCGCGAGGAAGAGTGCCGCCACATCGTCACTCCCCTACACGTCATCGCGTTTTCGACTTGGCCTGGTCACGGATGTGAGGAAGCTAACTTCGGTTTCTGCCGGTATCCGGCGACTATTCAGGTCGGTCGCTGGGTGCAGCGGACGATCCGCACCCATCTCGGGCCGTGGTGCTGGGGCAGCTTCTGCAAGACCGAGTACGCCAGTAATCGGGACTGCGGCGGTGTGCCCAACTTCATCCGTTGCCATCTGGCCGTGATCGCCATGCTTGAGCAAGCGAGGGCGCTGAACATCCTGGACGAAGTCTGCGACGAAGGGGACTACTGGGAAAAGCGAGATGTCCCCGGTCTCGCCCGGAACGTGGGCCAGTGGAACGAGAACATCGCCCAGCAGGTCGCTGCCCTGCGATCCGTGTTTGGCAGCGCGGTCCAGCCGCCGGTTGCCGGCTTTCCGGACTTCGCCCAATTGGCGGCGAGCGCTCAGCCGGCACCCGCGGCCGTCGGAGGGTAGAACGGTCGCGCTGACGGGACCGTTCTGTCGCCCGATTGCTCATTCTCCCTGGAGGTTCCCGTCATGCTCGATCCGTATCGCTTGCCGTTTGGGCATCGGCCCTTGTGTCCCTGCGACGCCCGCCAAGCTGTGCGGAAATACTGGGCGATCCGGCACCCCACGCCTCCCCTGATTGATGGCCTGTCGGTGGCCGATGCCGAGGATTCAACCGACAACGCATCCACACATGAGGAGTTGACCGATGCCACTTTCCGTAGGTGACAAGCAGAACTTCGATACCCTGCGCCGGGCGATGCTGGCCGGGGACGCGGCCCTGCTGGAGTGCCAATCAGTCGCCACTGGTTCGCCCATCGCGGTGGTCTGCGCCGCCAATCGGCTGGCTGGGGGTGGTGCCGAATTCGTCCCACTGGCTGTCCTGTTCACGGATAACCCTTACCGCGCGGTGGACCCGCCCAGCCCTGACGGCGGGTTCTATTTGCAGGAGGAGGTACATGGCTGTGCGAACAGCTCAACTGCATTGACGGTCCACCGTGCGCAAGGGTTCCCGCCTCAACACTGAAGTCCGCGGAATCCTTGTCGCGGGAAGCCCTCGTGGAGTTCGTTTCCGGCATCCAGGCCCGGCTCTATCTCGATACGGATGGTACGGGACGCGAGTTTTGGAATCCGGGGAAGGAATGGAATTGCTGGGATGTCTGCCAGGACTCGCAGGACTTGCTGCACCGCCACGGCTTGGTTCCGGGCGACGAACTGCCCGCATCCACGAAAGGGACCACGCCATGACCATCTCCGCGGAAGCAGCCAGGCTTGCACTGGCGCTGGCCTTGGCCACGGGCCCATTACCGGACGTCTGAAGGCCCGGCAAGATCGTTCTGACTTTGGCGGCGAAGACTCGTACCTGCTCAAGGTACGCCGTATCGGCCGGGAATACCCGTGTGGCGACGATGTGCGAGACGGCGATTTCGGCGTGTATCTAGGCCCCCACGGCGGTGGCTACTTCGTCGCCCTCCAGGCCATCTTCCCGGCCGACATCATCGGCTGTGAACGGTTCCAGACCCAGGTTGAGCTGAAGGCTCACTGGGAACTGGACTGACGCACCCTTCTTCCCGTCTGCCCCCATCAGCGTCCGCCTTTGCCCGCAGACCGCGGTCATCCCGACTGGCGGTGCGCGCAGACCGGTCGTTTTCACTCAAAGGAACCCGACCATGACCATTGAATTCTGGCCTCGGCGTCGTTTGAAGCCGAAGCCACCGCCGAAACCGAAGTCGCCGCGTAAACGCCGGCCCCGTTTGCCGATCGGTATTGGAAAAGCCCAGCAAATGCTCTCGGCTGCGATCATCCTGGGCGACCACGAGCAGGCGTCGTGGGTGGATCTGATCGTCAAACAAGGCCGTGTGACCGGCAGGCCGGAACTGCTGACAGAATTGAAGAAACGGCTGGACACCGTGATGGCGCCCCTGCCGGACTTGTCTCCTCCGCCTCTTGCCGCTCCGAGCCCCGGTGGCCTCTCGGCTGCCGGGGCTGCTTCTGTTTCTTGACCTTCGGCCGGTCGCCGTCTGCTCCGGCCGTTTGCACTTCACCTGTTGGTCCGACGTTCTGACCCACATCCATAGCCACGGAGACCATTGACATGACTACCCTCCTCGACCAACCCGTTGTCCGCCCGTCGACTTCTCCCTCGCAGCGGTTGCGCACGACCATGGCGGCCGTGCGTGTTTCCCTCAGCTGGTTCGGCACGCGCAAGACTTTGACGGCCGAGCAGAAATCCCAGGCCGCCGATACGTTTGGTGCCGAGGGCGCGTTTCTGTCCGCAGGCAAGAAGCTGCTGGACACCAAGCACGAGAAGTTCAAGGCCGTGACCGCAGTCAAAGGCCGGATCATCTCGCTCTGGAAGAGCATGAGCTTGCCCTACCCGGAGCCCGGCATCCGGCTGATCCGCCAAGACCAGATCGAAACGTTCGATGCCAAGATGCAAACGCTCAAGCAGGATCTCGACGAGGCCGTCGAGCAACTCGATCGCCACTACGAGCAGTTGAAATCCGCGGCCCGGAATCGGCTCGGCAGCCTCTACAACCCAGCGGACTATCCGGTCAGCTTGCGGGGGCTGTTCAGCGTGACCCACGATTTTCCCTCGGTGGAGCCGCCCCAGTATCTGGCCGAGCTGAGCGCCGATCTGTACCAGCAAGAGTGCGAGCGGGTGGCGGCCCGCTTCGATGAGGCCGTGCGTCTGGCCGAGCAGGCGTTCATGGAGGAGTTGCAGGAACTGGTCGCGCACCTCACGGAGCGGCTCACCGGCCAGGTCGATGGGCAGCCCAAGACGTTCAGGGATAGCACGGTGGCCAATCTGACCGAGTTCTTCCAGCGGTTTCAGCAGCTCAACGTACGCAGCAACGAGCAGTTGGATGAGTTGGTCGCCCAGTGCCAACAAATCGTTCGCGGCGTGGAGCCGCAGTCGCTGCGTGACAGCCAGGGCTTGCGGCAGCACGTCACGCAGCAACTCGCCCAGGTCGAAAACGCCCTCGACACCCTTCTTGTGGACCGGCCGCGGCGCAACATACTCCGCCGACCGCGGTAAGGAACCCGGCATGGAACTCGTCATTCACCCCGATGGAACCGCTCGCTGCCTGTACAGCGAAGCGATTGACTTGCACGCGATCGGGACACTGACCATTGCCCGCGGTTCCCACGTCGAACCGGACGACCACGGGCAATGGTGGGCCGACCTGGCGCCCGTCTCCGGTCCGCGGCTCGGTCCGTACGGTCGTCGCAGCGAAGCACTGCGGGCCGAAGTCGTCTGGCTGGAAGCCCATTGGCTGTGCCCAATCAGCCAAGGCCGGTCGCGGATTTGACCCTCCCGTTCAGGCCGCCGTGACGCTTGTGTCTCGGCGGCCTGATTTCATTCTGTGATTTATCCCCCCATCGTCTTTACCTGGAAGGATGACCATGACCCAACGTGAACTCGACTCCGCAGTGGCCACGGCCACGGCTGAATCTCTGCCCGAAATCCGCCACCGCGGCTTCGGCATCGCCGACCCGGTGGAGGTGCACTTCGACCCCGAACCGTCCGATGTGCCGCCGCCGTGGCTGGACTGGGATCAACTCCAAGGCATGCACCCGATTCGTCCCATACGTCGCCGCCGCGATCTCGTGACCGCGTAACTCAGAAGGTTCGCGGAAGGCTGTCCCGTTGATGACATTTACCACACAAGAATAAGGAACCATCGCCGATGTCCCTGACTGTCACCGAAAAACAACACTGGAAGGAACGCATCGCCCGCCGCATCGACAAGCGGATTGAAGGACTGCTGGCAGCGGAACCGAACTTGATGGATCGCATCCACCGCGACGCTCGGCAGCGCGCGCTGCAATCGCTCGGGCTCGCCGACTGGCAAGGCGAGCTGGACAACATCGAGCGTCAGAAGGAGACGCTGGAGAAACGCTCCCAGCAAGTCCTCAAGTTGATGCTGGCCCATGTCCGCGGCGTCCCCGTCGACGATGTCGAAGATACCTGCTACGGCTACCACCGCGAGGAGGAAGTCAAGTCGGCAGTCGCCAAACGCCAAAAGGTCCACGAGGACGAACTGCTGGGCGAATGTGACACCGGCAAGGAAGTCCTGCGTCTGCGCCAGGAGCAGGAGAACCTGCTGGACATCGTGTGGTTGGCGACCAGCCCCAACCAGTTGAAGACCCTCTGGACCAAGGTCGGCGAGTTGCTGTCCACCGAGCCCACGCAGTTGGAACGCGACGCATTGGCGATCGTTCCGCTGGACGCCAGCGGCGACTAGCCGCGTGCCGGTCGTCATCTTTGCTTGTCCGAATCCTCCTTAGGCCCGCCGCCCATCGCAGCCCGGCTTGCTGTGCAGCATGTCCGGGCGCGATGGCGGCGGGATCGTTGCCGAACACGCCCAGTGCTTCCGATCGGCGAAGTCGGCACGAGCCGTCCTGTTGTTCCATTGATTGCGAACGTTCCCCAAGAAGAGGACCAAGTCATGAAGAAAACCCCGAATCGCACCGTGCGCCGCCCCCGTCACTCCGCGAGCGAATCCGCCCGCAAAGCCGTGCGGACGGCGCAATCGTTACCCGAACAAGGCCACTGTGCGGCGTCTCCGCCCGCGGTCCCTGCCATTCTCACTCCGCAAGTTCTGCCGGCCATCACCGCCTCGCTCGACTTGCCGGTCGGCCCGGAGGGGCTCATCGATTCCGTCAGTGCCAAGTTCGAGCGGTTCGTAATGGAACAGATTCGCGCCGGCGAGCAGGTCTGCGCCACCGCCAAGCAGCAGTTAGCAGAGTGCGAACAGCAGTTTCAGAAGGCGGCCCACCGCGTTGCCGAGCGCTGGGCCAAGAGCGCCCAGCCACACTTGGAGCAAGCCCGGCGGGCCTTGAATCTCCGCGGCGACTTGCAGTTGCAGTGCGAGGTCACGCACACGGAGCAAGACAACGGTCAGCCGATGGTTACGGCCGAAGCGAAGTTCTTCACCGAAAAACGCCCGAGCGGCTACGGTGGTTTCACCTACGCCGACGAAGTGGAGCTGAACTTCACGATCTCGCTGGCGGAAATCGCCGAGGACGGCGACGAGCCGGAGCAGGTTTGGCAGGCGCTTCAGACGAGCCGCCAGACCTGCCAGCAACAGACTGATCTGTTGATCGCTTGGCGCAAGAAGCTGGCGGAGATTCCGTACGTGCAGCGCCAGGCCAAGGCCCACCTGACGGACGTGCTGCTGCAGCAGACCGAGCCGGGCCGGCAACTGTACCAGACGCTGCAAGGCCAGTTCCAGGACTACTTCGCCGGCCTGCCCACGTTCAACACCAAGTCGCTGCCCGCGTGACGCCGGTTCAGGCCGTCAAACACGTGTGTTTCCCCGCAGACGCCGAGCGATTGCCCCGGCGTCTGCCTTTCGTTCTTGGAGGTGTCTATGGCACAGAGCGACAAGACCGTGGGTTGCTTCCTCGCGAAACGACTGTACGAGCCGGACGTGGAGTATTGGAGAAGCAGCACCAGCCAAGAGGAGCTGCTGTGCAAGCCGCCACACGAAGCTGTGTTCATCGACGGCCCAGAGCAGGTCGAAGCCTACTTCCAGCAACTCCGACCGCTGCCCGATGCGTACCGGCCGTACCTGCCCGATGCCTCCCGGTTGGACAAGCTGCCCAGCTACGGCGGTTACGGTCTGTTGGTCTTGCCGATGCCGGTCGTCTCCGTCGAGGAAGGGCTCACGGAACAGGTCCAAGCCGCCGTGCGGGCAGCCGGCCCGGTGTGGCTGGCGGGCGCAGACGTGCCACACTGCCGCACGCTGTTTCCGGCCGAGGACGGCTATTTCGTGACGTTGCGGACGCTGCCGCTGGACCTGGAGCACCATCGTCGCGGCTCGCGCTGGAGATCGCGCAGCGAAGAATACGTCGAAGTCCGTTATGCTCCGCGTAGCGCCCGCCGCTCGCTGCACGCCCGCAGGCACCTAGCCAAGCGGGACGCGGTTTACGTGGCCGAAGTCTGCCAACTGATCGATGCCTTGGCGGACGAGGCCCGCTCGGCCGGCCACTTGACCGGATATCGGCCGACGAGTTGGCCTCGGGCCGGTGTCCAGACCCTGGTCTACTCGCTGAACGCAGTGCTGGCCGTGCATCGGACCATTTGCGGTCGTTGGGCCTACCGGCAGAACCCGCAGTACGTCCGCTTCGTGCAACACGTCCGGGCCACCCAGCGGGTGACACTGCGCAAATTCCGAGATCATGGTTTTCGTGCCTGGCTCCAGCGGGAGTTGCGGAGTCGGTCAGTCAAAAGCATCACCACAAGAGCAGGCAAGAATGACATGAGCCACTATCCGAGTGGGAGAACGTCGTACCTACCGCTCCCGTTCGACGAAGCGGCAACCGCCGAGAAGTCGCGGGCGGCCACAGCCAACGGAAGGCGATCACCGAAACGCCGATGCAGCTAGGGAAACCGTGACACACACAACACAGGAGCCGCGATATGGGCTGGTTGTTCAACTTTGGAACCACTCGGCGGCAACTTATCGCCGAGCGGACGAAGGATTGGGAGGCGATCGCGGCCGAAGGCACCGTCGTGAAGAGTATCTGCCTGGCCAACTGCTACCGAGGTAGCAGCTTCTCCGGGGTGCTCTGGTCGGTTTGGGAACGGAGCTTCACCAATGATGGCCAAAGCGTTCGGCCAGCCGAGCGTTGGATCATGTGTGACCTGCTCCAGTACAGGAAGGACGAAGGCTGGGGCTACAAGGACATCGACGAGTCCATGGGACCGTGCCGCTATTCCTGTCCGCTCAAGTACCCGGAGATGGTTCCCATCGAGCAGTACGGCGGCAGTGCTCCGTGGCGCGAGGGCGTTCGGGGCTACCACGCCCGGCAGGCCGAGAATCGCCGGCAACGGCGGTTGCGGCAGGCCGGGTGAGGTGACCAACTCCACACCCCAGACAACAAATCACGTCTTGCACAAGGAGAAGATCATGCCCGATGCGACCGAAACTGTCCGTCGCGAAATGCAGGCCGAGATCAACGCTCAGCCGGGCAGCCGTGAAGCTTTGGAAGCCGAACACGGCCAAGTCTGGAATACGCAGGAACTCGGCGAGGACTTCGAGGTCCTGGGCTTCGCGGCGCCGCTGGTCGTCGTCCGCCGTCGCGAGGACGGAGTGCGGGGTTCGCTGTTTTTCCAACACACGCCGCGATTCTACTTTGGCTTTCAAGCCGACTGAGCGTCGGCCGGCGCTACAGCAGGGGCACCAAGCGGGCGTGAACTTCGACCAGCACTGCTGCGTTGCACATGAATTCCAAATAACAAGGAGACTGAACTTGCTCACACTCACTCGTTCTTTGGCCCGCCAGCTGCGGGCTGTATTCCGCCGTGCCGGCATCGGGAAGTCGCCGGGTGGCTACGGCCATCGCGTGCGCTTCTCCGCCGGTCAAGAAGGCGTGCGCATCCGCGGGATGTGTTATCAGGCTGCCGTGGAATACCGGCTGACGGAAGCGGCGGAGCCGACTGAAGCGTTCCTGCCGCTGGATTTCCTCGCCGCGTGCGAGGGCCGTTCGGCGGACCCCGTCAGTCTCGACACCAGCACCCCCGGCAAAGTCACGGCTTCTTGGGCCGACAAACGGGTTCCGATGGTTGTCGAGTACCTGCCGGACGCCCCTGCCGAGCCGCCCGACTTCCCGGCATGTCCAGCCGAAAGCTCGGTTAATGAACCATGCCTGTGGACGGCGCTCCGGGAGGCCGCTGACACCTCGGAGTCGGGGCGCATCCGTTTCGCCCTCGACTGTCTGCAACTCCGCGGCCAACAGGGCCAGATCATCGCCACCGATAGCCGCCAAGTGCTGGTCCAGTCCGGCTTCCAATTTCCCTGGAGCGAAGACGTATTGGTTCCGGCGTCGGCTGTGTTTGGTTGCCGCGATCTGCCCGCCGACCAGCCCATTGGCATCGGCAAGACGGGCGAGTGGCTCACGTTCACCATCGGGCCCTGGTCGATCTCCCTTCGCCTGGAGACGGATGCCCGGTTTCCAGACGTGACCCACCATGTCAGCGACCCGCAGTTCGCGACGGCGCGGCTGCGGTTGACCGATGCCGACGCCGATTTTCTGACCCAGACACTGCCAAGGTTGCCCACCGACGATGAGCACAACAATCCGGTGACCGTGGACCTGAACGGGCAGGTCGTGATTCGTGCTCGGGGCGACGGGCAGCCGCGCGCCACGGAGTTGGTCCTGTCCAACTCCCGGCTGGAAGGCGAGCCCATCGTCTTCAACACGAATCGCTGCTACCTGGACCGCGCCGCCCAGCTCGGATTCCGTGACGTGCATCTGTTCGGCAACAACGTCCCGGCGCTGTGCGACGACGGACGGCGCAAATACGTCTGGGCAATTCTGGAGCCGGGAAAACCCATCGCCAGCCACCCCGACAACGTCCGCATCGAGTCCGCGGTGGGTAGCGTCCAAACCAATCCGCCAAGTGTCAAGAAGAAAAGGAGTAAGACTGCCGTGTCCGATACCCCTACCACCGAAACCACCAAGGTCGTCGAGCCGCCCAAGGAACGCTCTCGGGTGCGCCGTCCGGCCAAGAAGTCCAGAGGCACCTCGTTGGAGCAGTTGATCGCCTTGCGCGATGCCCTGCGTGCGGCCGTAATTCAAGTGAACGAGCTGATTCGCGTCCAGAAGCGCGCGAACCGCGAATCGCGGCTCGTGCAAAGCACGCTCGCCTCGCTGCGGCAACTGCAGAAGGCGGCGTCCTGAATCTGCGGAGGCGACAGCGGCGGAACTCGCTCCTGCGCGGGGCAATCCGCCCTGTGTCCGAGCGCCCGCCGCTGCCTTCAGCAGTCATTCCACTCACACCCGTGATACAGGAGGACAACCTCATGTCACTGACTTTGCAGGACAAGCGGAGCACCGCCACTGCGCAACCTGCCTCTGCGGCGCACGCGACCTCCGCTAGCCGCGGCCCCGCACCCACGACTCGCGACCACCTGAGCTACTCGGCCATCGCGACCTACCAGTCCTGTCCCGCGAAGTACGCCTTCCGGTATGTGATTGGCTTGCCCGAGGAAACCGTCTCGGCAAGTCTGGTGTTCGGCGGCGCGATCCATGAAGCGGTGGAACACCACCTGCGGCAGCTATCGCTCGGGCGACGGCGGCCCGATCTGGGCACGCTCCTCGATATCTACGAGGCCGCCTGGGATCGTCGTCGGGACGTCGAAGTCCAGTTCGCTCAGGACTAAAGTCACGCCTCGCTGCATCGGCAGGCCGAACGAGTGCTGGTGGCGTTCCAAAGCAGTCCCGTGTCTCGGCCGGCCGGAACCATCGTCGGCGTGGAAGCCGAACTCCGGGGCCAAATCGCCTCCGGCGTCCCAGACTTGCTCGGGCGAGTGGACCTGCTCGTCGACGACGGTTCTACCTTGACGGTCACGGACTTCAAGAGTTCGCGAAGCCGGTGGAACGCGGACCACGTGGAAGCCGCCGCCGACCAGTTGCTGCTGTACGGCCAACTCGTCCGGGAAATCGCGCAGGGTCGAAAACTCGAACTTCAGTTCTGCATGATCACAAAGACGAAGGATCCGTCCGTCGAGTGCCACGCGGTCGAGTGGAGTCCGGCACGAGCGGCCCGGAGCATGCGAATCGTCGAACGCGTCTGGTCTGCGATCGCATCGTCCCACTTCTACCCCGCCCCGTCCGCCCTGAACTGTGGCAGCTGTCCATTCCGCGAGGCTTGCCGCGCCTGGGGCGGCTGACTTCGTGTCCCGCGTGCCCTGGAGTCGGTCATTCCGAACGTAGGCGGATTCCTGCCGTCTCCCAGCAGCCGCTCAACAAGTAAAAGAGGTATACCTGATGGATAGTCTCGTGGTTCTCGCCCTATTTGGTCTCGCCGTTTAGTGGTGCTGCAAGGCAGGCAAACGAATCGGTAGCCGCAAAGGCTACCACGTCGGCCGGTCGCGCTCCCGGCGTTGCCGCTGATCGGCCGTGTGTGCGCCACCGCGATTCAGGATCGAAGCCGGCTTGAGCCGCCCCTTGGGGCGGTTCAAGCCGGTCCATCTTTTTTAGCTATTGGCCGGTAGAACTTCCGTTCAATGACCATCGCCATAGCTCCGTTGTGAGAACTCAGTTCAGCGCGCCCGGTACTTGGCCGCGAAGTGGGCAGGACGGTCGACGATTTGCTTGAACCTTGCCCCTCTGGCGGAGCATGCAGACCGATGGTAGCGGGCAGCAGCTCCAGAGACCAAGATCCTTTGTTTGAAGACGTGCGGTCCCACGCGCGGCGAACGGCCCGCGTTGCGCCTCCCGAACCGTCTAGCGGCTCCGTTTCCACTCGATGCTGACTCTGCCGGCGGCAATGCCGGAGAGCGTGCTGACGCGGCCGTCGGACCAAGTGACTTGGACGCTGTCTGCTTGCTCGTGTTCGCCCAGGCCGAAGATCAGTTCCGGCGCATGGCCGCTGAGGTAGCTGACGTCGGTGCCCCACCAGCGGAACTGGCGCTGCGCGCCCACGGTGACTTCGACCTTGGCGCCGAAACAGGCGGCCGACGGGCCGCGCAACCGGACCTTCAGGCCGCGATGACGCGTGGAGGTTTCGTTGTGCAGCAACAGTGGGCTGCCGCGGTTGACATTGATCGCCACGTCGGCTAGGCCGTCGTCGTCGAAGTCGGCCACCGCTAATCCGCGGGCACACCAGTTCGCCGCCGTCGCTTCCCCGGCTTGCGACGCCAGATTGCGGAACGTCTTGCCGTCGTTCCAGTAGACGAACATCGGCTGTGGAATCAGCTGTTTACGCCCCGGCGGCTGCTCCAGGGTGTTTCCGTTGACAACCAGGAGATCCTGCCGTCCATCCAAATCGAGGTCGACAAAGCCGCAGCCCCAGCCGACCATTTGCAGCGAATCCTCCGCGACCTTCACGTGCCGCGCTCGATCGCGGTATTCGAGGTCGCCTCCCGGCATCCGCGTGCTCTGGTACAACGCGTTTTCCTGGGCCAGCCAGTTCGTGTAGAACAGGTCGGGCAAGCCGTCCGCGGCGCCGGTCATGTCGCCGGTCTCGACGATCGACAATCCCATCGACCCCCGGAAATCGGCCGTGCCCGTGACCGCCGACAGGTCCCAGAATTGCACCGTGCCCGGTTTGACGCCCGGCAAGTCCGTCTCCCTCGCCACGTTGTGAAACAGGCAATTGGGCGAGACGTCATTGGCGACGTAGATGTCCAGCCAGCCGTCACCGTCCAGATCGACCATGACGGCCGAGAAGCTGCGGCCTTCCCGGTTGGCCACTCCTACCTCGCCAGCCACATCTTCGAAATGGCCGTCGCCTCGGTTGCGGTACAGCCGGTTCGGTAGCGGGTCAAACGCGTTCGGGTTCAGCGCCAAGGGAACACCGACAGCATCGGTTCCTCGCCCGATCAGGACCTCTTCGCCTTCCGGCAGTCCGCGCGTGTCGTAGTCGACATAGCTGCAGACGTACAGATCGACATCGCCGTCGCGGTCATAGTCGCCCCAGCACGAACCGGTGGACCAGACCGATGGTGCCACGCCCACGTCGGCTGCCACGTCGCGAAACGTCCCGTCGCCTCGGTTTTGGTACAGCCGGTTGGGGCCGCCAACGTTGGTGACATACAAGTCCGGCAGGCCGTCGTCGTCGTAATCGGCCCAACTGGCTCCCATCCCTCGGCCCGGCAAGTTGGCCACGTTGGCCGATGAAGTCACGTCGCTGAACCGGCCGCCGTCGTTGCGGAACAAGTGGCTGCCGGACGATTCCGCCACGCCGGCGTCGTCGCCCGCGCAGTAGTTCACCACGTACAGGTCGAAGTCTCCGTCACCGTCGTAGTCGGCCCAGGCGAGGCCCGAACCCGTGTCCTCGCACAACCGGCGCTGCCGCTGCGGCGGTCCGTGCCACGTGGCGATGCCCACTGAGGCCGCCACCTCCCGAAAGCGAATCGGCGGGACCATCGCGGCGCCGCGTTCCGCATCGAATTCCGTGATGCCGGCCGCAGCATCGCCCAAGTCCGTGTTCCGCTCGGCTTGCACCCACAGGCCCAGCGCCGCGACGGCCGCCGTCCCGGCCAGCACGCCGAGCACCGACCACCAGATCCGCCGCTGGCGCCGCGTGAGGCGGCGAGAAAGAGAACTCATGGCTCGGCTCTCTTCTCCGCCGACGCGGACGCGGTCTCGGCCGGACGGGCGGCGGACGCGGGGCTCAAGGCGATCTTGACCTGGGCCGAGGCCTGCGCGACCAACGGCTGGCATTCACCCGTTTCCGCTTCCAGCGTCGGCAACATCAAGTCCAGGAACTCCTGACGATAGCGACGATAGTTCAAGTCGGCCTTGACTGTCAGCGGACCGGCGGCGTCGGCGGGCACCGGGAACACGTACACCTGGCTGTCGCTGTAGTTGGGAAAGATCACGCGTTTGCCCTTGCCGCCCGCCTTTTCCCACAGTTCGTGCTTGCGGATGAACTCGCCTTTGCCGTCCAGTGGCATGCCTTCCAGCACGAGCGTGCCTTCCTTCCGCGAATTGCCCACGACGTGGACCTTGCCGGGCGAGTCGGCGATTTCACGGGTCACCGGGTCGATGCCGCCCCATTCCGCCAGCACCTGGCCGTGCGTGTCCAGCACCCGCAGATGGACCCAGCAGCGCATGAAATCCAACGGGCCGGTGGTCACGTTGTGGCCCGCCTTAAGGTTGACCACCACCGCCCGCAGGCTGACCTCTTCGCCGGGACGAGCCTGCCGCGGCACAACGACTTGCAGCGACGCCACGGGGCCGGACGGCCAGAGGTGCGAGATTTCCGGGATCACGGTTTCGCCGCGGATCCACTCTTCCGTCAACTTTACTTGCTGCTGCCAATGCGGCAGCTTGAGCACTTGGGGCATGAAGAAGTTCGTGGCGACCGTGCCGTGATGGCGGTGGGCGCGGTCGTTGGCCGCGCGGCGAATCGCGCCCGCTTCTCCCCGGGCGGGATCGGCCGAATCGTGGACGAGCCGCATGTGGCAGTCGACGCAAGACAGCCGTTGGTCCGGGTCGTCCGAGTTCCAGTGGCTGTTCTTCCACTCGTCCAACTGGTTCTGAGCGTCGACGATGCCAAAGCGATTGAGCTCCTCCGGGACAAATTGCTTGTGGCACACCCCGCAGAACTCCGGCGCGTGCATCACGGCCCGGTCGTAATCCGCCAAGTGCTGATAGGGATACGCCCGGATCAGAAAGTCGGACACCGCTTTTTGCCACCCGGCCGCCGCCGTTTCCCCGATGTACCGCCGCGGCGGCACCAGGACGTAATCCGCGTTGCCACGCTGGTCCACTTTGTCGATCGTGTGGCAGACCACGCACGAACAGCCCTCCTGCATGCCGGGCGCGGACAGGCTCAGGTTGTGAATGTCCTTGGCCCCGGCAAACAGTGAGATCGGATCGTGGCAGCCCGCACAGTAGCGCGTCTCCGCCGGCTCGCGATCGGCGGCGAACTTCTTCTGCACGGCCTGGAACGAAGGATTCATGGCCGAAAAGCGATGGGCGCTCGGCTCCCACTCGGCGAGAATCTGCTCGTGGCAGCCGGCCGTGCCGCAGGACGTGGAATTGCTGAGCAATTCGGAATCGATCAGCAGGCCGCCCTCCGTGCGGGCGTTCGACGGAGCAAACGGGCTGCCGCGGTACTCCGCCGACTTCTGGGCGTAGGAAGCCAAAGTGTACCCGGGCGGCGTGGGAAACTGGCGCAGCTTCACCGGCCACAAGCTCGCCGCCGCCAACAGTCCAGCCGCTGTCACCGCACTCCAGCCCGCCACGCCAATTCCAAACCGGCGAATGCTGGATCGTAACCGGGGCCACTGCCGCATCTGCGGGCACCGCCGCAGGAAGGCCGACACCAAGTGGACGACGACCAAAGCCAAGGCCCCCAGACCACTGACCAAATGCACCAAGTCCCACACCCGTGAAATCCGCGGACCCAGCGCCGCTTGCCAAGCGAGCCATAACCCGCTGGCCATGCATGCCAGCACCATTACCATCAGCAAATAGCCCAATACCATCTCGGCCGTGATTCTCTGCCGTCGCCATGCCAACCAATGCCGAACCTGGTACCAGAGGTACGGCCCGATCGAGGCTACTCCGGCGGCAACGTGTAGCAGTAGCTGGAGCTGCGAGCCGATGGAAAACGGAGCCAAGTAGATCCACAGCCCCGTGACGGCCTGAATCAAAAGCAGGGCTGCCACGGAGATGGCCAACGCCGAGGCCCAACCGCGGACGGCGATTTCATACGGGGTGGCCCCGTTGCCCGTTTGTGCCGCCGCGGGCGGCGCGCCGCTCACCGATTCCGGTTCGCCAAATGGACCGTTCATGCATGCGCTCCACGATACTCAGGCCGCGGTCGCGGCATGACAAAGAGACGATTCCCCAAGTTAACCCAGTGCGCACGATGTTGGCCAAGTAACTCACCGGCATGTCCGCTACTTCCGCCAACCTCGGCCCGAGAATGAACTCCCCTCCGGCAACGGAGCCACATGCACCAAGACCCGAATCGCGGCGGGGAGGTTGCTGACCGCATCATTGTTGATCTGTGGATCAGGAATAAATATATTGACTCTACGGAATCCGTCAACAAGCGGTTCAGAGGATTTGACATGCCGCGGATCGAAGAAGCCCGTGGCGGAGGGAGCATGACTTCATGGGGGACGGCGAGGATCTGAGAAAGGGTCAATTACGTATCGTTAGCCCGACGGAAAACGCACTGCTTGCACTGCCGAATGCTACTGGCGGACACGCGATGCGTGAAACGGCTCATCTCTTCCCGCACGAGGTCAAGCCGTCGATCCAAGCACACCACCAGATCGCGCATGCCGAGTACCGATCCCCGCCGAGGTCAGGTCGTCAATGAGCAACTCCGTCCATTCCTTGTCTTGCACCCGATCGTCATCGCCGCCCATCCGATCCAGGTCGGCGAAGAACCAGTCGCGGCCTGCGGTACCGATGATTACAAGCTGCCCAGCATGCAGGCCGACACCACCCATCATCGTCTGTGTCATGGCACCGTGAGTGCGACCGTCTTCGTCCGTGACGGAGACACTGATCGCGTAGAAGCCGACCTGAGCGAAGACGTGGCTCCCATCCACACTACCGCTGCCGTTGGATTCCGTGACGGCGCCCGCTGAGGTGCTGCCGTCACCCCATTTAATGAGGGCTGTGTGCGTATCACCCAAACCGGCATCCGTGAAGGACGCCGACACGCTGACGTTTTGACCTTGCTGAGCGTGGCCACAGTCCGGCGAAGTATTGCTGACCACCGTGATGAGGGGCGCAACGTCGACACGGTCACGACCAGCGTATCGCTCGCGGTGCCGCCATCGTCGTCCATGACGCTGAACGTCACCGCATAAATGCCGGCATCGCTGGCGACAAAGGTGAAATCCTGTCCCGTGCCGTCGGCGATCGTCGGTCCGTTGGTGGCGACGACATGCCACGTGAACGTGTGAGTGTCCGCGGTGCCAGGGTCCGTGAAGGTGGACGCAAGCGTGACCATGTCGCCTTCGTTGAGGGCTTGGTCGGATCCCGCATTCACCGGATTCGGGGCTGCATTGTCGACGTAAATGACGCGCTGGACCACGCCCACTCTGCCACCCTCCGCCGCGACAGTGAAGCCAACCAGGTATTCGCCGTTGCCTGGCGGCGTAAATGCCAGATTCGAACCGGTGCCCACGGCAACGGAGTGGCCATTCTTCGTCACCCTCCAGGAAATGGCGGACCCGCCAGCCGCCGAGATGCCCAGGTTGATCTCGTTGCCCTCGCAATTCGTGGCGGAAATTCCCGTGAGCATTCCCGACAGTCCGTCCACCGCCGCCTGAACACCAGCGTTGGTGATCCGACCACGACCGACGCGAAAACCTCCCTCCGTAACGCCAGTCATGGTGTGCACAACGTCAGTGGCCAATCCATCCAGAATGGTGAGCCGGTTTTCGCTGGAGTCCCCACCCTGGAAATGCAGTCCGCGCTGCAGAAGGACGATGTCTGAACCGAGGTCAACGGTCAATGAGTTCTCAATGCCATCGGCTCCAATCACCGAGATCGGAACGGCAGATGAGAACGTGCCCCTCACAACCGCTTCGTCGTTCCGGACAAGCTCGAGAGTGTAACCGCTCAGTCGCAGCACGAGTTCATTGGGCTCACCGTCGTTGGGCGCGACGTAGTTCAGGGGGGCGTCGTTGAGGATGGTTCCGACGCCGAAATACTTGCCAATCACGGCGTGGTTTGCGTTCGTCAATCCAATCAGCAGGATTTCGTCCGGCTCAAACCGCGTATCCCCATGCACGAAGACCCGCACCTCCCGCGTCGAATTGTCGCCGGGTGCCGAGGACAACGTGCCGCTCGTGCTCTGATAGTCAGCGTCAGCCAATGTCGCCTCATGGGCCAACGAGGCGTAGTCGACGCTGACTGGTACGACCGAAGGATTTGCAAGCGAGACTGTGAACGCCATCAGCGATCCGCCATCAGATTCAGACTGTGTGACGTCCGAGATCGTGAGTACGGGCGCAAGCGCGTTACCAATCGCCGCGGCAGCAATCTCATCCACCAAGGCTACCCCGGCATGCTCGTCCAGCAGCGCGTCAATATCGGCCAATCCGGCGGAGGCCTGGGCAAGTTCCCGGGCAACCAAGACTTGGGAGATGACTGGGGCCTGTGCCAATTGGCGAAGAAACTCGATACCGCCGGCCACTGGGATGGCATCGATCTACTGGTTGCCGGCCACGATAAGTTCGGCCGCACCGCCGATCAGGCGCCGGTCGAACTGAAAGCCGAAGGATCCTCGAGCGGTTCCGCGAACGGCTTGAAGAAGTCCAGATTCCTACCGGGATGTTTCCGGAACGAGCGCAACAGCCGAGCCAATGGTTTCCTGCGGCGCGAATCGGCCAACATAGTCTCCTCGTTGAGATTGGTGAGTGTCTGGTGGCGACCGGTCATGATCCCCACTCGATAATGGAGATACCGGCAACGAGGCGATGTCACAGTCGCCGTCTTTCCAGGGCCGCCGTCCTGCCCGGTGAAATCCGCTCCTCCTGCATGGCCCGGCGTTTGGCCGCCAACCGCTCTTGCCAGGGCACGGCAAACAGCGAGTTGCGGCAGAGGACACATCCCGGCCGGCCCGGTACGCACAGGTCGCCAACCCGTTCGCAGCCATCGTGCTCGTCGTTGTAGTGGGGACAAGAAAAGGAACTCATACCGGCCAGGTACACAATCGTTCGATTATGACATCGAGCTCAGTGCTAATGAACACCTCCCCCACATGTACCATCTTGTTGACGTGCAGATGTATAATGAATATACACGTCTCAGCGGAGCCGTCAAGACTTTGACCCTTGGGAAGATCGCACAGCAGGCGAGGTCCCCAACTGCGAACGCACCTCACTGCTCGGACTTTGGCGTCAGCGTCACGATCGACCAGAACAGCACGTCATTCGGGCTGCGACGGCTCCCGATGACGACGAGCGTCCAGCCCTATCATCAGCCAGGCGACCAGTCCATGAATCAGGATCACCGCTCCGTAACCTACGAATGAGCGGCCGGGCGATAGCAGACCGGCCACAATCATGAGCCCACCGATCAGGCAGGCTATGATTTGGAACAACCGATAAGACCTCGATTCGCTCGACCCCGACATCGTCACTCCTCCCTTCCAGCAATTCGCTCGGACTATCCCTGAATTCCCGCCCCGTATGGCGGACCGCCGTGGCCGCGTTTGGGGACCGGAACTTCGGGCAATTGCAGACTTAGCCAAACGACCTTCCGCCTTTCCGGACGGAACCCGGAACGGCGAAAAATCGAACCCTCAACGATCAAGGCTTCGCCACACCGCGGACAATTCTCGTCTTCGATCATCGTTCACCTCGTCGAAAATCAAGCGGTTGCTGCGGGTTCGGAAAGGAGGCTCGTTGACGTAGTGGCCGGGGCACTGGGAACTCGCGCCAGAAACCGCACGAGCGAACCGGCGACGAGCAGCAGACCGCCCAGTTCGGCAAACCCGCACGCGGGGTCGTGACCAGACAGAGGCGGGAGGACCATCAGGTACAGGTCCAGCCAGCGGCCCGCCAGGATCACCAGGGAAATGCGGACCATCACGCGCCAGTTGCGTTTGGCGGGCCGCGGCAGCAGGACGAAGAAGGGGATGGCCCAGTTCAAGCCGATGCTCAGCAGCGTGACGGGCTGCCACAAGCCTTGCATGCGGCGGATGAAATAGACGGACTCCTCGGTGATGTTCACGTACCAGATCAGCATGTACTGGCTGAACCAGATGTACATCCAGAAACAACTGAAACCGAACAGCAGCTTGCCCAGGTCGTGCAGTTGACTCTCGCCGACGTCCGCGCAGCCGGCGCCCGTGAGTTTGAGCCATGCAGTCAGCACCACCAATGCGGCCAGGGCACTGACGAAAAGTCCGGCGAACTGGTACGCCCCGAACATGGTGCTGAACCAGAGCGGCTCCAGCGACATGATCCAATCGAAGCCCGAGGCGGAAACCGACACGCCCAACACAACCAGGGCCACAGCCGAGCGGCCCACGCCCGCCGGAGATCGAGTCGAAACCAGCCACCGCGCGACCAACGCCCACAAGACGGCGTAAGCCACGGTCCGGCCGACGAAAAAACCGGGCGAGAGCCAAGCGTTCTTGAACCAGAACGTGGCCCCGTGCGCCGCTTCGCCGTGGGCCCACGGATAGAAGAACAGCCCGCTGACGGCGAATGCCCCAGCGGCGCAGGCGGTCAGCGGCAACGTCGCCATCAGCTGGCGGGCAGCCGGCAGCAGCGGAGTGCTCCACCGCGCGCCGGTCACACCATGAAAGGCCAGGAAAAACGCCCCGCCGACGCCGAGGCCCGCCAGCATCACGGAGGCCAACAGCAGGTTGCCCCACGCGCGTTCAGCGGAGAACATCGCGCCCAACGCCAGGGCAGCCCACCCGGTCATGATCAGGCCGGTGGCCCAGCGACGCAGGACACTGGCGTCTGTTTGCAGGTCAGGGGCGGGAGTCATGATTGTTGGGCTCCGGGGAGTGAAATAGGACTCACGGCAGTGATGGGACGAATGGGGCTTGTGGGGTTGGTGCCGGCGAAGCTGGGGCAACGGCATCGTTCTTGCTTGCCGCCTTTGCCGCCTTCGCGGCTGCGGAGGCCTGTTCTGCCGCCTGCACCGCGCGGCGCTGCAGGTCGCGGATGTTCAGGACCAGATTCCAGCGATCCTCCTGCGACAGTTGGTTGCGGTGCGCCGGCATGTTGTTGCGGCCGTAGCTGATCACATGGAACAGCGTGCCGTCCTTCAGCAGCCGCGATTTCTCCGCGCTCCAGGGCGGCGGCGGGGGATAGCCGCGGGCCGGCACCAGGCCGTCGCCTTCGCCATTGGGACCGTGGCACTGGACGCAAAAGTTGGCGTACACCGCGCGGCCGCGTTCCAAGGCTGCCGCGTCGTCCGTCTTGAACGGATTCGTCAACTGTTCGCCGGCTCGCGTCTCGTCTTCGGGCGTGGCCTGATAGTGCAGCGGCCGTGCGTCGCGGGCGATCGTGCCGGCAATCGGCCGCGCAGCCGGCAGTCCGGCCAGCGCCGTTTGCGGCTCCAGCGGCACGCTGCGGCGCATGGTCGGCATGAATTCCACATTGGGCCGCCCCAGGTTCCGCGGCGTGTACAGGATCGTGACGACCACGGCGACAAACGTCGCGGCCAGACCGAAATTCAGCCAGCCCAAATAAGGCCAGGCGTCCGGGTCCTTGACTCCTGGAGCCACGCCGTTGCCCAGCACTCGCTCTTCGATCTGCTCCGCGTGGTGTTCCGCCAGCAAGGCTGAAATCTGCGTTGCGTCGAACGTCGCATCGGTCTCTTCGACCAACAGGGCGAAGCGGTCGTCCGTGATCTGCGGCCGGATCAGCCGGGCCCGTTTGCCGGGCCTGAGCCGCGAGACGAGGAAGAACGCCAGCACCGTGCCCAGCGCGCCGCACAACACCATCGCCTCGAAGATCACCGGCACAAAGGCCGGCAGCGAGTTGAACGGCTTGCCGCCGATGTTCAGCGGCCAGTCGACCGCCGACGTCCAGAACTGGTACCAGAGGATGAACAGCGCTCCGGCAGCCCCGCCCAACCCGCAGGCCCAGGTCAGCCGCGACGGACGCCAGCCCAGCGCGTCGTCCAGGCCGTGCACGGCATAGGGACTGTACACGTCGAGAATCGTCGTGCCGCAGGAACGCAGCGCGCGGACGGCGCTTATCAGGTCCCCCTCGTCGTGAAATGCGGCTAGTAGTATCCGTCGGCTCATGGCTCTTTCCCGTCTCGAAACAGGTGTCAGGAACCGTTTGTGGGAACCGCCCAGCGAGCCGTTGCGGAAACGGTTCCTGACACCTTCTTTCAATGATGCTCCGTGTGGCGCGGCAACACGCCTTTGACTTCGGCGATGTTGATCATGGGCAACACGCGGCAGAACAGCAGGAAACAGGTGAAGAACAACCCAAAGCTGCCCAACAGCGTGGCGATTTCGATCGAGGTCGGGGCGTAACCGGCCCAACTGGACGGCAGAAAATCCCGGTGCAGCGACGTGACGATGATCACGAACCGTTCGAACCACATCCCCAGGTTCACTGCCAGTGTCATGACAAACACCAGCAGCAGATTGCGGCGCACTGCCGGGAACCAGAACAACTGCGGAACCAGCACGTTGCAGGTCACCATGATCTGGTAGCCCCAGCCGTACGGGCCGGCCATGCGGTTGACCATCATGAACTGCTCGTAGGGATTGCCGGTGTACAGCGCGACAAAGACCTCCGTCGCGTAGGCCGCACCGACCAGGCAGCTGGTCGCCAGCACCAGCTTGCACATCGGATCGATATGCCGCTGCGTGATGTAGTGCTCCAGGTGCATCACTTTGCGGGCCACCAGCATCAGCGTCAAAACCATCGCCATGCCGGAAAAAATCGCCCCGGCCACAAAGTACGGCGGGAAGATCGTGGTATGCCAGCCGGGGATCACGGCGGTGGCGAAATCGGAGCTGACGATCGAGTGGACGGACACGACCAGCGGCGTGGCCAGGCCGGCCAGCAGCAGGTACACGGTCTCGTAGCGGTGCCAAGTGCGGAACGAGCCGTCCCAGCCCAGGCTGAAGATCTCCAACAGCCGCCGCCGCCAGCCCGCCGGTGTCCGGTCGCGGACCGTGGCCAGGTCGGGAACCAAGCCCACGTACCAGAAGACCAACGAAACCAGGAAATAGGTGCTGATGGCGAAGAAGTCCCATACCAACGGCGAGCGGAAATTCACCCACAGCGGCCCGCGCGTGTTCGGATACGGCGCGATCCAGTAGGCGAGCCACGGCCGGCCCATGTGGATCAGGGGAAAGATGCCGGCACACATCACGGCAAACAGCGTCATGGCCTCGGCCGAGCGATTGACCGATGTGCGCCATTTCTGCCGGAACAGGAACAGGATCGCGGAAATCAGCGTCCCGGCGTGCCCGATCCCGATCCAGAACACGAAGTTCGTGATGTCGAAGGCCCAGCCTACGGTCCGGTTCAGGCCCCAGGTGCCGATGCCCGTGGCGACTTGATAGGTCACGGCGACCGCGCCGAGCACCAGCAATAAAAGCGCCAACAAAAAGCCCGCCCACCACAGCGCGCCGGGGCGGCGCTGCAGCGGAGCGCAGATGTCCCGCGTGACGTCGGACAGCGTCCGGTCGCCGGTGATCAGGGGCGCAACGGGCAGAGCGATATCAGACATGACGCGGTTCCTGAGAAGGTTCCTCGCAGTTACGGACGACGCGCAGGTAGCTGACCGACGGACGCACATTCAACTCCGACAGGACTTGGAAGTGACGGTCGGCCGCGACCGCCTTGGCCACGGCGCTTTTCGAATCGTTCAAGTCGCCGAACAGGATCGCGCCGGCGGGGCACGATTGCTGGCAAGCCGTCTTGACCGCCCCGTCGGCCAGCGTCTCGCCCCGCTGCCGGGCCGCCAGCGTCGTACTCTGGATCCGCTGGACGCAGAAGCTGCACTTCTCCATCACGCCTCGCGAGCGAACGGTGATGTCGGGGTTCAATGCGGCGTTCTCTAATTGCTCTCGGCGACTGTACTCGAACCAGTTGAACCGGCGGACTTTGTACGGGCAGTTGTTGGCACAGTATCGCGTGCCGACGCACCGGTTGTAGACCTGCTGGTTCAGCCCTTCAGCGCTATGGACGGTGGCCAGCACCGGGCAGACGTTCTCGCACGGAGCGTTGGCGCAGTGCTGGCACATCATCGGCTGGTGCAGCGCCGTGACGCCGGCCCGGCTCTCGTCGAAATACCGGTCGATCCGCATCCAGTGCATTTCGCGGCTGCGGAGCACCTCGTCCCGCCCAACAACCGGCACGTTGTTCTCTGCCTGGCAAGCGATCACGCAAGCCGAGCAGCCGGTGCACTGGTTGAGATCGATCACCATGGCCCAGCGATGGCCCGTGTAAGGATGATCGTCGGGCCACAACTGGCCCTCGAACTCGTGGTGGTGCTCCGCGCCCGCGTGGGAATCGTGGCGATAGGCCGTCAACGTGGTCTGCTGGACGATCGGACGATGCTCCGTGCCGGGCGTCGCCAGGTGTTCCGGGACGGACAGCGAGTGATGCTGCTGCGTCGTAGCCAAGCGCCGACTGCCGCCGGCGGCTTCGATGCGCACGTCGGCTCGCGCGTAGTGCCGCAAGCCGTTCTCCAGCCGCAGCAGCGGGGCTGCGTCGACTCCGACCAATCCGTTGGGCCCGACACTCGGCCGTGCTTCGATCCACTGCGGGCCGACCTGGGCAAAGCGATCGGTGCCGATCCGACCGTAGCCCAAGGCCACCGCCACCACGCGGTCATGCTGGCCGGGTTGGATCAGCACCGGCAATTCGATCGACGCTTCGCCCGCCGTGATGCGAACCAGATCGTCCTGCCGCACTCCCAACCGTTGTGCCGTGTCCGGCGACAAGCACGCGTAGTTGTCCCACACGGCCTTGGTCACCGGATCGGGAAGTTCCTGCAGCCACGGGTTGTCCGCCGGCCTGCCGTCCAGCAGGCCGACTTTGGGATACAGCACCAGCGACAGCGAATCGCTCTCAGCCGCAGCCGGCAGCTTCGCAAGCTGCACCAACTTGTCGTCCACCGGCTTCCGCTCGGCAGCCGTCGCCCGCAGCGCCCCGGCGCCGACGCGCAAGGATTCCTCCCAAAAAGCCAGCGCGTCCAGTTTCATTTTCTCTTGCGGACGCCGCGGGAAAACCTCTTTCCGCCAATGCTCGCGGACCGCATGGTACGCCGCCGCGGCCGGATCGAAATCGGCGGGCGTCGTGGGATGCGACCAGGCCAGCAGGCATTCCAGTAGCGAGCGGCTGGAACCCAGCCGCGGAATCGTGGGTTGGCAGAGACTCAGCACGCCCGCAACCGGCTCTGCATCGCCCCAGCTTTCCAGCCAATGGCTCTCCGGGCAGACGCATTGCGCCGCGGCTGCCGTTTCGTCGGCGTGCGTGCCCAGACGCACGACCAGTGGGGCCTTATCGCTGCGGAGCCGTTCGGCCAGCTTCTGCCCATTTGGCAGATCATATACCGGGTTGACGCCCGCGATGACCAGCACGCCAATCATGCCTTTGTCTATCTGGTCCAGCACGTCTGCCAACGCCGCATCGTCACCGGACCGTTGCCGGGAGTCGGGGGCGATCTCCAGCGTCTGGCCGTACCCCTCCAACACGTCGTTGATCCAATTGCACGCGACCTGCGTCGGCACGTCCTGAGTGTCGCAGACCACCAACGATTTGCCGCGCGCGTGCCACAGCCGTTCCGCCAGGCCCTTGACCTTTGCGTCATCCACGGGTGCCGCGGCCGGCCGGCCGTCGAGCTTGCGGCCGGCAAGCTCGGTTAACGCCGCCGCCAGAGAGCCGACGATCCCACCCAGTGCCTCGGGCGCAACGGCCCAGCGTTCGTCCGCCTTGCTGCCGGTCAGGGACATCCGCGACTCGATCTGCACGTGACAGGACATCTGCGGCGGGTTGCCCGCCGGAATCCGCCGGGTCCGATATCCGGCCGTGTACTCGACGGGCGAAATCCACGTGCCCAGAAAATCGGCGCCCAGGGAGACGATCATCTCGGCCCGATCGAACCGGTAGCGGGGGATCGTCCGGGCGCCGTGGGTCACTTCGTGGCTCACGGCGATCGCCGATGCGGATAGCGGGTCGTACATCACATGGCGAGCATTTGGCGCCCGGGCCAGGAGCGCGGCGATCGCGGCTCGCGTCGTCGGACTGTGAATTGTGCCGGTTAGCAGCACCGCCGAACGGTTGGCAGACTTGGCTGCCGCCAGTTCCCTGCGAACTCGCTCATCGATTCGCGTCCAGTCGACGGCTTGTCCGTCCAGCACCGGTTTTCGAAGCCGCTGGCTGTCATACAATCCCAGCACCTCGGCCTGGCCGACCGCACACAGGCCGCCCTGCGATAGAGCATGGTCCGGGTTGCCTTCCAGCTTGATCGGGCGGCCATCGCGAGTCTTGACTAACACTCCGCAGCCCGCCGGACAGCCGCCGCACGTCGACGCGTAGTATCGCGCCAAGCCGGCCACCGCTCCCTCGTCGCCGCTGGGCGACGACAGCACCGTCCGCGTCGGCGCGCGAGAGCAGCCCCCCAGCGCCGAAAGGAACAACGCAAACCCCGACGCCTCCAGGAATCGCCGCCGATCAAGCGAGACGAGGCCCTCCACCGCCGCCTCGCTCGGTACAGGTCGTCCGGCTTTTCGACTCTTCGACTCTTCCACTCTTGGACTCTCCTAGAAATGGCACGTCGCGCAATCCGTCGAGGCCCGCACGCGTTTGCCGTTGACGCCCTTCTGGTTCGCCTCGCGATGGCAGTTCACGCACCAGCCCATGCTCAGCGAGCTTTCCTGCCGGACTCGCTCCATCGTCTCGACGGACCCGTGGCACTGCTGGCAGGTGACGCCGGCTTGGACGTGCGCATGGTGGTCAAAAAATACAAAATCGGGCAGGTCGTGGACCCGCACCCATTCGATCGGCTTGGCCCGCTGCGGATCCGGACTCATCTTGTCATCGACTGCCAGCGCGTCGTACAGTTTCTTCAGTTCCGCGGATACGACCGGTTCGGGCTTCCGTTTCTCTTTTTGCGCTACCTCATCCTCTTTGCGCATCAGGGCCAAGCGGCCCGTTACAAAGCGATGGCAGTTCAGACAGGTCTCGGCCGCGGGAATCCCCGCGTTGCGGCTGACCTCGGCACCGTGATGGCAGTACAAGCACTGGATGCCCATCTCGCCCGCGTGCAGATGGTGCGAGAAGGCGATCGGCTGGACCGGCTCGTAGCCCTGGTTGTTGCCCGGCAAGTGCCAGACGCCGGCCAGGGCCATGGCCGTGAGGATCAGCAGACTCCCGCCCAGGCAGGCCACCAGGAGCATGGTTACTGTCAGACGATTCATCGTTTCCTCAGCACACAATCTCCGCGCCGCGGCGCGCGTAGTACCACCAGTTCACCAGCAGGCAACTCACGTAGTAAACGACAAAGCCGTACATCGCGTACTCGGGCGTCCCGGACTTGATCTGCGTCGCGAAGACGGTCGGGATCAGGAACGCTCCGTAGGCGGCGATGGCCGACGTCCAGCCCAGGACCGGGCCGGCCTGCTCCTTGGGGAAAATGATCGGGATCATGCGAAACGTGGAACCGTTGCCGATGCCCGTGGTCACGAACAGCAGCAAGAACAGCAGCAGGAACGGTACGAACCAGGTTCCCGGCGTCGGCGAGAAACGGGCCTTCATCACGCAAAAGGCCACGCCCAACGCGGCGACGATCATCGCCAGCGTGTCCCAGTGCGTCACGCGGGCGCCGCCGAAGCGGTCGCTGAGCCAGCCGCCGATGGGCCGCACCAACGACCCGACCAGCGCGCCCAGGAAGGCGAACGTCAGGGCATTGGGGGCCTCGGCCAGTTTCATCGGCTCGGCCAGCAGCACGCCGTTGGAGTCGACCCGTACGTAACCGAACACGTCCGCGATCAGCTTGGGAAAGGCCGCCGAGTAGCCGATAAATGAACCGAAGGTCATCACGTACAGCCAGGTCATGACCCAGTTGTGCTTGTTGCGAAACACGGCGAACTGTTTCCGCAGGTTGCCGCGAATCGCCTGCGGCGTGGCGAACCGCAACAGCACCAGCGTGACCGCTACGGCGGCCAGCACGACGAGGAACATCTCGATCAGTTCCGGCAGCTGCAACTGGAGCATCAGCACGATGCCCGCCGCCGCGCCGGCGAACCCCAACAACTCCAGCCAAACGTACCGCACGGCTGCCAGCGGAAACGGACCGCAGCCATGGATCGGCAGGTTGGTCATCCGCAGTCCGGCCAGCGTCGCGCACACGCCTAGGATCGGGACCCAGGCCAACCCTGCGTTCTGAATCCAGACGGGGCCTATGCTGCTCGCATAACCGGGCCCGCCGAGAGGACCGAAGACGCCGAAGCAGATCACGTAAGGAACCATGAACTGCATGACGCTGACGCCCAGATTCCCCAGGCCGGCGTTCAGGCCCAAGGCCAGCCCCTGAATTCGCTTGGGAAAGAAGAAGCTGATGTTGGACATTGACGAAGCGAAGGCGCCGCCGCCGACACCCGACAGGGCCGCCAAGACGAGCAGCGTCGTAAAGGACGTCTGCGGGTTTTGCAGCGCCAGCCCGGTCCCCAGGGCCGGCAGGATCAGCAGCAGGGTCGTCAGCGTCTTGACGTTTCGGCCGCCCGAGATCGCGACCATGAAGGAATTCGGGATCCGCAACGTCGCCCCGGCCAGTCCCGCCACGGCCGGCAGCAGGTACAGCAACGCCCGGTAGGCGTCGCCGTCGAGCGGCTGGCCGCCGGGGCCGGGGAAGGCGAACAACTCCGGATCGCCGTCGTGCAGCGTTTGGATGCGGACGATGAGGGCACTCCACAGCATCCACACCGCAAAACCGCACAGCAAGTTGGGAATCGACGTCCACAGATTGCGGTACGCAATTCGCTTGCCCGTGGCGTCCCAGAACGCCGCGTCCTCGACATCCCATCGCTCTAATCGTGTCATCGTCACTCTGCCTCCTTCGCCAGCATCGGAACCGGGGTCAGCACCGTGATGCCAACGGCGGGCTGCGGTTCGCCGCGCACGCCCCGGCCGTGAGCCTCATGGATGGTCTCCATCTGATGCATCAGGTGCGGCGCCTTCTGCTGGAGCATGCGGCGGATCACCATGTGCATCCACACGAGACAGACGGCAACCAACACAAAGAAGAAGATCCAACAGCTGGTCCACAGCCCGGTGGCTTTCAGCAGGTAGCCGAAGATGACCGGACAGACGAACCCGCCCAATCCGCCCAGCACGCCGACGATACCGCCCACGACGCCGACGTCGTAGGGGAAGTAGTCCGGGATGTGCTTGTACACGGCGGCTTTGCCGACCCCCATGACCGCGCCCAGCAGCAGGCTCAAGACGGTGAAGATCCAGATATTGGCCTGGAAGAAGATCTCGGTGACGCCCCGGGCCAGCAGTTGTTTCTTGGCCACCTTTTCGCCCGGCTTAACGACCGCTTCCTGCCAGGCCATCGAGCGCGGCCAGACGAGCAAGCCGGAATTACGTTCTTCGAGCGTCACCAGTTCGCCCGGTTTGTGTTGCAGCGGGTAGGAAGTCACGCCGGCCTTCGGCGCCCGGACGACGATTTCGCTTTCGGTCACTTGTTCGACGGTCCCGGCGAAGCGGGCCGTGACGCCGCTGCCCGGTGCGTGGATGTCCATCTGCGGCACGGACAGAGCCAGGCAGCAGATCAGCGACAGGCCGAAGACCCAGTACATGACGGTCCGCGCGCCCCAGTGGTCCGACATCCAGCCGCCCAGCGCCCGAATGACGCCCGACGGCAGGCTGTTGCACGCCGCCAGCGCCCCGGCGAGGGCCACCGTGGTGCCATAGGCGTTGACGTAGTACGGCACCAGCCATTGGGCCAGCCCGACGAAGCCGCCGAAGACGAAGAAGTAGTACAGCCCGAATCGCCACACGCGGACGTATTTCAGCGGCTCCAGCCGCTGGAGCATGGTCTTCTGCGCACTGCCGACCGGCAACCGGTTCGTCGTGGTTAGGGCGAACAGGATGCCCATCGCCAGCAAGATCCCGGCGTACAGCTTAGGCAAGTTCCGCCAGGCCTCAATGTCTTCACCGCCGTTGGTCAGCCAGCGGAGGACCCACGGCGCTCCGAAACTGGTCAACGCCGCTCCGGCGTTGCCCGCCCCGAAAATCCCCAGCGCCAGCCCCTGCCGCGCCTTGGGGAACCAGACCGACGTGTAGGCGATGCCGACGGCGAAACTGGTTCCGCACAACCCAAACCCCAGGCCGGCGAAGAAGAACTCCCAATAACGGTTACACCAGGACACCGTGTACATCGCCGCTGCGGAGATCACCAGCAGCACCGCGAACACAACGCGTCCGCCCCACTTGTCCGTCGCCAGACCCGCGGGCAGCCGGAAAATCGAACCGCTCAGGACCGGGATGCCGATCAGCCAGCCCATCTCGGCCGGATCCCAGCGATGGACGCCGTTGTCCACCAGGAAGGTGATCAGCACGCCGTTGAGCATCCAGGCCATGAAGCAGACCGTGAATGCCAGCGTGTTCATGGCGAGGACCCACCGTCCCCGCCGCTGGTCTGCAAGCGTCAAGTCGCCGTGCATATCGTCCTTCCCCTCGTTGTCGTCTCCAGTCCGCGCTCGGCGCGGGTCTCCCGACCCCGTCGTGGTTACTTTCCCGTCTCTGCCTGCCCCCGGCCATACCACCGCACCACCTGCGGCTTGCGCCACAGGTACGGATTGGGAATCACGAGGATGTGGACCAGCCGCGTGAACGGAAACAACGTGATGATCACGAACGCGTTGACGATGTGCAGCTGCGCCAGCCACGGCATGGCCGCCACGTAACTGGTGTCCGGCTGCAGCAGGAACACCGACTGCAGATACGGCGCGGCCGCCGCGGCATACCACGACGTGCCCCAAGGATACAGCACGGCGACCGCGATCCCGGCGGCTACCTGGACCAGCAGCAGCACGTATACGATCCAATCGGCGGCGCTGGTCGTCACGCGGACCTTGTGAGCCTGCAGACGCCGGACCACCAGACTCAACAGCCCCACCAGCGTCAACACGCCGAACGCCAGCGCGGTGACCTCCAGCACGTACAGCCGCAACGGATGGCTGTTCCACAGCAGCACGGCCCGCGGAATCAGCAGCCCGATCAGGTGGCCGAACAGCAGAATGATGATCCCGTAATGGAACGGCACCAGGGCCCAAAAGTGCTGCCGGTTCTCCAGGAACTGCGACGACAGGCTCGAGTACGTAAAAGCCCGCGAACGGTACCGCTGGATCGTGACCAGCAGGAACGTGAACAGGGCCACGTAGGGCAGAATGGCAAACAACAGCGTTGCCAGCGTCGGTGCGATGCCGTTCATGGAAGACCTCCCGCGGAAGTGGCGACGAAGCGTTGTTTCAAGAGCAGGCCGACAGCCAGCAGCGCGTCGCCGTAGGGGTTCTGCGCGCCCTCGAAAGCGACCAGCATCTTGTCCACGGCCGGGATGACGCAGCACGACGCGAACGACTGGGCTTCGGCGGGCGACATGCGGTCCAGCAGCGGCAACACGTGCGTCAGATGATCGGGCAGTTCGGTGGACTCTTCGATGCCGTGCCGTCGCAGTTCGCTCCGCAAACGGACCAGCAGCGCCCCGCGATGGTACTCTTCGCCGAACAGCTGCCAGCCGATCTCCAGCGAGCAGACCGGGTTGATGTCGAACGTGCGCGTGTACAGTTCCTCGCGCTGCTGGGGCGTCAATGGCCGCACGGCGTCACAAAACGCCGCCAGCCGTTCGGCGGCTTCCGGGGCGCCGCGACGGACGGCCGCCAGGGCCTCTGCAAGTCGTTCGTCATAGCCATCGACCGGATACGCCAGGGCGTAGGCCAAGGCACTGCCCGTCGCCTGACAGTCGGTGGACTGTGGCCCACATTCCGGCACTCGGCATTCGTCGAGTGTGAGTGTCATCGAATAGCTCCAGATCGTGACTGGCTTTCCTCAGGTGTCATCACTTCGTTTAACCGCGACCCAACGGGGAGCGCGGGAATCGCAAAGACGCCGTCGCATCTTACTTCCCACGATCCCCACTGGGTAGTGGTTGAACTGCCCGTCATTGTTACAGTCCTCGCTGCGGTGCTTCCAGGAAGCCGAAGCCCGTGGCCTGGCGGCGCTCCATCGGATCGGCCAGCATTTCCAACGCTTGCTCGCGATGCGCGGCCGGGATCACGAAGCGGTCGTCGAACGTACACAGCGACGTCAGCCGGTAGATCGCTTCCGCCTCCTCTTCGCTGCACTCGGCTGCGTGCAGCATCCGCCGAGCGTCCTCCAGCCTCACGTCGCCCACGGTCAGCGCTCGCCGATACCAGCGGACGGCTTTCTGTTTGCACAAGGCGTACCGCAGCTTCGCCTCGCTACCGACGCCGAACATGCGGGCCAGGAACTCGAGCGGCACGCGCGCCTGGTCGATGTCGTGGAACAGGTCGTCGCTGTTATGCTCCAGCACCTCGCCCTGTCGGCTGGACATCACCGGCGACATGGGCGGCACATAGAACAGCATGGGCAACGTGCGGAACTCCAGGTGCGGCGGCAGGGCGATCTTCCAGACTTTGACGAACTGGTAGACCGGAGACTTTTGGGCCGCTTCGATCGTGGACTCAGGCACGCCGTTTTGCCGCGCGGCGGCGATCACTTCCGGATCGTGCGGGTCCAGGATCAGCGACCGCTGGGCTTCGATCAGTCCTTCGTCCGGCGTGCGGGCCACCTGCTCGATCCGCTCGGCGTCGTACAGCAGCACACCCAGGTAGCGGATGCGGCCCACGCAACTATGGAAGCAGGCCGGCGCCTGGCCCGTCTCCACGCGTGGAAAGCACAAGATGCACTTCTCCGACTTGCCGGTGGACCAGTTGTAGAACGTCTTCTTGTACGGACAGGCGGCCACGCAGGCCCGCCAGGCTCGGCAGCGCTTCTGGTCCAGCAGCACGATCCCGTCTTCGCCCCGCTTGTACAGCGCTCCGGACGGGCACGCCGCCACACAGGCCGGGTTCAGGCAGTGATTGCAGATCCGCGGGAAGTAGAAGAACACCAGCCGCTCGACGGCGAAGAGCTGCTCCCGCTGGTCCGGACTCAGCGCGTCCAGGTTGGGATCGTTCGCGGCGTAGACCGGCGAGCCGCCCAAATCGTCGTCCCAGTTCGGCCCGGCCTCGACCTCGATCGGTTCGCCGGTGATCTTCGAGATCGGCCGTGCCACGGGTTGATCGGGCCCTTCCGGCGCGATGAACAGGTCGCCGTAGCTGTACGTCCACGGCTCGTAGTAGTCGTCCAGGCTGGGCATGTGCGGGTGGTGGAAGGTATTGAAGATCACCTTGGCTTTGCTGGTCGACTTCAACTGCAGCTTGCCGTTCACTTCCCAGCCGCCCTGGTACTTTTCCTGGTCCTCCCAGGCCGTCGGATAGCCCGTGCCGGGCTTGGTCTCGACGTTGTTCCACCACATATACTCGGTGCCCTTGCGGTCCGTCCACACGTTCTTGCAGGCGATGCTACAAGTGTGGCAGCCGATGCACTTGTCGAGATGGAAAACCATGGAGATCTGCGAGCGAACGTCCATCAATGCGGTCCTTAGTTCATAGTTCGTTTAACCGCGACCCAACGGGGAGCGCGGCGGTCGTTGCATTACGTATGCCAACGCTCGCGCTCCCCGTTGGGTCGCGGCTAAACGATGCGATTGCGAGCCGAAGGTCCTCCCAAACTCTCGCCCACTTCACCACACCAACTCCGGCAGCTTGCGGACCAGGATGTGTGTGTCCCGGTTGCAGCCGATGGGCCCCCAGTAGTTGAAGTGGAAGGTGAATTGTCCGTAACCGCCGGCCATCAGGTTCGGTTTCAGCCGCGTGCGGGTCAGGCTGTTGTGCCCGCCGGCCCGGCGGAACTTGCGCAGCGGACTTTTCGGCACCGAATACGTCCGTTCCGGCGAGTGGTATTGGATGCAGATGCCCCGCGGGATGCGGGCGCTGACCGCGGCCCGCGTGACCACGACGCCGTTGTCGTTGTGCACTTCGACCCAGTCGTTGTCGTTGATCCCGATCGCCGCCGCGTCGCGGTCGTTGATCCACAACGGTTCGCAGCCGCGCGACAAGACCGTCATCCTCTCGTTGTCGCCGTACGTGCTGTGAATGTGCCACTTGCCGTGCGGCGTCAGGTAGTTCAGCATCAGGGTCGGCCCAACTTCGGTGCTGAATTTCAGGTCCGCGTACTGCGTCGGCAGCGGCTTGGGCTTGTACGTGGGCAAGTGCTCGCCGAACTGCAGGTACAGCGGATGGTCCAGGTAGAAGTGCTGCCGCCCGGTCAGCGTCCGCCACGGCACCAGGCATTCGACGTTGTAGGTGAACGGCGAGTAGGCCCGGCCGCCGGTGACCAGGCCCGACCACATCGGGCTGTTGATGAACCGCCGCGGCTGGCTCTGTAATTCCTTGTACGAGATCCGCGTGCCGCGGTAGGGTTCGGACAGGTGCGTTAGCGGCAGCCCGACCTTCTTCTCCATGTTCTGGTACGAACGGTGGGCCAACTCGCCGTTGGTCACCGTCGCGAATCGCAGGATCGCATCGCAGACCTGTTCGTCCTCGGCGATGGACAACAGCCGTTGTCCGTCGAACGTCACGGTCGGCCGCTCGCGGATCGCCGCCGCGTACTCGTCCGCGATGGCGTAGCTGGTGCCGTGCGCGTTCAAGCCGTTGTCGCGGGCCAGCGGGCCGAAGGCGGTGAACTGGTTCCAGAGATTCCGGTAGTCGCGGGTCACCACGCGGAGGGCCGGCATCGTCTTGCCGGGGATGGGTTCGACCTCGCCGCTGATCCAGTCCCGGATCTGCGGCTGGGCGATTTCGGCTGCGCTATCGTGGGCCAGTGGGGCGGCGATGATGTCACGGACTGGTTCCGGGAAGTGCCGCGCGGCCAGTTGTGAAAATCGCTTGGCGATCGCCTTGAAGATCTGCCAGTCGCTCTTCGATTCCCAGCACGGCGGCACGGCGGCCGACAGCGGGTGAATGAAGCTGTGCATGTCGGTCGAATTCAAGTCCGCCTTCTCGTACCAGGTAGCCGCCGGCAGCACGATGTCCGAGTACAAGGCCGACGTGTCCATGCGGAAGTTGAGGTCGACGACCAGGTCCAACTTGCCCAGCGGCGCCTGCTCATGCCAGACGACGTCCTGAACCGCATCGCCGGCCAGATCCTCGGCAATCGCATTGGTGTGCGTGCCCAGGTAGTGCTTGAGAAAATACTCGTGGCCTTTGGCGCTGGACATCAGCGCGTTGCCGCGCCAGATGAACCAGACTCGCGGCCAGTTCTCCGGCGCATCCGGGTCTTCCACGGAGAACTTCAGATTGCGCGACTTCAGCTGGTCGACGACGTACTTCACGATCTCGGGTTCCGTTTTCGCCCCGGCCACTTCCGCTTCGCGCACCAAGTCCAGGGAATTCTTCTGGAACTGTGGGTAGAACGGCAGCCAGCCGTTTCGCACCGCGCGGATCTGATGGTCGATCGTGTGGCCGCCGACAACCGGCTGGCCGTCCGGCGTCTGCGGCACGGTGTGATAGTCGGTGAAATCCTTTTCGTAGCGCCACTGGTCCGTGTGGACATAGTGGAAACTGGGCGCGTTTTGCAGACGGGCCGCCGGCTGCCAGTCGCGGCCCATGGCGATCGCCGACCAAGGTTCCTGCGGGGCCAGTTTCTCCTGGCCCACGTAATGGGCCAGGCCGCCACCGTTGACGCCGATGCAGCCGCAGAACATCAAGGCATGAATGCCGGCCCGATACATCAGGTTTGCGTGGTACCAGTGATTGATGCCGGCTCCGATGATGATCGTACACTTGCCGTTGGTCTTCTCGGCCGTCACGGCCCACTCGCGGGCGAACCGGATCAGCGTCTCGCGGCCCATGCCCGTGTACTTTTCGGACCAGGCGGGCGTGTAGGGCGCCTCGGCGTCGTTGTAGTCGGCCGGGTAGCCCTCGCCCAGTCCCCGCGGCACGCCGTACTGGGCCATCAACAGGTCGTACACCGTGGCCACCGTCACCGTCCGGCCATCGGCCGTCTGCACTCGCCTGACCGGCACGCCCCGCGCCAGCGTCCCGCCGTCGGCGAAGTTGTCCAGCGTCACTGACACGACTTCGTCGTGCCCGGATAGGAACGTGAGCACCGGGTCGATCGGGCTGCCGTCCGCCCCGTCTTTCAATTCGAGGTTCCACTTGCCTTGCGTCTGGCCCCAGCGGTGGCCGGAACTGCCCATCGGCATCTTGGGCCCGTCGCTGGCCTGGTCCCACATCAGGAACTTCCAGTCGCCGTTTTCCTCCGTGGCGTACCTGGCCAGCAGGTTGGCCCGCAGCATCTGGCCCGGCCGGTAGCCCACGTGGCCCGGTTTCTCCGAGACTGGCTGCGCGTCTCGGCCAGACGCGTCTACGTGGTCAGGGACCAGCTCGACCAGGTACGGCGCGTCGGTGAACTTCTTCGCATAGTCGATAAAATATGGCACCTGCCGGTCGTGGTGAAACTCCTTCAGCAGCACGTGGTTCACTGCCATCCACCAAGCCCCGTCCTGGCCCGCATTGACGGCCACCCAGTCGTCCGCGTACTTGGCGACCTGATTGAAGTCGGGCGAAAAGACCCACATCTTGGTCCCGTTATGGCGGGCCTCGGCCGCGAAATGGCAATCCGGCGTACGGGTCATGTTCAGGTTCGAACCCGTCACGGCCAGCAGCTTGGCGTTGTACCAGTCGGCCGATTCCTGCACGTCCGTCTGCTCGCCCCACGTCTCCGGCGACGCCGACGGCAGGTCGCAGTACCAGTCGTAGAACGACAGCGACACGCCGCCCATCAGCTGCAGCATCCGCGACCCGGCGGCGTAGCTGATCATCGACATGGCCGGGATCGGCGAGAAGCCGATAATTCGGTCCGGCCCGTGGGCCTGGATCGTGTGGACTTGCGAGGCCGCAATCAGTTCCAGGACCGTGTCCCAGTCGGTGCGGCGGAAACCACCCTTGCCGCGGGCCTGCTGCCAGCGCTGCCGCTTGGCCGGGTCGCCGACCAACGACTTCCAGGCCGCCACCGGATCGTCGTGCTCGCCGCACGCCTTTTTCCACAGATCCAGCAGCGCCCCGCGGATGTACGGGTACTTCACGCGCAGCGGGCTGTACAGGTACCACGAGTACGAAATCCCGCGCTGGCACCCGCGCGGCTCGTACGGCGGCAGCGATGGATCCAGCGGCGGATAGTCCAGGCCCTGCATTTCCCATGTTACGAGGCCGTCCTTGACGTGGATCATCCACGTGCAGCCGCCCGTGCAGTTCACACCGTGAGTGCTGCGGACCACCTTGTCATGCTGCCAGCGGTTCCGATAGAACTCCTCCCAGCCGCGCAAGTCGGGGTTCGTTTCGTCCTTGATCCAGGCGATCGCGTCACGTGCAGACATGCGGTTTCGCTTTCTTGTTCGCAACCCAGGCCGAGTCGCCTGGAAGATCAGGCCATTACCCTCGCATCGATCCGAACGATTCTTCACCGTGGAGCGTCAGCCCCCGGTTCTCCGTGGGCCCTGCACGAATCGGACGCTAATGCGTACCGGCAGATTTGCGGGCCGACCACACTAAGGCTCGGCGGACACTTTGAAAGCGATTCCGCCAGATCGCATCCATCCCCGCCAACACGCCCACGGCCACCATCACGCCCAGCAGCAGATAGGCCAGAGACCCGCTGGCATCGCTTTCGCCGCCGCTGCGAGCGCTATGCTCGAAAAACGCTACCAGACCGTGGATTTCCTCTTTCGTGAGCGGGCGCGAGCGGAAGAGCGGCGACATCGTCGGCGTGGCCGGCGCCGTCAACCAGGCGGTCAGGTTTTTGCGGGGCGCGTCGCCGCCGAGCCGCTGGTAGACGCGAGTCAGGTCCGGCCCCAGCCGCCCGCCGCCCAGCGGCCCCGTGCCGTGCACCGAATGGCAGCTGAGGCAGGCAGCGCCGCCGTTGACCAGGCGCGCCGTGCCCAGCACGTACCGCCGCCCTTGCTCGATCTCCCGCTCCGTGTACGGCTCCGTCGATACCACGATGCTCTTGAACTGCGACTCCGGGAGCGCCGATTCGGCCTCGATCAACTGCAGCAAGGCGTCGGCCCGCTCGCGGGTCATCCCCGGGATTGCCGGCATCACCGCCCCGCGAGCCTCGTCTTTCAGTTTCAGAGCATACGCATCGCCGGCGTTCAACACGGCGGTCGGATTCTGAACGAACCTGACCAGCCAATCTCGCTCTTTTCGTTTGGCGACGTTTTTCAAGTCCGGCCCCGTCAGTCGTCCGCCGCCGATGGTGTGGCAGCTGGCGCAATTCTGGCGAAAGAACTGCGCCGTCTCCTGGCCGCGGAGCGACCCTGACGCCAGCACGATGGCCAGGCCTGCCCAAATCCCCGCCCGGCTCGGCCCCGTACGGTATATATTCATTGTTGATGTACTAATCAACTTATAGATCCAAAAACGGGATCGATCGTTCACGGGGTTTAGGTCTCCTAGCGAGAAAGGCTATGGAGTCGAGGCCGGGGGCTTCGTTCCTTCAGGCCGATGTCCGCAATCGTCGTCGTGGTCATGTAGCGGAGGTACGTTTCACAGACGACTTTCCAGCCCGCATGGGCCGAACACGCTTCTTGGTCATTGCAGGCGTGTTTCTCACCCAGGAAGCAGCCCGGGCGAGCATTGATACCGTCAAACAGCTCGACGACCTCCATCAGTGTAATCTGGTCGGGGCTTTTCAGCAGCCGGTAACCGCCGCCCAGTCCCCGGGTTGCATCCACGATCCCCGCATTGCGCAGGGCCAACATGATCTTGGCCAAGAAGTTCGCGGGAATGCCGGCTAGATCCGACAGTTCCCGGCCCAGAATGGACTCGCCCACGGGCAAGTGAGCCATGTGGGCCAAAGCGCGAACGGCATGTTGGGAAGTGGCTGACAGCATACTTCATGACCTCTGCATGAACAATATATCGTCCGCGAGTGAGCCGTCAACAGGCGATTTCAAGAATTTTCTTAGGGCGCACTAGCGGCGTTCACTGGAACGCGGGCAAATATCGTCGCCGCGGCCGGCATCGCGTTGCGGGCGACCGCGACCCAATGAAATGCCACGCCCCCCGTTATAGCTGACTCGCTTACCAAGATCAAGTGCCGACATCCGCATCCCAACTGCTTGCCCCAAGGCGATTTCGCCAATTTGTTGATTTATGCATCAAGAGTGAATATATTGTCGCATGATGATCGTTTACCGTGCGGTTGGAAGGAACCTCCGAGATCCCCAAAACGCATGGGTTGGTTTCCTGATGATGAGTCAATAGAGTTTGTTGTCGCCCTGGTGGCGACTCACTTCTGGAATTGCGGCGCAGCCCGTTGGTCAACGGTAACCTTTCTCTTCGCTGTGGGGGTAATTCCATGCACCGGTCTCTGTTTCTTCGCGGCCGGCCGCGTCCCGGAGCGACCCGGAAGTGCAACAAGCGACGCACGTCGCCACGGTTCCGTCGCCGGCGGAGCGGTCCTCAGGTCGAGTTTCTGGAGCCGCGTTTGTTGCTGGCGTCGGATTGGCAGAACCCTTTCGTTCCAAACGACGTCGACGCTGACGGCGTGGCGGAACCTCAGGACGTCTTGATTTGTATCAACGACATCAACGGCCGACGGTACAGTTCCCGTGATGGCCAGCTTCCCGATCGTGCGTTGCACCCGCAAGCCCCTTGGTTGGATGTCAACGGCGATGGAGAATTGCACCCAATCGACGTCTTGGCCGTCATCAACGCGTTGAACGGGGACTCCGCGCCGCCGACCGTTGCGGCGGGGCTGAATGTCGATACTGGCCCCCTCGGCACGACAAACCAGGATAGCCTGACCAAGAATCCCACGGTCTCGGGCCGGGCGGTAGACGTCACAGGCATTGCCGGCTTGACGTTCACGGTGGACGGCGGTTCGCCCGCGACCGCCGCCGTGTCCTGGGACGGGACGTTCGCGTTCGATCCAGGCATGCCGCGGGATGGGACGGCCGACGGCGAGCATCGGGTCGTGGTGTGGGCCAGCGATGCGCGAGGGAATGTGTCGGCCCCGGTCGAGTTGGTGTTCCAGCTGGATACGGTGCCACCCGCGGAGGTGCAATTCGACTTGTCTGCCGGATCGGATACCGGCGTGGCCGGAGACGGGATCACCACGGCCCGACGTGTGACGCTGGTCGGGCGGACGGAAGCGGGTGCTCAGCTCCGCTTGCTGGAGCGGAATCTGGATGCGCTGGCGAGCCTCCGAGGCGGTTTTCAGGCCCCCGGCGTCGAACTCCAGGTGGGCGCCAATCCGCTGACCGTGATCGCCGCCGACTTGGCAGGCAACGAGCGGCAGTCGCAGGCCACGTTGACACGCGACGTTGCGGCGGAGGGAGCGGACCCCGTGTTGACCTGGAACCAGATCGTGCTGGACGTCATCCGCCTGGACGCCACGGTGCCGCCCGTCGCCTCGCGAAACCTGGCGATGGTCCACGCGGCGGTGTATGACGCGGTGAGCGCGATCGAGGGCACTCCCGGCCTGTACGCGGCGCTGGATGCGCCGCCGGGTAGTTCGGCGGAAGCCGCCGTCGGGGCAGCTGCGCACCGGGTGTTGGTCTATGCTTATCCTGCCCAGCAGACCGCGTTGGACGCCGCCTTGACCACCTTCCTGACTGGCGTTCCCGACGGAGCGAGCGAAACGGAGGGGGCCGCCGTCGGCCGGGCGGCCGCAGAGGCGATGATCGCTCTGCGGGCCCGCGACGGGTGGGACGATTTCGAGCCCTACGCGGGCGGCGACCAGCCCGGCGTGTGGCGGCCTACGCTGCCGATGTTTGCCCCGGCGTTGCTGCCGCAGTGGGCGACGCTGGAACCGTTCCTGATGACCCGTCCCGATCAATTCCGGCCGGCTGGCCCGCCGGACCTGGGCAGTTCCGCCTATGCCGCGGCCCTGAACGAAGTCCAACTTCTGGGCCGCGCCGACAGCACGTCGCGCACGGCGGAGCAGACGCAAATCGCCCGCTTCTGGGCGGACAATCCGGGGACCTACACGCCGCCGGGGCACTGGAACCAGATCGCGGCTCAGATCGCCCGCGAGACCGGCAACAGCTTGGCGGACAACGCGCGGCTGTTTGCCCAGTTGAACGTGACCCTGGCGGACTCCTCGATCGTGGCTTGGGACGCCAAATTCGCTCACGAGTTCTGGCGGCCGGTTACGGCCATTCCCAGTGCGGCTGACGACGGGAATCCGGCCACGACGGCGGATGCGAACTGGACTCCGCTGCTGGTCACGCCCGCCTTTCCGGAATACGTTTCGGGGCACAGCACGTACAGCGGCGCCGCCGCGGCCGTGTTGACAGCAGCGTTTGGGGACAGCGTGAGCTTCACGACGGGTTCAATCGGCTTGCCGGGGGTGGAGCGGACCTTCGCCAGTTTCCAGGCCGCGGCCGAAGAGGCCGGGCGGAGCCGCATCTACGGCGGGATCCACTTCGGGTTCGCGAACCAGGACGGTCTGAATGCCGGCCGCAACTTGGCCGCCGACGTGCTGGATGCCTTCTCGGTCAGCACCGACGTCCGCGCCCCGGTGGTCCTGATCGACGCCGAACCGGGACTCGTGACGCCGCAGAACGTGACGTTGGCCGGCCGGGTGCTGGACAACCTGTCGGGCGTTGCCGGCCTAGAGTTTTCGCTGGACGGCGGAGCGGCGGCACCGTTGGCGTTCGATGTGTCGGGGTTGTTCTCGCTGCCGACGGCCCTGGCCCTGGACGGCAGCGACGACGGACCGCACACGGTGGTGTGGCAGGCCCGCGACGCGGCAGGCAACACGGCCCAAACGGCGTTCGCCTTCACGCTGGATACGCGGTTGCCGACGGTGACGCTCGAAGCGCCCGGCGAAGGCGGCACGCTGGCGGACGGCGCCGAACTGTCCGGGACGGCCGACGGGACCGGCTCGGCGCTGGCCGCGCTCAGCCACCGCTGGGACGGCGGGACGTCCCGGCCGCTGATCGTGTCGCCGGACAGCGGCGGCTTCCGCACGGCCCTGGACCTGTCGCAAATGGCCCCGGGCGACCACGTGCTGACCGTCACGGCCCGCGACGCAGCGGGGCACACGGCCACGGTGACTCGGCACGTGAATCTGCCCGCGCGCGTGCCGTTCCAGATCGCGTCGCACGTGCCTTCCGCCGGTGCCACGGAGGTCGGCGTGACGTTCCGGCCGCGGATCGACTTTACCAGACCCGTCGAGGCCTCGACCCTGAACTCCCTTGATTTCTTCGCCAGCGACGCCGCCGGCAACCGGCTGCCGGCCACCATCGTGCCGGCCACCGGCGGCGCCTTCGCCTGGCTGTTCTTCCGCAATCCCCTGCCCGGTGCGTCGCAGGTGACGGTGACGGTGGACGGGGCTGGCATTCTGGCTGCGGACGGTGCGGTGCTGGACGCGGACGGCGACGGTACGCCGGGCGGCCCCTTCCAGTTCTCGTTCACCACCGTGTCCCGCACGGACCTGCCCAACACGTCGATCGCGGGCATCCTGGCCGATCCCGGTCCGGACCTGAAGCCCGGCACGCCGGACGACGTCCGGGCGGGAGCGGACGGCGTGCTGATGACCGCGGACGACGTGTACCTGCTGCCGATCGAGGGGGCCAAGATCTACATCCTGGGACGCGAGGACCAGGCGTTGTTCACGGGCGCGGACGGGTATTTCGAGTTGACGTCGGTGCCGGCGGGCAACGTCAAGTTGGTCACGGACGGCCTGACGGCGGCCAACGCTCCCGCCGGCTTCTACTTCCCGGAAATGGTCATGGACCTGCAGATCCAGCCGGGCGAAGTCAACCACGTGATGCAGGCGATGGAGCCGGACCCGATCCAGGCGGCCATGATGCACGAGGTCGGCGTGTACCTGCCACGGCTGCGGACGTCGCTGCTGCAAGCGGTCGACGCTGACGAAACGACGGTGCTGGGGGTGGACGCGGAATCCGCGCCCAATTTGACGCCCGAGCAGCGGACGCTGCTGACGCTGGAGATCCAGCCGGACAGCCTGATCGGCGCGGATGGGCTGCCCTTGACCAACGGCCAGGTGGGCATCAGCACGGTGCCGCCCGAACTGGTCCGCGACATGCTGCCGCCGGGCGTGCTGGAGCACACGTTCGACATCACGATCCAGGCGCCGGGGATCAGCAATTTCTCGGCGCCCGCGCCGATGACGTTTCCCAACATCTTCCACGCCGCGCCGGGCACCAAGCTGAATTTGCTGTCGTTCGACCACACCACGGGGCGGCTGGTGATCGAGGGCACGGCGACGGTGTCGCCGGACGGCCGGTCGGTGACCACGGACCCCGATACGGGCATCACGCATCCCGGCTGGCACGGGCTGACGCCGCCGGGCGCGGACGCCTGTTCGGCCGGTGCGCCTCCGCTGCCGTCCCTGCCCAAGCCCGGCGAAAGGGTCACGGAGCACCTGCCGGAAAGGTTGCCCTTCATCACCGGCGAAACCGGCGACCTGCTGCACCTCGACCTGCTCTGGCTGGCGCCGCCGGGTCCGCCGCCGAAGGACCCGCCGCCGGGCGGTGGTCAATGCGCCCCGGTCCGCGATCCGGTGGAGGAAGACAAAAAGGAAAAGCTCACGGTGTACATCGAGGTGGATGGGCCGCTGTCCACGTTCATGAAGAAGTCAGGTTCGCTCGACCTGGTCAGCCAGAGCTTCACGCTGCTGGCGGGTTCCGGCAAAGTGGAAAGGTTCTGGGGCGAGGCGAAGACCTATGCGGAGCTCTTCGAAGGCCGGTTCCGCGAGTTGTTCCGGGACGTGCTGTACGGCTCGAAGATCAAAGTGACGGAGATCCGCACCAAGGCCGACGGCTCCGTGGAGCGGGACATCCGCACGTTTCTGCTGTACCGTTGGATCGACGTGGTTGACGCCGGGCAAGCCAAGGACAAGACGGGCGACACGGCCGTCTTTCTCCGCACGTCGGCTGACGGGGCGGGCGGTTTCGTGCGGACCAAGAACGTCTGGCTGCGGATCCCGGGCGGCATCGACACGACGTTCGCCGGCTCCGGCACCAAGCCGTTCGACTACGGCCCGGCCGTGCGCGGGGCCGGCGAGGCCGAATGGAAGTTCGACCCGGCGGCGGCGGACGTCAGCACGGCGGCCGACGGAACGTACCAGTCTCTGACCGATTCGGTCTCGATCACGGCCAAGGTCCCGTTTAAGGGCGGCATCTCGAATCTCCAGGTGGGCGAGGTCCAGGCGACGGGCAAGGCCGTGGGCAAGACGATCGTCAGCGTGGACGCCAGCGGCTTTGCGGCCCACTTCGTGACCGTGATCCAAGCGTTGCGGAAGAGCGCGGCGGGGAACATCTTCTACCGGTTTGCCGACAACACGACGACCCGTGTGTCCGCGAAATTCGCCGCCGAGTTCGCCGGCTTCATGCCCGACGACCGTAATCCGGACGGCAGCTGGAAGGGCGGCGACCTGGCGGCCCGCGCTACGGCGGTAGCCAATGCGCTGTTCGATGAAGTGAAGAAGGATTTTAGTTCGCTCGCCAGTGTCATCACCGTGCAGAAGGAAAACGCCGGCGCGAACGTCCGCACCGCCTGGGGCGACAAGGGGCCGGGTTTGAACGGCAATGCTGATCGCTATGACTACGACGTGGCGGCATTCCAGGCCCTGGTGGGCACGCGCGGCCGCACCGACCCGGTGACTAGGAACACCTACAACCTGGACATTTCCGAGGCGGCTCAGCAATGGGTGCTGTCGGACCTGATCAACGAGCGTCTGACGAACTCGGGCGACTACGGTATCACGAACAAGATGAACTACACGGGGACCATCACCTTGGCCCAGAACGTGGCCAACACGGTCAGCCACGAAATCGCCCACACGCTGGGTCTGAACGAAGCGTACCTCAACGCCGCTCTGCCGGCCGGCGCCGGGCCGCACGGGACGGCGGCCTGCAAACAGGTGAATCCCGGCGAGAACGGTGGCATCTGCAAGCCCTACGGCGACTTGATGAACAACAGCCGTCCGACGGACGTCAAACGCGAGTTCAAGCCGGTCACCTTGGGACTGCTGCGCGCGGCCGTGGGCTTGGCGCCCAACGGCGAGATGCCGCTGGTGGAGGAGCTGAAGCTGTGGCGGGACAATTTCTATCTGCACGTCTTCTTTAAGAATATCAACGGCCTGGACGACGAGGGCGACCCGGCGGTGTCCCCGGAGATCGCGCTGCAGTACGTCGACGGCGAATTCTACGGACTGGCCGATGAGTCGTACGAAGTGGCCCCCGTGGCGGCCGACGGCGCGGGCGGCAATTTGGCCTCGTTCCAGTTCGACGTGGTCAATTGGGGCGTGGCTCCGCTGAATATCGCGTCGCTGACGCTGGCTGATGGCAGCCGCGGGTTCTCGATTGTCAATGCCGCAGCGCTCTCCGGACAGACGCTGGACCCGCAGCAGAGTCTGACCCTGGAATTACTGTTCGATCCCTTGACGGCCGGCGAGATGCTGGACACGCTGCAAATCGTGAGCACTGCGGGGATCGCGCCGGACTTCCAGCTGACGCTCCGCGGCACGGCCCTGGCGGATCGGCCGACGGCGGAACTGCGTCTGGGTGGACCGGACGTAGCCGCAGCGCCGGGCGTCGAACCGGTGACGACGGACGTGCCCACGAACAACGTCGGCGGCGTTCCGGTGACGGGCGCGGAGGGACAACTGGACGAACTGGCGACGGTCACCAATACCGGCACGCGGCCGTTGACGATTTCGGCGATTCGCGAGGCGGAAGGCGCTGGGCGGTTCCGTTTGTTGGGACTGCCTCCCGACCTGGACACGGTGCCGATCACACTGGCGCCGCAGGCCGCGTTCACCTTCGGCGTGGCCTTCGATCCGGTCCAGGCGGGCCTGGATCGGGCGCTGATCGAGATCGTGACCGACGATCCGCTCCAGCCGCTGCAGCGGATCTCGGCTGTGGGCACCGGCCTGCCGGAGATTGTCTATCCCGAGTGGGGCAACGATCACGTGGCGGTCGAGGTGGCCGGCAACACGCTGCGGACGGTCAGCAATGCGGCGGGCAACTTCCAGCTGTTCCTGCCAGCCGAGGCCGATTATCACGAAGTGGTCTTCGACCGGGTGACGGGGCTGATCAGCCACAGCTACGGCGTCACGCCCCCGTCGGGGACGGGCTTGGACCTGACCGCGTCGTTGGTCTTCGCCGCCAGTGTGGAGCCAGATTCCGACTTCGACGGGTTGCCGGACGACGTGGAATTCGCGATCGGCACGGCGACCCGGCGGTCTGACACCGACGCCGATGGACTGGATGATTTCGTCGAAATCCGCCTGGGGCAGGACCCGCTGGGCGGGCGCGGCTGGCCGCTGGGGATCATCGCCGCGCTGGCCCTGGACGGCGAGGCCCAGGAAGTCGTCGTGGATTCGCCACCGGGAAGCGACCAGCAGTTGGCCTACTTGGCGACGGGCTCGTACGGCCTGGCCATCGTGGACGTCTCGCAGCCGGACCAGCCGACCCTGCTGGGCCGCGTGAACCTGTTGGGCGAGAACAACGACGTGGCGCTGGACCTGGCGCGCGGGTTGGCCGCCGTCGCCGGCGACGATGCCGGGCTGCACTTGGTGCAAGTCGGCGATCCGGCGCGGCCGGAGTTGCTGCGGACGATTCCCTTGCTGCACGGCGCACAGCGAGTGGAGATCTACGACGGCGTGGCGTACGTGGCCAGCGGGCGCGAGTTGGTGAGTATCGACGTGAGCGCCCAGGACGTGCTGCAGACGCTCGATCTGGGCGCGAACCTGGTGGACCTGGCCCGCGAGGGCGGCGTGCTGTACGCCGTCGATCAAACCGGCCGGCTGCACGCGGTCGACATTTCCGGGGCGGAGATGGAAGCCCGCGGCTGGCTGGATACGCCTGCTGCCGGCGGGCGGCTGTTCGTGGGCGGCGGCGCCGCGCTGATCGGGATCGGCGACCGCTTTGCCCAGGGCTTCGTCACGGTTGACGTCTCGGACGCCGACGACCTGCAGCTGATCAGCGGGCCCGACGACGGCTCGCTGGTCGGTCAGGCGGTGGTGAACGCCGGCTCGGGCGTGGGAGTCAGCGTGGGCGGAATCGCGGGGCCGGGAGGTCAGCCCCTCAATCGCTTGGACGTGCTGAACCTACGCGACTTGACGGACACCGGGGCGCTGATCACCGGTTACAACCTGCCGCAGGTTCCCAGCGGTGTGACGGTCGGCGGCGGAGTGGCCTTTGTGGCGGACGGCAACGGCGGACTGCAAATCGTCAACTACTTGGGCTTCGACACGCTGGGCCAGCCGCCGGAGGTGACGCTGTCCAGTCCGGCCGCCGACGTCGACTCCGGCCAGGGGGGAGTCCAAGTCGTCGAGGGAACTTCGATCTTGCTGCGTGCCGAGGCGATCGACGACGTCCAGGTGAGCAGCGTGGAGCTGGTGTCGGGCGGCACGGTGGTCGCCACGGACTTGACGTTCCCGTTCGAGTTCCTGGTCATCGCGCCGCTGGTGGCTGCCGGCAACGCAACGCTGGAGGTCCAGGTGCGGGCTTACGATACGGGTGGGAACCAGACGTCCTCCAACGCCTTGGTCTTCGAGTCCGTGCCGGATACGATCCTGCCGTCCGTGTTGAGCAGTTCGCCGGCCGAAGGGCAGCGGCGGCTGCGCGTGTCGGCCGTCAGCCTGCGGTTCGACGAGGCGCTCGATCCGGCCGCGGTAACGCCCGCCGGGGTCACGCTGACACACTTGGGCGCGGACGGCGCGTGGGGCGGCGGCGACGACTCGCCGGCGCCGGTGGCCACTGTCACCGTCACATCCACACGGCGGTTGAGCGTAGTGCCGGACGGCGATCTGACGCCCGGCAATTATCGCCTGGTGGTCGATCCGTTGACGGTCGCGGACTTGGCCGGCAACCATCCTGTCGCCGCGTTTACGCTGAACTTCCATAAGCGTCCGCCCACGACGCCGATTGCCGCGGGCGATGCCGTGCAGGGCGAGTTGTTTGCGATCGACGAGCGCGAGATCTACACGTTCGCCGGAGCGGTCGGCCAGCGGCTGATCTTCGACGGCTGGGAGGGTGGCGACAACCTGCGGGCTAAGCTGACGAGTCCGTCGGGATTGGACGTTTCGACTTGGAACGGGACGGTGGCCGGCGACCGGGCGCCGTTCACCTTGGGCGAGACCGGCCAGTACTCCCTGACGGTATTCGCGGACTGGGGGTTCCCCGGCCCGTTCGCGTTCCAGCTGTTGGACGTAGCGGCGCAGCCCGCGTTGCCGCGGGACACGACGGTGGGTGTCGGGCTGGTGCCGGTGCCCCCGCTCGCCTGGACCGCGCTGACCGGCAGCTACGTCAACGCGGACCTGGGCGGCATTCCCGGCTTGAGCGACTGGCGGATCACCCAGCCGATTTCGGGCTCGCGCGGTGAAGGGTCGATCAACTACACGACCAACAGCTGGGGCCCGCGCGCTCCGCTGGGGCTGACCGGCGGCAGCGACGGGAACTGGGATTTCTTCTCGGTCCAGTGGGACGGGACCGTGGCAGTACCGGCCGACGGGACACACCTGTACCTGCGGACCCAAAACGGCGGCCGGATGTGGATCGACGTCAACCGGGACGGCGTGTTTGCCGATACGGGGGACGAGTTGGTCGACAACCGCTTCGGCGAGTACGGGCCCGAATTCACCAGCCGTGCTTCCTCCGGTCTGGCGCCGGGCCTGTATCCCGTCCGCATCCAGATGCATCACAGCCTGTTTGCCAATCGCGCCCAGCTGCTGTGGGACGGCGGGGTCAATGTGTCGCCCGGCACCAGCCAGAGCGTGTACCACTTGGACGGCGTGGAAGGCCAGCGGCTGTTCTTCGACTCGTTGTCGCTCTACCCGCCCGACTTCTGGGGAGACTGGTCGCTGTACGGACCAACCAACGATTTCCTGAGCGGCGCACGGCTGCACAACGATTTCCAGGTGACTTTGCCGGCCGACGGGCGCTACGTGCTGGCCCTGACCGGGTACGATCCGGCACAGCCGGCGGCGTACCAATTCCGCGTGCTAACGCCCGAGACGACTGTCACGCCGCTGACCTACAATAGCCTAGTGTCGGGAACGCTGGGCGAGCCCGGCGAGATCCACGAATTCACCTGGTCCGGCGTCGCCGGCCAGCGGCTGTGGTACGACGCCTGGGACAACGCCGACGGGCGACTGAGCGTGCAGGTCTTCAGCCCCTCCGGCGAGCGCATTCAAGCCGGCGATGCTCGCGGCGATCTGGAGCTGTTCACGCTGCTGGAGACGGGCTCGTATCGGTTGACAATCAGCGGCAACGGAGACGCGCTCGGCGACTATGGTTTCCGGCTGCTGAACGTGGCGGACCAACCCGTCTTGGCGCTGGACGCAACGTACGACACGGGGGTAGCCCTGACTCCAGGTACGGCCACGCAGCTGTACCGGTTCGACGGCCTGGCGGACCAGCGGCTGTTCCTGGATTCGCTGGGCATGGTTCCTCCCGGCGCGAGCGCGCAATGGCTGCTGTTGGGACCGGGCGACCAGCTCGTGTCCAGCGGCTGGCTGAATCAGGACCTGGAGCCGACGTTGACGGCGGTTGGGCAGTACGTGCTGGTCGTGCGAGGTTTTAGCGCGGATGCCGACGTGGAGTACGCGTTCCGAGCCGTCACGCCGGACCGGACGACCACGGCCTTGACACTGGGGGCCGACGTATCGAGCTCGGTCAGCGAGCCGGGCGAGGTGGACGTCTTCACGTTTGCCGGGGCCGCCGGCCAGACGCTGTTCTTCGATTCGCTGCGGGATACGGGAACGGCCCTCAATGCCGCGTTGGTCAGTCCCAGCGGGCTGCGGCGGCCGTTGCTCGGAAGCCTGTACGACAGCGGCCCGCTTGCGCTGCGGGAAACAGGCACATACCAATTGGAGCTCGATGGTTCGGGTGACGTCGTAGGCGATTACGACTTCCGCCTGCTGGACGCCGATGCGGCCCCGCTGCTGACGTTGGACGCCTCGCTGACCGGCACGCTCGCCCCGGATCTACGGACGGAGCTGTTTCGCCTGGCCGGGACCGAGGACCGGCGGCTCTATCTCGATTTCCACCAGGCGTTCGATTGCGGTGGCCTGTGGCGTCTGTACTCGCCCGATGAGAGCGCGCTGCGCAGCGTTTGCTTCGGCACTGAATTCGACGTGACGCTGCCGGCGACGGGCACCTACTTCGTGACTCAAGAGAACAACGGGTCCGCGACGGCCGAGCCGTTTGACTGGACGTTGGAAGAGACGGCGGACGGGACACTGGCCTGGCCGGGCTTCGGGGGCCGCGCGGACAGCGATGTCCCGGAACCCGGCGACCGGCGCGAGGTCACGCTGCCGGGCAGTGCCGGGCAGCAGATCTACTACGACGCGCTGGCGACCAGCTCGGATGCGATCCGCGTGACTTTGCTGGACCCCACCGGCGCGACCGTGTTCTCCGGCGATGCCGACAGCGACGCCGGGCCGCTGACGTTGACCGGCGCCGGCAGTTACATGCTTGTGTTTGCCGGCGAGGAAGATGCGACGGGCGATTTCGCGTTCCAGGTGCTGGACCTGGCCGGTGCGGCGGCGCTGACGCTGGGCACCGCGGTCGCTGGCTCGATCGACTCGGGCCGCGAGACCGTGCAGTACCACTTTGCTGCGGCGGCCGGCGATCGCGTGTCGTTGTCCAGCGTTTCCGCCTCGCGGAACGACGCCCAATGGCGGCTAATCGGCCCGGCCCTGGAAGACGTGACGGGCACCGTGGGCATCGACATCAGCCCCGGCGCGAAGACGCTCAGCCTGGCCGGCGACTATACGCTGCTGATCAGCGGCACGTTCGACGACGCCACGCCGCTGGATTTTGAAGTCCTGGTGAGCGACGTCAGCGACGCGGCGGTGACGCCCAGCGGGTTTGGCGTGGAGCACGCGGGTGTGCTGGCCGGCGGGGCCGAGGACGTGTTCGGGTACGACGCGCCCGCCGGCTCCCGCGTGCTGTTCGATTCGCTGGACAGCGACTTCGACGCCGTGACGGTCGAGCTCCGCGATCCGAACGACGACGTGGTTCTGGCCAGCTGGAGCAGCGCGTCTGGGGACCACGGGCCGCTCGTCCTGCCCCGCGGCGGGACGTACCACCTGAAGCTGATCGGCAACAGCGGCGGCGATTACCGCTTCCGCCTGTTGAATCTGGCGGACGCCACGCCGCTGGCATTCGCGACGACGTACTCCAGCGCCTCGCTGCCCGGATTCCAGACGGACATCTACTCCTGGACGGGCTCCGCCGGCCGGCTCGCCTTCTACGACGGCCTGGACCTGGACTTCGAGACGGTGACGGTGAAGGTGCTGGACCCCAATCTGGAAACCGTCGACAGTTTCCCGCATTACAGCGGACTGGAATCGCTGGCCCTGGCGGAATCGGGTCCCTATTACCTGTTGGTCAGCAACGGCGCGGGGACGGCCGGCGACTATGCCTTCCGCCTGCTGAATCTGGCCGACCAGCCGGCCTTGACCCTGGCCGACGTGACCAGCGGCACGTTGGATCCGGGCAGCCGGGGGGACGTCTTCCGGTTGACCGGCGCGGCGGGGCAGCGGCTGTTCCTTCAGGGCGAGGACCAGGTGACCTGCGCGGCATACTGGAACGTGTACCGGGGCGACACGGGAGCATGGCTGGCCAGCAGCTGTCTGCACGGCGATCAGGAGGTCACGCTGCCTTACGAGGGGACCTTCGCCGTCACGCTGGAAGGCAACTCGGACGGCGCCACGGTCCCCTACGCCTTCCGCGCCTTTCGGAACGAGACCGTCAGCGGACCGCTGGCCGGCTTCGATACGGAAATCAGCGGCACGATCGCAGACCCCGGAGATCGACGGGAATACGTCTTCAGCGGCACGGGCGGACAGCGGATCTACTACGACGCCCTCGACGCGGACGGAGATGCGGTTTCGGTGACGATCTATCGTCCGGACGGGCTGTCGCTGCACTCGGGAAGCGCCGAGTGGGATTCATCGTTGCTGACTTTGCCGCAGACGGGTGACTATCGAGTCGTGTTGGACGGAGATGGGCGGGGTACGGGGGATTTCCGCTTCCAACTGCTGGATGCCGCCAGCGCCGACGCCCTCAGCCTAGATACGTTCATCTCCGACAGCCTGGCTGAAGACGGTCAGACACGGCTGTACCGCTTCGTCGGGTCCGCTGATCAGTTGCTGTACTTCGACGCGCAGGGCAACGGGAACACCAACGCCTATTGGACGCTGTATCGGGCCGACGGCGGCGTGTTGGCCTCGACCGTCGTGGCGAGCGACTTCGAGGTCACGTTGCCCGCGGCCGGCTCATACGTTCTGGCCGTTAACGGCCAAGCGTCCCCGGCGCCGGCCCTCCTCCGCCTGGCTGCGGGCGGCGGCAGCTTGGGGTACCATTTCCGCGTGGTAACTCCCGACACGGATACCGCGCCGCTGACGCTGGGCGGCGTCTACGGCGGCAGCTTCTTCTTCACCCAGCCGCAGCCGGGATGGTCCGCACCCGCCAATGCCGCGTTCGGCTCGGACGGCGACCTGTATGTCGTCTCCAGCGACGGCGTGGTAGACCGCTACGAAGGCGATACGGGCACGTGGCGAGACCGGTTCATCGCGGCCAGCGGCGTGTTCGGTCCGAGCGGAATGATCTTCGGGCCCGACGGCGACCTGTACCTGGCCGATCGCTTCCAGAATATCGTCTTCAAGTTCAACGGAGCAAGCGGCGCGTCCTTGGGGGCCTTTGTGTCCGCCGGCAGCGGCGGACTGTCTCAGCCCGGCGGGCTCGCCTTCGGGCCGGACGGCGATCTGTACGTGTCCAGCGCCGGCACGGACTCCGTGTTGCGTTACGACGGAACGACCGGCGCGTTCGTGGGTGAATTCGTCGCCGCTGGCAGCGGCGGCTTGGACGGCCCGCGGCAGCTGCGGTTCGGGCCTGACGGGCGGTTGTACGTGTCTTCGTTCGATTCCCAATCGGTCCTACGGTACGATGGCACAACGGGGGCTTTCGTCGATGTCTTCGTACCTGCCGGATACGGCGGCCTCTGGAACCCGTCGGGCCTGGCCTTCTCGACGGGTGGCGATCTGCTCGTCAGCAGCTGGCTGACCGGCGTCGTGCTGCGGTACAGCGGCTCGACGGGCGATTTCCTTGGCGACTTCGTCTCCGGCGGCGGCCTTTCGTACCCGGAAGATCTGCTCCTGAGACCGGACGGCGGCGTGTACGCCGTGTCGTCGGGCAGCCGGGCCGTGCTGCGGTTCGACGGGACCAGCGGCGGCTGTACGGTGGACGAGATGCTTTGCGAAGCCGGCGAACGGGACGAGTTCACGTTCGTGGGAACCGCCGGTCAGCTGCTGTACTACGACGCCTTGATGCCTCCCGCGGGATTCGCGGGGCACGATCTGATCCGCCCCAGCGGACTTTCGGAGGCCGCCTTAGGCACTCCGGCCAGCTTCGACACCGGGCCGTTCCGGCTGTCCGAAACGGGGGACTACCGGCTGGCGTTTTCTGCGCAGGACGGCCGGAATGAAGGTTACCGATTCCGGCTCCTGAACGCCGCCGACGCGCCGGCCGCCGCCCTGGACACCACGCTCAGCGGCTCGCTCGATCCGTGGCAGATGCACACGTACCAGTTCCGCGGTCTGGCCGATCAGCGGCTGTTCGTCTCGACCACCGGCGGTGCGTCCTGCGATGCGCAAATCGCCGTCGCGGGGCCGAACGGCGTCGAACTGGGCAGCACTTGCGTCGGGTCGTTCTTCGAACTCACCCTCCCGTCCGACGGGACCTACTTCGTCCGCGTCTCCAACGGCCTGGGATTCACCACGCCGTACAGCTTCCGCATCGGCACGCCCACCGCGTCCGTGACGCCGATTCCCGACCTGAACGCCGATGTGCTGGGCACGATTTCCGAGCCCGGCGAGGTCGACGCCTGGACATTCGCGGGTAGCATCGGCCAGCGGCTCGTCCCCGACCTGGTCGAGCTTGCCGACACCGACTTCGCGGCCCGCCTGGTCAGTCCCAGCGGCGCGATCGTCGGGACGATGTCGCCCTGGGACGACGGCGCGCCGCTGACGCTGCTGGAGTCCGGCACGTATCGCTTCGAAGTCGATCCCTGGGGCGCCGCCGCCGGCGATTACCTGTTCCGCCTGATCGACCTGGCCGCCGCCCCCGAGCTGCCGATGAACGAGGCCTTCACGGAAACGCTGACGCCGGGGACGCGCGCGCACGTCTACCGATTCGAGGGCGTCGCCAATCAGGAGATCAGCTTCACCGCAACCGGGCCGGCTTTCTGCAACGCCGCGATGACGCTCTGGGGCCCCGGCAACCAGTCCCTCGGCAGCGACTGCGTGTCCGGCGATTTCCAGGCGGTCCTGCCGGCTGGCGGCACGTATACTCTGGCCGTCGTTGGGTACGACTTCCTCGCGCCCGTCACCTATTCGCTCCAGGCGAACACCTCCGCGTTGCTGGCAGCCGCTGCGCCCGCCACCGTCCACTCGGACGCGCTCGAGGCACCATCGCTGACCGATGCCGCCTTGGCGGCCTTGTGGGACGAAGCCCTCCGCCGCTGGTCGCTGGCCGGCGTCGGCGACGGCGCGTTGCGGACCGCCACCGCCGGCGTGCGTCTGTCGATCGACGACTTGCCCGACGGCTACCTGGGGCTGGTGACGCGAGGCAATGTCCATCTGGACCGCGATGCCGCCGGTCACGGCTGGTTCGTGGACGACACCCCCTGGGACGACCGCGAATTCGATTTCCTCGCTGACCACTCGGACGACCAAGCCCGCGCCGACGGCCCCGCCGCCGGACGGGTCGATCTGCTGACCGTCGTCATGCACGAACTCGGCCACCTGCTGGGCTTTGAACACAACGCTGGCGACGCAGGCAGCGTTCTGAGCGAGCTGCTGCCCACCGGCGGCCGGCGCACGCCCAGCTGGCAAGGTGCACGGAGGTGATCGGACACGGAGCACACGGAAGACACGGAGAAGAAAAGAGAAGGTTTGTTGGGAGCGAAAGGACGACAGGCGAAACTGGTGCAGGTCGATTTGAGTTGCAGCCCTCTTCCTGATTCAATTTGCTTCCGTGTCGTCTGTGTCCTCCGTGTTCAACTCCCAAGCAGAAAGTCAATACGATGGCCGAGCAAGGATTTCAGGGCAAACACTCCGACCTCACCGACAAGACTCTAGCCGCGTTTTTTAAGGTGCATCGGACCCTGGGCTGCGGACCCGCAGCCAGGCTGAGCAATACGCCCGCGCGCTGACGCCCAACGAAGGCCGCCGCACGCTGTCGCGCCGACGCTGGTGCGGTGTGGCGCACCAGACCGGCGAGCACTGGACGGGACGCGACAAGGGGCGCCAGGAGAGCGAGATGAACGGCCATCAGGAGGGAATCGAATTGGCGTTGAAACTGAAGTTTGGGTCCGACGGCTTAGCCTTGATGCCGCTGGTGCGGCGAGCCCGGGAACCGGATGTCTTGCGGAGCATCCGGCAGACTCTGCGAAACGCAGATATGCTGGAACCGATTCGGACGATTCGGGCCGGAATGAAACGCAGTGGTTTCATTCGTTCGCGGCTTGCGGCGGCGCTGATGCTTGAACGACTCCTGCCATACCTTCAGCAGTCGCCTTCCGCATCGAAATCGGCCAGCAGCGTATCGAGCAAGCGCGCATCGATCTGGCACGCAACCTTTCCGGCGGACGATGCGGAGGCAGGTGCCGGGGAGGCCACGCGACGCGCGTCCTGCCGGGCGAACGGCGCTTGACCGGTGGTCGCGGTCCTGGGAGCCGATGGCAGGACACGGGACTGAGGCATTCCGCGCGACGACAAGGGCGCAAGAGCCGCCGGGACTTCGGATGGCCACGCGGCCCAGAAGACGTCGCGTATGGGTGCGCGCTGTGCCTCGCCGGCCGCCGCCCCTTCGCCTTCCGCAGCGCCGCTCCGGCGATTCAGGAAGTTGATCACCAGCAACACGTCCAAAGGCTGCGCGAAGCCGTCGCCGCTGACGTCGAAGTACAAGTCCGGGAAGGTGGGCAGGGCGGCGGCGGTTAGCAGTCCGATTGGATCGTGATAGCGCGGCCCGTTCAGCTCGTTGATCACCAGCAACACGTCCTGTGGCTCGCCCGTGCCGTCGGCATCGACGTCGAATCGGTCGAGCGGATTCTGCCAGTCGGCGGGGCCGCTGAGCAGCAGGCGGGTGCCGGCCTGCTGCAACACGCGAAAGAACCCGCCGTCCGCGACCTGCGTGCCCGTCAGCGTCCAGCCGGGGCCGGGGCTGACCGTGTCGTCCAGGTTCGCCAGAACGCGGAGTTCCTTCGTCGCGTCGGTCACTTCGTCCACCGCGGCCTTGTTGAGCGACAAAGCGTTGGCGGCGGCTCGGACGTCGATCGCGTGCAGGTTGGCGAGCTGCCGTTGGGCCGGATCGGTCAAGTCGAGCGACGCGTTGCCGCTCAAGAGGCTGAGCGTGTTCCGCGCCGCGCCACCGTGGAAGAACAGGTTTGCCGTGCGGCTGCCGGCACCGGCCAGCGTCAGGTGGTCGTTCCCACCGGCGCCGATCACGACCAGCCCTTCGGCCGGCGCAGGATCGCCTCCGGCGCGATCGACGATCACCTGCAGATCGTCACCGGGGGTGGCCAAGGTCAGCCGCCGCAGCGCGGCCAGCGGCTCGCGCAGCAGTTCCGTCGCGTCCTGCCGCGTGACAACCACGTCGCCACCGTCCCGCCAGACTCGGAATGGACCGCCCGCGGCGGGAAGCGCGAGCATGAGCAGCGGTCGCGGATCGAGCGCACCGTAACCGACATTGTTGGCTTCGTCGGCTTCGGCGATCGCGGACCCCGCATCGGCAACGACGAAGCCTGCGTGCGCGCCGCCCAACTCGGCCTGGGCGTTGTTGACGACGAACGTCACCATCGTGCCACCGCCCGCTGGAAGCGCGTCGCTGATAATCTGAGTGCCGAGCAGCGTGCCGCTCGCCGGATCGTCCTGACGCAACTGGACGGCAAACGGCCCGAACGTCGGGCTGCCGCCATGATTCGTGATCCCAACGGTCACGGTGATCGTGTCGCCGGCGAGCGACGTGTCCACGAATTCGACCACCAGGTCCGGCTGCAGCGCAATCAGCGATGCAGCGTTGTTAGCCTCGTTGGTTTCGGCGAGCAGCTGATTTGGGTCGGCTTCCGCCGTCAGTGCGTGCGGCGCGGCAGCGGTCAGCGGCACCAGCCAATCGAACATCACTTGGACGCTCTGTCCGGCAGCCAACAGCGGTACGGCCTGGGCCGCACCGATCGGCGTTCCGTCGTCGCGGAGCGTCAAGGTGCTGGCGGGCGTCGGATAATCGCCGACGTTGCGGACCGTGGCCGTGACCTGCACAACGCTGCCGGGACTCGGTTGCGGTGTCGAAAGCGTGACGTTCGTAACCGCCAGGTCGTACCCGAGCGTCCGAGCCGCCGTCGCCAGCCGCGAGGTCGTCAGCGTCGGCACCATGATCGGATCACCCGCTTCCGCTTCCCCATTGCCCTGTCCACCACTACCGCCGTCCGGTGCGGGCTCGGTGTCCACTTCACGTTCCAGGTGCAGCACTTCCAGTTGCCCGTCGTCGTTGACAAAAGGATTGAACCACCACTCCAGTTCCGGGCTGTCCGTGAACTGCGCCGGCGGACTCCAGTCGCCGCTGCCGCCCTCGCGCACCGAGTAGAAGATGTCCGGGCCGGTTTGGGAGTAGCCCTGCCAGACGACGAGCGGTTGGCCGCCGCCGTCAAGGATCAGCCGCGGATCGCTGATCGCATCCGTCTGGATCGCCAACGCGGGAGGCGAGAATGCGCCGCCCTCGAACCGCGTGAAGAACAGCTGATCCGCCACGTGGTTTTCCTCGGCGCTCAGCGGCACGCCCGCTTTGACCCACGTGACGTTCGCCCGGTTCTGGCTGTCGTAGACCACGCGCGGCTGCACGTCGGCCAGACCGTCGGCCGTGGCCGCCAGCAAGCTCGGCGCGGACCAAGCGGTCCCATTCCAGGTCGCGGCCTGCACCGTGCGGTCGCGGTCCGTCGTCGCGTTGCCGTCGCCGTCCTCGCTCCACACCAGCAGCCCGCCGTTGCCCAGCGCGAACTGCGGGACCTCATTCGTCGCGACGCCGCCGACCGCAACCGCTGGTGCCGACCAGGCGGCGCCGTCCCACTGGGCGAACACGAAGTCTGCGCTCAGCGGCGCCGGATCGTCGGGGAAGATCGGCGAGTCGTTGCCGCTGTCGCGAAGCCAGACCGCCATCACGCTCCCGCTGGCGTCGGCCTGTAACCGCGGCAGAAAATCCATCGCGGCGTTGTCGGTCAACGGTGCGGGCGCGCTCCATGTGCCGGTGGCCGCAAGGCGGATTGCGTACACAATCTCCAAATCGCCGCGCAGCGTATGCGGATCGGCGTTGGCGGCGTCAGCCACGGGGTTCTTTAGCCGCGTCCACATCGCCACCGCGTTGCCCGCGGCGTCGTACGCGACCGTCGGCGCGTCGTCCAGCAGCGTATCGTCGGTCAACTGCACCGGCGCGGCCCACGCATTGCCGTCCCAGCTCGAGGCGAACAGTTCCAAGTGCTGGCCGTCGGGCTTGTCGGGATCTTCGCTGAGGAAGACCAGCGTCATCGCGCCGTCAGCCGCGCGGGCCAGCGCGGGCTTGGCATACGGATACAGGGCGGCCGGCAAGCCCGCGCTGGCGGACTCGCCCTCCGAGGTCGGCCCGCGCGGAACGAACCGCGGCAGCAATTCAAAGTCGGTGAACACGCGCGGCGGCCCCAACAGGTTCTCGCCCTCTCCAGCGGCGCCGGCTTGGCAGGCAGTGGCCACGAAGGGAAACTGGAAGGTCTTCTGTGCCGCGAAGGCCAGGAACGTGGCCTTGAGGCGCGCGAAGACGCTGGCCGCCGCACTCTTCTCCACGCACGGCTCGCCGTCCAATTCAAACTCGCCGCGCAGCCGCCCGCCCACACCGACCTCGACGGTCGCCACGCCGCTTTGCCCGACGGAAAAGATCGCCTCCAGCGCGGGCTCCAGCCCGAGGATGACGTCCTCCTTCCAGCCCAGCTCCTTCTTGTTCGTTTCCGCATTCGTCGCTTCCACGACGTCGAACGTCGCGTCCACTCCCAGGCTCAATTTGCCCTGAGCCTTGATGAACGACGCGGGCGGCGGGAACGGGACCTTGGGCGTGGTGACGTTGCCGTCCAGCCGAAGCGTGGCGGTCAGTTTGTCGAGTTTCAGATCGCTACCCTCGATCTTGAAAGTCCCTCTCGCCCGCAGCGCCGCCGACCCGCCGATGCTGCCGAAATCCGACGCCCCCACGTCTTTTCCGGCGACTTCGGCTTCGAGCTTCCCCTCGCCTTCCAGGCTGCCCGTCTTGTCCGACCGAATCTCGGCCCGCAGGGCGAACTGCGGGATCTTGGGACCGAACGCGCCGCCTGCCAGGCCGATTCGGTCGACGGGCAAGCCGAACTCCCCTTGGGTCCCCGCCGCAAGCTGCGGAAAGAACACGCCCGCTTTGTAGATCGCGATCTTGTCGTACTGCGCCCCGGCCGGTGTCTCGGCCACCGTCCAGAACGGATTCGTCACGCCGTCGACGTTGATCCAATCCACCGAGTCGAAGACGTTGAATTGCAGCGTCGAGTACTCGGAGTATAAGAAGTGCAGGTCCGTGTCCGCGCGGAACTGGACCAGCTTCAGCCCCGGCGAACCGCTGGGCGACAGGTCCTTGCCCAGGTCGATCGAGACGGTCGCGATGCCGAACGGATTGGCGACGGGCCGCGAATCGACTACGGTGCCTCCGGCGAACACGTTCACGGTCGGCTGGATGTCAGCGGCGACCTGGCTGTCGTCCAGATCGCCGTTCCAATCGACGGTCAGGTCGAACTTGTTCGGCAGGCTGACGCCGTTCAGGTAATACGCCTCGGGCTTGAACTCGGACGTAATCTCGACAATCCGCGGCCGCGGATCGACGGTGATCTGCACGCTGGCCGTGTTCGGTGCCACCGGCATCTCGGCAATCGCGTCCAGCGGGTCAGCCTCGATGACAAGATTCAGCGTCGTGGGGGCGCCCAACTCGCCCTTGGGGAACAGGTCCGTCACGTCCCACTCGCCGTTCAAACTTTGCCGTTCGGCGGGCTCCAGCGTGACGGTGTGGACGGCGACCAACTGCCCATCGCCCTTGAGATGCACGACCGCGTCCGTCGCCTCCGACGTGCCGACGTTGGCCACCATGGCCTCGTACGGCAGAATGAACCGAGCGCCGCGACGTTCGATCTCCAGCGCGCTGAATTGTCCCAGCGTCACGGTCAGGTCGGGCATCCGCAGCGGGCCGGAGAATTCGGACGTGTTCCCCTCCGGGTCCGTGGCCGTGGCGGTGAGCACCTGTTTGCCACGCAGGAACTCGGGGGCCAGGGAGAAGTCGAAGAAGACGACGCCGTTCTGGTCGGTCTCGACCACTTGGTCTTCGATCCACGCCTGGCCTTCGCCATGGCCGGAGACGTCTTCTTGTTCGTTGTGATAGAGGTCGATCGTAAACGTGGTGTTGGGCGTGCTCCGCAGTTCGCCCAGCAACGTGCCGTTCTGATGTAGAGCAAACAGTTGGGGGAAGTTTTGCAGCCGGTTGGGAAGCGAATCGGGGCTGCCGTCGGCATCCAGTTCGTCGTTGGCGGTGACGCCGTCGCCGCCGAGGTCGATGCCGAGCCCGTGGTTGGCGAAGATCGAGTTCCGTTGCACCCGGTTGCCGGTGGCCGTGTCGCCCTGGATGATCACGCCCGCCGCGCCATTGTTCGCGATCGTGTTTTCGGGCAACTGCACGCCGCCCCCCGCGCCGTCCGAAACGAAACCGCCGACGAAATTGTCCGCCCCGTCCACGATCCAGACGCCATGCACAGAATTGTGCAGAAAATCGTCGAGCCGACCCTGAAAATCGGTTCCCACACGGTTGCCGCCGAACAGGTTCCCGGTCGCTGTTTCGCCGCTGATCTTGATGCCGTTCAAGTTGGCCGCGATCGTATTCCCGGTTAGCGCCGTCTCGCCGGGCTTCGACGCCCCGATGCGGTTGTCGGCGGCATTGAGGATATGAATGCCGTGGCCGATGTTGGCCCGCGGGTCGAGCCCAGTGGACGTCGTGCCGATCAAATTGGCCCCCACCAGGTTTCCCGTGGCGGTGGCCCCTTCGATCTTCACGCCGTCTCCCGAGTTCCCGGCGATCGTGTTGCCGAGGAAGTTTGGGTGGTTGGGCGGCTCGGAGAACGCGCCGCCGATGATGTTCCCGGCCGCGTTCAGGATGTAGACGCCGCTTAGGTCGTTCTGAACCCGGCCCGCGCCCGTCGCGTCGGTGCCGATCCAGTTGCCGGCGACCACGTTGCCCGTCGCCTCGTCGCCGTCGATCCGGACTCCGTCGCGGGCGTTCCCGGAGATCAGGTTGCGCACAAAGCTGGTGCCGCTGGACTGGCCAATGACGTTGTTCGACGCCCGCAGTATCCGCACGCCGTTGTGGCCGTTGCCGATGTCGGCCATTCCCGTCGCGTCCGTGCCGATATAGTTGCCCTTGACGACGTTGTTCGTCGCCCCGGCCAGCGCGATGATCACGCCGTCCAGGTTGTTGCCGGAGATGACGTTACGGCTGGCAGGCGAGTCGCCGCCGATCGTATTGTTGGCGGCATTCGAGTCGATATGCACGCCGCGGGCCCCGTTGCTGGAAGCCGCCGCGCCGGTCGCATCCACGCCGATGTAATTGCCTTCGACCACGTTGTTATTGGCGCCGGAAGCTAGGTTCGTGCCGATGAACACGCCGTCGCCGTTGTTGGCGGAGATGATGTTTCGCGCGGCGGCGGTGGTGCCGCCCACGAAGTTGTTGCTGGCGCCGTTCAGGCTCACGCCGTCCCCTTGATTCGGCATGGCGTAGATGCCGGTCGGGTCCATGCCGATCTTGTTGCCCTGGATCTTGTTTCCGGTTGCGGCGGGACCGATCACGTGGACGCCGGCGCCCCAGATGCCGGCCGAGGCGTCGCCCAGGCTGGCCGAGATCACGTTGCCGAGGACCTCGACCGGCCCGCCCGGCAAGTCGCCGCCGATCACGTTGTTCGGCCGAAAGATCTCGATCGCCTCGATGTTGCCCAGGCTCGCCGAGCCGTCCGCCGTCGTGCCGATCTTGTTCCCGACGATATAGTTTCCGCTCGAGCCGCCATCGATCAACACGCCGATGCGGTTGCCGGAGATCACGTTGCCGGCCGCCCCGGGACCACCGATTACGTTGCCGCCACCCAACGAGATGCGGATGCCCTGGCCGGCATTGCCGGGCTGGGCAAGACCGTTGCCGGTGGCCACCGTCCCCGTGACGTCGGTGCCGATGTAGTTGCCGATGATCTGGTTGTTGTCCGAAGCGGTCTGGCCCTGGAGGAGAATCCCGAGATTGGTGTTGCCCGAGATGATGTTGCGGTCGGCCTCGGTCGTGCCGCCGATCGTGTTGTTCGTCCCGCCGACCCGGATGCCGACGCGGTTCGGCGCCGCGGCGGTGCCGGCCAGGTTCACGCCGATGTGACAGCCGACGACCAGCGCGTTGTCACTGCCGATGATGATCCCGTCGCCGAAGTTGTTCACGACCAGGTTGCGGACGACCGACCCATCGGCATCCTCCCGCAACGCGAGGCCGACAAAATCGTTGGGGCCGCTGAGCACGATCTTCCCGGCCGGCGCGTCGATCGTAACGGGATTGAAGAACGAGATGCCATTGGTCGCGATGACCGAGCCGGCGGGGATGGCGAACGTGATCGTGTCGTGACCGGGCGACGCATCCGCGTTGTCCCGCGCGGCCCGCAGCGTACAAGTGCTTTCATCCGGCACTTGGACCTGCGACTCCGGCGGTCCTTCCCAGTGCCAACTCACCGCGCACGCTCCGTCGTCGACGTCGTAGTCCAGGCCATCGCCCGCACTGTCCACGACCGGATTGGCGACAGCCAGCAGCCACCGGGGCTCGAGCCGCTCCAAAGAGAGCGATCTCCGCCGCCCACGCTGCGCCGCCCGTCGCCCGTGACGTTTCGTCCAGCCGCCGTTCGTGTGAGGCAATCGCGTCATCACAAGGCCCCTTACCGGAGGCACAGTCACACAAAGATTCCCTGCATGAGCACCGGCTTGACATTCCCCGCGGGCTGCCGGACCTGGACGGATCGAGCGACGCACATGGAACGTAAGTCCAGTTCACGGAGGACCGCATCCATGCTGGCCATCATGTAAAACCGAGAAGGCTGATCGTCGTAGACCTTCGTCGTGTGCCCCTGAGTCTTGTCGTCGACGGTGGCTGGAACCGAACTGGTCACTTGAATGTCTCCGAGTTTGCAGGTCCGGTCTGCGTCGATCACCGTAACGTGCTGGGCCAAATGGTTGATCACCACGGCATGGGTTCGGCTATCGAACGTAGTGAAGCGGGTATGACCGCAACCGGAACCCGTGGGGATCTTGGCGACCAGCGCATCGCCGGTGAGGTTCCTCTTGTCCAGAACGTACATGAAGCCCTCGTTCGAACCGACGTAGAGGTGTCCGTGGTTTGGATCTTCATCGACGTGGTGGGCTCCCGCCCGCGGCAGATCGGCCCGCCCCACGGGCAGGTGAACGTGGGCCACGACCTCGAACGCGCTTTCGCCGGCTTCGCGAATGGCCAGGATCGAGGGCGGCAGCCGCCCCTTCTGACTGCCTTCACACAGGGCATACCACAATGTCTTATCGGTGCGGTCCTGGACCAGGTGATGCACGGAGGTCGGCGTGTTGATGCTCCACAGTCTCATCCCGTCGGGGTAGCGAAACACGGCGAGCCTCCTGCGGACGCGGTCCACGAGGAAGAACCGCTGTGCGCCGCTGCCGGCGTCCGGCAGCCAAGCTTCATGCCCCGACGCCAGCGAGCCGCCGAAGTCTTCAACGCGATCGGTGACTTCGTCGCCGACCACCAACCGCACCCGCCGCGCGGCCAAGTCCAGAACGCTGGTCCGCGGCTGATCGGCGCCCGAAATGATTGCCAATCCCCGGCCGTTTCCCGTCGCCGAGCGAGGCTTGTGGGCCAGGGGAATCGCGCCCAGTCGCGTCAGCGAGGCCAAGTCGATCCATTCGACGGATCGCTCGCCGCGAGTGACTCCGAACAGCGTGTCCGGCGCAACTCGGTCCACGGGATAGGGGCCCAGGCCCGTCGGAATCGCCTTGACCACGCTCATCGGGTCGTTTGTCAGGTCGATGGCGTATACCGCCCAGCCGACACTGTCGCCGAAAAATGCCGTCTTCGTCATCAGTAAACTCCTGCCTCGGTATCCGAGTGTTTGTCGTCAAAAACGCGCAAGCTGACTGGGGGTCGATGCTGCCAGATCTCGATCCAAAACAAACGCTTGCGGCCAAGAGCGATCCCGGCGAGGCACCGGGCAAGGAACCGCCGCCCTAGTCATCGTAGAATCCGCGCTCCGATTGGACAGGTCCGTAACGTCTACCACCTCCGCGTTTACTGACTTGTTGACGTGTTGATAATCAATAAAGCCGCAGAAACCAGCGGACGATTGCCAGCAGCGTGCCGACCGCCCACAGCACGGCCAACAGCGAGATCAAGCCGCCGGCGAAGACCGCGAACTTCCAGTTCGATGCACAGAACAGCCGCAACTCCCGCGCGGCGGGATCGTTGAGGAACTCTTCGGCCAAGCGGACTCGGCTCTTGATGCTGGCCGGCGAGACGGCGACCTCCAGAAAGTCGTCTTCCGCCTCGCCGTGCAGGATCAGGAATGCTTCGTCCTCGTATCACATGCCAGGCTGGCGGTCGTCACACTTCGTCCGCCCGCAGCCCCAGTCCGAGGGCCAACGTGCAGAGGCCGCAAAACAAGTCGGTCACGGCAGCCAACTCGGTCAGGTCTTCCACCGACAACCCAAGCTGCCGACCGGCAGCCGTATGGGCGTCCACTCAGTAAAAGCAGCCGTTGACGGCCGAGACGGCGATGGCAATCAGCTCCTTGGTCTGTCGCCGCAAACGGCCCGTCAACATGATCGCCTTGTAGCACTCCCACTTGGCCTGCAGCATCGCCGGTTGATGCGCCAGGGCCTTGAAGATGTTGGGAATGAACGGGATGCCCATCTTGGCCTTGATCTCGCCGTAGACTTGGCCCACCATGGGATCTTCCGATTCGAGAACATACGGCACATTCACGTCGATCTCGCGGTCGATCAGCGACAGGTCGCCCGCCTCCAGCCTGCGCGGCCGCAGGTCCGAGTCCACGTGCAGGGCATGGGCGAACGTGTCGAAACCCTCGAAGAAAGCCGCGACCGCCAGCGCCTCCAGTTCCTCATCGGGTCCCAAATTCGCCCGCGACAACTGCCGCCGCTGCAGCCCCGTCACGTACTCGTTCGACTTCGCCACCGCCACGCTCAGCCCGATGAGTTCTTTGGCCTGCCGTTCGAGTCGTCCCCCGATCATGACGCTCGTGTACTGCCGCCACGTCGCAGCCAGCAGCCCTGCGTTGGCCGTCAACTGCCGAAACAAGGCGGGCGGTTCCGACTCGCCAAAATGAACCGCAATATCCGCCAGAAACAGGATGATGTCGGACATCGGTTCGATTCCTCCGGCTTTCTCCGTTAGAAGCGTTCACGAGTGAGGGTGAGTTGCGAGAAACGAGCCTGACGGCCGAACAGACGTTTTGTGCAAGCGTTACGGAATCCATTCGCTGTAGGATGGGCGATCCTGTCTGTCCGCCTGAAGACGTACACGAGCGTCCGCCCTGCAGCCGAGTTAGTTTCTTTCTGATGTTCCCCCTGTTCCCAGAGCCGCGACCCGCGCGGCTGAGGTGACGGACCAACGTTTTGTTGATCTGTCGATGTACAATGAATATAATGGGTTTCCCGGTTAAAGCAAGATCGTCGGGTTCGCCGCGCGTTCAATCCACGGTCTGGTAACCTTTCCGGCGGATATCCACAGAACTAGACATTCAAAGCTGGCAGTGACAAGACGATCCGTCGTGGGTCTGTTTGCTGATCGCGGATGGAACGTAGTCCGTCGCAGATGACAACTCAGCACCGTCATGCCTTTCGTAACCGTTTTGTCCCAGGAGCAGCAATGGGCGGGGCGGGGATGGTCGGGTGGAGGAACGGAGTCGCGATAATTGTTGATTTGGGCTAGCTAGCCACGGGCGGGAGCGGTATGTGGGGCATCCGAAGGAACGGATGCCGATGGAGTTCTGCTTCTACCCCAAGCACGAATACGCCCGCCCGCAGATCAGCCACTGCCCGCATCTGGGCGGCGCCGCCCTCGGAACGCTCGTCAACGCCGCCAGCGAACCCGATGAGTATCTCCGGATGCTTTGGGGGCAACTCGATTTCGAGCGGGGACGCAATACCAAGTTGTTCGAAGAGAACGAACGGATTCAGGCCCAGATCGAACAACTCAAGTTGGAGCTGAAGGTCGAGCGGCAGAGTAAGTTTGCCACCTCCGCGAGCCTGGACCAGACCGAATCGGAGCCCGCGGCCAGCCCGGCGAGCCCGCCGGCCGCCGACAGCCAGCCGAAGAAACGCGGAGCCCCGATCGGCCATCCGGGCTGGTTCCGCCCGCAACCCGAGAAGTACGATCAATTGATCAAAGTCCGCCTCCCTGTGACTGTCCGCACTGTGCCGGCACGGTCAACCTCTTTCCCGACGTCGAGCCCTTCGATCACTGGCAGGAGGACGTCGTTAAGGGGCGGTATCAAGTCGTGCTGTATCGGCACTTGGCGGGCCGCTGCGAGGATTGCCATCTGTGGGTCAGGCAAGCGGGCGAGGGGGAAATCCTGGGCAGCCGCATCGGCCCTCGTCTGCGGGCCTGGGCCGTGTATCTCCGCAACGGCATCGGGATCAGTTATCGCAAGGTGCCGGCCGCCTTGGAAGAACTGTTGGGCATCCGTTTTTCGCCGGCCGCGTTGCTGGGCTTCGAGCGGATGTTGGCCGAGTTGGCCCAACCGCTGGCAGAAGATATTGTCAAGAAGATCGCCAGCACTGACGGTGCGGTCCACGCTGATGAGACGTATTGGACCCATGAGAAAGCCCTGACCCTGCAAAAGCGGATTCGCAAGCACGCCGGCCAGTGGCTGGTCTTCCTGGACGACCCGCGCGTTCCCCCGACCGACAATCTGGCCGAGCGTGCGTTGCGGCCGCTGGTGGTGCTTCGCAAGATCACCTTCGGCCACCGCAGCCAAGCGGGAGCCCAGCGGATGGCGACGCTGATGACGATCCAGGAGACGGCCAAGCGGCACCAGCGCCGGCCGACGGACATCTTCTACCGACTGTACACACATCCACCCAGCGGCGTCCTGCGGTATCACTACGCCGGCCGGCCACGGTCATCCTGACCGTGAGCCCAGAGCGCGTGCGTCGCTCTGGCTCTGACGCGGCGTTCTTTCTGAGGACTCGACGAACCAGCCAACCGAATGGAGGCCTTCCTTTCGGCCGCATTCGCTGCTGCGCGATGGTGTGCCGGAAAGATCTTCCTCGCTGTTTCCGTCCGAATCGCGTCTTTCCTTGCAGCCGCGAATCGCGCGCCTCTCTTCCCGCCACACACTCCGGACCACGCTACACCGGCACGAGATCGCCGCGGTGGCGAGCCAGGGGAAATCCACAACGGCGACAGGCGTGTGTGCCGGCGTGCCTGCCGAGCACTGGACGGCAACGTCGGGGACGCCCGCACCGCCCTGGCGTCTGCCAAGAACTCTGGTTCAGAAACTAAACTGTTACGTACAAGCCTTCGCCCTCGATCACGAATAGGCCGCCGCGTGACCGGGCGGGATATAGAAAGTCCCCGGAGCATTCCTCGCCCCAAGCCGTAATGGCGGCTGCCGATCGCGTTCCTGGCCCTTACCAACGCTGCGAAAACGTCATGTGGAAGAACTCGGCATCCGCAGCCCGGTTCGGGCCGGCCGTGCGCTCGAGGAAGCTGCCGCCGAAGAGCTTCGAGTAGCCGGCCAGCAGATCGGTGTAGCGGGCGAGATGGAAGTTGGCCACGAAGTCGATTTCATCCCCGACATTGGTGCCCGCCGCGCCGGTTGGGTCGCGCCGATAGGCATTGCCCGCCACCCCATACAGGGCGTCGGTGCTCTGGTTCAGCCAGAAGTGATGGTATTGGACAAAGGCCGTGATCCAGGGCGTGGGGTAAACGTAGAAATGAGCATTCAAGTCATGGATGTTCTGACGGCCAACAAGGTCGATCCAACCCAGGTAATAATGGCCGAACGGATGGAGCTGATTGAACGTGTGGAAGTGTCCGTCATTCGGGTCTCCATCGCCGCTGGCGTAGTCGTAGTAGACCCACGCTGTCGGTAACCAGCGGGCATCCTTCCAGTTGCGGCCCAGTCCCGCCGTCGCCGCGCCCGCCAGCAGATCCTGCTCTTGCTGCTGGCCCATTTGCAGCATCAGTTCGGTATCCCACAGCCAGCCGTCCTTGTCTCCGGTCCAGCGTGTGCCCAGCGTGTGGATATCGGCGGGGTAACGCACGATGCCCTGCTGGACGACGTCGTTCGTATTGCCGAAGTACAGGTAGTACAGGTCGAGGAAGCGTCCCTTTTCGGGACGATAGGTCAGCCAGCTGCCAGCGAAGTTGGCGTTCTCGTCGGGGCTGTCGAAATCATCGGGGTTGGCCGGCACCGGTTGCGTCCAGAACGCGTCGAAGTCCCATTTTTCGCCCTGGCGAAATACCTTGACGCCTTGAAAGGTCCGGCGCACGTTGGCCCAGTCGAGCGGCGCGACCAGGCGTTGGGATCCGAACAACAACTCCTGCCTTCCGCCGCGGACGTAGACCGGATGATCGGCGATTTCAAACAGTCGCAGGTCGGCGAACAGGTTGAGAACATCCCCGCGATTGGCGTCGATGGCGGCGGCCGGCAGGTCTTCCGAGAACGCATCGGCCCAGATGAATTCTCCGTATACGCGCAGCGCCTCGCCATAATTCAGATCCCCGAAGGTTCGCACTCGCGCCAAGGTGTAGTCGTTGTGCGCTTCGGTCAGGCGGGCGTTGTTCTCGTTCATGAAACGCATCCAGAACTGACCGCCCGTACTGAACATCAGGCAATCACCCAGGGGGATGCGTTTCAGCTCTTCGACCAGCGTTCGATCTTCAGGGGCCAGCGTTTCGACGTAGCGGAAATCCGCGTCGAAGAACGACGGCGGCATCAGCGCAAACGAAGGATAACCCGATTTCGGCGGTTTCTCGCGGCAGTCGCACCGAACGCGATCCCAGAACGAGAAGTAGCCGGGGCCAGATGGCGGAATGCCGAAATTGCCCGGGCGCGGTATGGCTCGGATCGTGGCGGGCACCCTGGCCCAGTTCACCTCATGGCCGCAGCAGCACGTCTTGCGCGGAGTTGCCGGGGCGCCTGGGGCACGTGCCCGGCAGCACGCGGAACAACCGGAAGCATCGCCCTCGCCCTCCGTCGCTAAGTCCGACATCCGGTCGGTGACGAATTCGACGGCCGGCTCGTCGCCCGTTGCCACTTCGGACAAGCTGCCTTCCGACCGGCAGTTCTCCGAAGGCGGGGATTCCTGAGCTGCCACCACCGAGGCGATCGTCAGCAGCAAGGCCGAGAAAAGCAACGATCCAATCCGCAAAGATCTCTGAAGTGGAAGTGCCATCCGTTGCCCTCCCCATGTCTCGTGATCGTCAAAGTCAACCGGAAGAGACGCCGCGGGGAATCGCTTTCGCGCTTTCTAACCCCCTCTTTCTCGTCCTTCTTCATCTTCGGCCGGATTCATCCCAATCCTGCAGATATTGCGCACGGCCGTATTGACATTCGATCCGATTTACAGATAATTCGGACGTTTCATATCTCAGTTTGCGCCGTGGGCGGCCCGGAATGTTGACGAAAACCTCGCGATCGGCGATCCGTTTACTCACCCACCTGGGGCAACTCAGGACCAGCGAGCCGTTGTCCCCTCGCGTCCTGGCAGAACGGCTGGGCGAGTCGCCGACCTATCTCGCCAAGGTCGCCGGGCACCTTGTACGGGCGGGTATTCTCCAATCGCAACGCGGTGTAGCCGGCGGAGTGGTCCTGAGCCGGGCGCCGGAGACCATCACCCTGCTGGCGGTTGTCGAGTCATGTCAAGGCGCGATTCTGGGTGACTTCTGCGACGAGGCCCCTGACCTCGACCAGACCTGTGCGTTCCATCAGGCTTGTGACGAGCTGCACAGCGCGATTGTCGGGATCCTGTCGCGCTGGACGCTGGCTCGGTTTCTCCAGAAGCCCCGTCCGGTCGAGATGTTGAACAAGCAGATTCCGTGCTGGTTGGAGCCGACTCCTTGCGGGGTGGCACGCCAGTCGAAAGTCAAACGAAAGGCAGATCGTACCAGGGCCAAGTCGCGGGCGTCAGTAGGCGGAGCCTGAACGTCAAAAGACAACGGACAGCGTCAACAGCGAGAGTCGTAGCGGTGAGGTGATCATGTCCCAGCGATCCGTTTCGCCGGCCAATCGCGCGCGAGCCTTTTGGGTTCCGGCGGCCCTGCTCGCGTGCGCCGCGGTGCTGGCCGTGAGCCCCTTCCCCTTCCGTACTCCTGTCGCTCCTGCGGTGCCGGTCGCCGCCTGGGTCACGGATCCGACTCCGGTCCAGCGGCCGAAGCTGCGGCCGGAGTACACCGTGGCGGTGTTTGACTATCGCTGCAGCGACTGCCACAAGATCATTCCTTCGCCGGCCGAGACCAACCGCACATTGACCCAGCACCGGGAGATCCAGCTGGCCCACGGCATCAATGCCCGCTGCTTCAACTGTCACCATCGTACCAACCGGGATGCTTTCGTCGATGACGCGGGGCAAGAGATTGCTTGGGATCAGCCTCAGCGACTGTGCGCCAAGTGTCATGGGCCGGTGTACCGCGACTGGCAGCATGGCTCGCACGGGCGGACCAACGGGTATTGGGACAAGTCGCAGGGCGAGCAGACTCGGCGGAAGTGCATCGAGTGCCACGACCCGCACCAGCCGGCCTTCCGTCCGATGCGTCCGGCCCCGGCGCCGAACACGTTGCGGATGGGGCCGCAAGGCCAACGGGCGCACGCGGAAGTTCACGACCCCTTGAGACTAGGCTTGGCAGCGGACCAAGCCCACGCGTCTGCCGTACCGCACCAGGAGCAGTAACGCATGGCCGATTCTCCCGTACGGACCGAGCACGATCCAAATCCCGCGTCGTCCGAGGCCCCGGACTTGACCCGGCGAGGGTTCTTGTCTCAGGGCGTCGCCGCGCTGGCCGGGGCTGCCGCCCTGGCGGCGGCTGTCTCGCCGCTGCGGCACTTGAGCGCGGACAGCGTCCCGGACCTCGAGGAGTTCCTGCAGAAACACTACAAGGAAATGACGGCTGAGGACAAGCAGCACGTCCTGGACCGGATCCGCGACGAAGTCCGGCAGCGATACGGCGTGGAGTCCAAGGTGTCGGACCCGCCGCCCTTGGACGGCGTCGAGTTCGTCTACGGCCTGAACCTGAGCCGCTGCATTGGTTGCCGCAAGTGCGTCCATGCCTGCGTCCAGGAGAACAATCAATCCCGCTCGCCGGAAATCCAGTACATCCGCGTCTTGGAAATGGAGAAGGGCAGCATCGACCTGGAGACGTCGAATCACCATTACGCGTCGGAATCCGTTCCGAATCCAGACAAGTACTATATGCCGGTCCAGTGCCACCAGTGCGCCAAGCCACCCTGCGTCAAAGTCTGCCCGGTGGAGGCCACTTGGCAGGAGCCCGACGGCATTGTCGTGATCGATTACGATTGGTGCATCGGCTGCCGCTACTGCGAAGCTGCTTGTCCCTACTGGGCTCGCCGCTTCAACTTTGCGGATCCGCAAATTCCGCAGGACAAGCTGAATCCGGATATGGCCTATCTTGCCAATCGGCCGCGGGAGCGGGGCGTCATGGAAAAGTGCACGTTCTGCCTGCAGCGGACGCGCGTGGGCCGCCTGCCGGCCTGCCTGGAAGTCTGCCCGACGGGGTCTCGCAAGTTCGGCAACGTGTTGGATCGGGACAGCGAGGTCGCTTACATCCTGCAGCACAAACGCGTCTACGTGTTGAAAGAAGACGTGGGCACGGTGCCGCGGTTCTTCTATTACTTTGACGAGCGCGGGGGCCGCTACCGGGAGCCGATCGCGACGTCCGCTCCGGGAGGTGAGGCATGAAGAAGTATCTCACCTTCCTCTGGGACTGCTTCCGGCTGAGTTTCGTCGGCGACTGGCGGTACCACCTGTGGATGACGATCCTGACGGTCGTGGCCCTGGGCGGTCTGCACGCCTATTGCCAGCAACTGGTCCACGGCCTGGTGACCACGGGCATGACGGATCAGGTCTCGTGGGGCCTGTACATTGCCAATTTCACCTACCTGGTCGGCCTGGCGGCCGCAGCCGCGATGCTCGTGATCCCGGTGTACGTGTACCGCAACCTGCACCTGCACGACGTGGTGATCTTCGGCGAGTTGCTGGCGGTTGCGGTTATCTTGATGTGCCTCCTGTTCGTCACCGTGGACCTGGGGCGTCCCGACCGCTTCCTGCACTTGTTCTGGCGATTTAACTTTCCCATGTCCATGCTGACCTGGGACGTGATTGCGCTCAACGGATACCTGCTGCTGAACCTGCACATCTGCGGGTACCTGATCTACTGTGCCTACTGTGGGAGGCAGCCATCGGCCGTATTCTACGTGCCGTTTGTGTTTGTGGCGATTGCCTGGGCGGTGAGCATTCACACGGTCACGGCGTTCCTGTACGTCGGCCTGGGTGGCCGCCCGTTCTGGAATTCGGCGATCATCGCGCCCCGTTTTCTGGCCAGCGCGTTTGCGGCCGGGCCGGCCTTCATCATTTTGACCTTGCAGGTCGTGCGGCGGTACACCTCACACCAGGTCAACGACGACGCCTTGCTGACGCTGCGGCGGATCGTCCAGGTGGCCACACTGATCAACATGTTCCTGCTGGCTTGCGAGGTATTCACTGAGTTCTATACCGATTCGGCCCATGTGGCGTCCGCGCGGTATCTGTACTTCGGCCTGGGCGGGCGCGGAGCCTTGGTCCCGTGGATCTGGACCGCGATCGGCATGAACGTGAGCGCCACGACGCTGTTCCTGCTGCCGGCTTCGCGATCCTTGAAGACACTGAACGCGGCTTGCGCGCTGGCGATCGCTGCAATCTGGATCGAGAAGGGGATGGGGCTGATTGTGCCTGCGTTCGTGCCCACGCCGCTGGGCGAGATTGTGGAATACGTCCCCACGCTGCATGAGATCATGATCTGCCTGGGGATTTGGGCTTTCGGGCTGCTGGTGTACACCATTTTCGTGCGCGTGTCCGTCCCTGTGCTGGCGGGCCAGGTGACTTACGACAAGAGGCGAACTCGCGAGGGAGCAAAAAGACAATGAACCGACGTCTTGCATCGAACATCCGGTTTTGGGGCCTGATCGCCATGTCGCTCGGCATGGCCTTTGTCCCGGGGCGTGTCGTCCGCGCCCAGGCTTGGGGGCTGCCCGAGATGTCCAAGGAGACCAGGGCCTGTGTCGACTGCCACAAGGTGGAGAACGCGCCTGTCTACCAGCAGTGGGGCGACAGCAAGCACTTCCGGGCCAACGTCGGCTGCTATGAGTGCCACATGGCCAAGGAGGGCGAACCGGATGCGTTCCAGCACGAGGGCCAGTGGATCGCCACGATCGTTTCGCCCAAGGATTGCAGCCGCTGCCACGCCAAAGAGGGCCAGGAGTTCGCGGGGTCGCACCACTCCAAGGGCGCCCGCATCCTGGGCTCGCTGGACAACGTCCTGGCGGAGGTCGTCGAGGGCAACAAGGGGATGGTCACGCCTTCGTTCCAGAAGGGAGTCAGCGCGGCGGCTGTCAACGGCTGCTGGCAGTGCCACGGGACTGAAGTCAAAGTCCTGCCCGGCGGCAAGCTGGATCCGGCCACCTGGCCCAACACGGGCATCGGACGCATCAACCCGGACGGGTCGGAAGGCTCGTGCTCGGCCTGCCACAGTCGGCATTCCTTCTCCGCCTACCAGGCGCGCCATCCGGACAACTGCGGCAAGTGCCACATGGGGCCCGATCATCCGCAAATGGAGATCTACTACGAGTCAAAGCACGGGATTGCCTTTCGAGCGTTCAAGGATGAGCTGAACATGCATTCTCCCAAGTGGGTCGTCGGCGAGGATTACCACCGGGCCCCCACGTGTGCGACCTGCCACATGAGCGCGACGCCGCCGCGTCCGGCCACCAAGGATCGGGCGGCCGTGCCCGGTCAGGCCGTGACGCACGACGTGGGCATGCGGATCAGTTGGAACAACCGGCCGGCGATTTCCGTGCGTCCGGAGGTCAGCGACAAGAAGATGGGCCTGGCCGGCGCCGAAGTCAACTGGGAAACGCGGCGGAACAACATGAAGAACGTGTGCATCAACTGCCACGGGCGGCAGTGGGTTGACAACTTCTACGTGCAATACGACGGCCTGATCGACCAGTACCATCAGAAGTTCGCCCAGCCGGGGCTGGAACTGTTCACTCTCGCCAAGCCGCTGCTGAAGCCGGCCGAGTTTTCCAACGAGCTGGAGTGGTCGTGGTACGAGATCTGGCATCACGAGGGCCGCCGGGCGCGGCACGGCGCCTCGATGATGGGCCCGGATTACACGCACTGGCACGGCACGTACGAAGTCGCCAAGCACTTCTACACGAAGATGGTCCCCGAATTGGAGGACCTGATCCGCGAAGGCAAAGCGGCCGAAGCGGCCGACCGGAAGGCGGCGGCCGAGGCCCTGGAGAAGAAACTCGAGGAAGTGCTGAATTCGCCGAACCATCGCTGGTACTTGAACAAGATGGATCCCGCCGAACAGGAGGATCGCAAGAAGCGGCAGGAAGAGTTCAAGCAGCGGTACGGCAAGTAGGGTTGGCCCCCGATGAGAAGCGAGCCCTGAGTGATGGACTTTCGCATCAACTTCAAGAACCTGTTCGGCAAGGCGGTCGACCAACTGTTCGCCTTGGCGTTGACGCAGACGGGCACCTTCCATGGCGCCGCCCGTCCCATCCTCCAAGGGCATGCCGGTGGCGACATCGTCAAGGCCCAGGCGCTAGCCTTGCAGGGCCTGCACAATCACCTGCACGTCATCCAGCAGCACTCGGAACGTTTCTTGGAACGTTTTGACGAGGAGATTTCGTACGCGGGGCTAAAGGTGCCCGTGGCGGGCAAATGGACCACTCCGATCGGCACCGCGGCGGGTGTCGACCCGGATGCCGAAGGACTGGAGCCCCTGTCGTACCTGTACGGTCTGCAGATGCCGGGGCCAGTTTCGTTCCATCCGCACCAGCCGGCCGAAATGCCCTTTCAGGAGGACACGCGGCGCGATGACTTGTTTGTCCCGCCGACCTACGCCAGCCAAGGGCTGATTCCGTTGCGAGACCGACTGGCTGCGTATCGGCGCAGCGGAGGCGAGGCCATCGTCTTGCCAGCCATCGTAGGAGCCTGTCGCTCCAAAGCGGACATTCCGAACATGATCGACGAAGTGCAGATGATGATCCAGGCGTTGTCCCCGTACGCCGACGGATTTGTCTGGCTGCCCGCCCTGGCCGGCTCGCCGGATGTCTGGCAACCTGCCGTCTTCCGACGCATGGCCCAGGCCATGTCCGCCGCCCAGCCGGGACGATTGCTGCTGGTGGAAATGCCGGCCTGGGATAACCCGGAGCAGGGCCAATGGCTGGACCTGGTGCGGGCTTTTGTCGCCCAAGGTGGCAGCGGGATCGTCGCGGTCGGCGGTCGCGAAGTGCCACGGGAGCGGATTCCAAACCCGGGGATCTGGCCGTTCGAATCTGCGATCCAGTGCGGGGCTAGTCTGGCCGAACCGCGGCAAGCCGCCATCGACGCGGCGAGGCGGGCGTTTCCGGCGATCTTTATCGCGGCCTGTGGAGGCTTTCATCGCCGCGACGAGGCGTTTCGAGCTTGCGAGTACGCAAATGTGATCGTCGAAAACGAAGCCTACACGCGATTCGGACCCGGAATCGCACTGCAGTTACTGCACAAGCTCGCGCTCCGATTGAAGTACCTGAAACGAACGGGGCAGAGCGTTTCCGAAGATCTCTGGGGTTTTCAGCAGGCAGCCTGGCTTCCGCAGGCGAGTTTGCCGCCGGCGCCGGTTGAAGTCTGAGGACGGAGAAGCTCCGGCGAGGTTGAGGCAGGCGCTTCAACCTCCACACCGTATCATGTTGCGTTCCCATCCAACCACCGCGGAGAAACCCCATGACCACCTGCTCTGATCGCACGCGGCAGTTTCCTTTGCCACTCACCGTTCGGGGCAAGGCCTTAGTCTTTCGGCCGATTAGTCCCAGTTGCCGGGATGCAATGCTCGCCTTTGCTGGCAACCTTTCCAAGCAAGATCTGCTGTTCCTGGATCGGGACATTGCTCAGACCTCCGTCGTCGACCAGTGGATCCGAGATGCCGTTGAGGGAGATCTATTCACCGTGGTGGCTTGGGAGGGTGAGACGATTGTCGGATATGCCACGGTGGATCGAGGCAGCGCGAGCTGGACTCGACACGTTGCAGAACTTCGCGTGGTCGTAGGGGAAGCTTGCCGCGGCATCGGCGTGGGGCGATGGCTGCTGGAGGTGGTGTTCGAAATCGCGCTGGAGGCAGGTGCAACCAAGCTCATCGCCCGCATGACCCCGGACCAGACCGGCGCGATGCGTCTGTTTCAGCATCTCGGATTCGAACAGGAAGCGATCTTGCGGGACCACGCGTTGGATGCCAAGGGTCTGACGCACGACCTCTTGGTGCTCGGCTACCACACTCGCCGACACCTCGAAAACCGTTGCCGAGTCTGTGGGATCCCCGTCCTGGCGTCTTTTTCGCTGGACGGCGTCCGGCTCTGCTCACACTGCTTTGAATCCCGCTACGACGAACTCGGCGGCGGCGGCTGACGGGCCGAGACCTCCGCGACGAAGAAGACGGCCCCGCGGTAAATGCCCGCGGGGAGAGAATTCACTTTTAAGCAAATCCGTTGAGTTCTCTTGGTCGGGATTCGCTCGTTAACACGCGGCATACCCCCGGGGGGCCGGAGATTCAATCACACGAATCCGGACATCCCTTCCGACCCTTTGCCAATTTGCGTTTTTCGTGGTTGTCTGTGCCGTGCGGATCGAGGCGGCAGGGAACGGCGGAAGGAGGCCAATGTCATGCTGCGGTTCAATCGGGCTTCCGTGGTCAGCATGTCCGCCTTGGGGCTGGCGTGGCCGCTGGCCGCTGGAGGAACGCTTGCGGGATTGGAGCTCGGGACCGGACTGCTGGCCGTGATCCTGGCGAGCGTGTTGGTGAGCCTTCTCTGGCTGGGCCTCTTTCGCCGGCAACGGCGAACGGAACCGCAGGAAACCGCGATGCCGTCCACGAAATCGGCGGATTCGCCCGAGGCGACCTGCTGCCAGTTCAGCCGGCTCCCGGCGAGCCGGAAGCCGGCCGAGGTGGCCGTCGATCGTTCCCAAAACTCCATCTGCTTCAAGAACTGCCTGCAGCCGCGAGAACTGCTGGGTACCACCGCCCCGGAGTTTGGCTGCCCGTTGGACGACATTGTCGTGGTCTACACTTATTATTGCCGCGGATGCCAAGTGCTGAAGATCGTCACCGTCCACGGCACCGCCCTGGTGACCGCTCGGTCCGCCGTGGGTTTCGACAAGTTGCGTGAGGCCTTGTCGAGTTACGCCCAGCCGAACCGGCCGGGCTATGCGCTCGAGAACCCGCGGCTGAATGGGCCGCTGGGGCTGGCGTTGTTCTGCGGCGCTGTGGCCGGCGTGTTGGCCGTGCAGGGGCTGGTGCCTCGTGCCGCCTCGACAGGCACGGTCGCCCTGGCGATGCTGGGCGGTGGTCTCTGCGGCCTGATGGCCATCAGCCTGATTATGCGCGGGCTGTACGGGTGTTGGTGCTGGAGCGGTCGTCGCTAACTGCCGTCAACGAGCCCCGGAAGCTCCCTGCCCGCGCGGCCCAGATTGGCCCCGCTTGCCAAACGGATTCGCCAAATTGCCGCAAATCGAGCGTGCCGTCGAGCATGAGTGTTACCGCGCCCGCCCAAGCCTGTTTGCGATCACCCTGATGCCCCCAATCAGACGACGTCGTTCAGTGGATCATTGCGCGATGCGGACGGCGTCACCGCGGCGGACCAGGCCGCCTTGGACCACCGACGCGTACACGCCGACATGGGCCTTGTTCTGCCGGGCCGCAGTGCGGAGAACCTCCAGATCGGCCGGCAGGTCGGACTGCGGCAGGGTGGTCATGACGCACCGCGGGCACGGGCCGGTAATCCGCAGTCGGACCTCGTCGCCGATCGCCAGCACGCGGTCGATCCAGCCATTCTCGACGAAGCCGGGCTCAGGATCATCCAAGCGGAACACCAGGTTTGGCCGGAAGCGGCGAACCTCCAAGCGACCTTGCGGATGAGCTCGTTGCAGCGCACTCAACGTGGCAGTCGACAGGAGATGAACGGGAGCCAGATCGAAAAATGTGCCCGCGGACAGCGCCTCGTCGGTGACCGTGTCGCGATGGTTCAGTTCCTCCATGTCGGGCCAGTATTCCTCCAACTGGGGCTGATCGGGTGCGGCCGACCGCAATGCGATCGGGTGTCCCAGTGTCCCGGAGAGGACTTCATCGACATCGAACCGGTTGCTGGTCACCGACATTCCGTCCGGCAGAGTGATCCGTACGGCCCCGAGCTCCTGGTCGGGACAGGGGGGTTCGAGATAGCCGGCCCGGTATTCGAGCATCCGCGGCCATCTGCGCGGGTTCTTGGCACTGACCACCTTCCCGTCCTCCGAGCTGACCAAGGCGTAAGCGCGGTCGCCCAGCAGGCCGCGCCGCGTCAGCCAGGCGGAGTTCAGTTCTTCCCCTTGCATCGATTTGACAGGATATCGCCACAGCGAGACCACGGCGCCCAGCGCCTCCGGCATGGTTACAGACATGAGAGAGACTCCTTACTATCGAATTCGACTCCGCTCGGCCAGAGCCCAGATTTCGTCGGCCACGCGCGGCACGTCGTTGCGAGGCCAGACGGGAACGGCGACATTTGGTTGATCGTCACTCACGACGGCAGCGATCTCTGCCAGCTGGCTGGCAAGGCAGGGAGCCCCGATGGCAGCTCGCCAGACCTCGACTTTGATCCCCGTTGCGTCGATGCCGCCTTCGACCAGCACAATCTGGCAGTCGGCAAACAGGGGTTCCAGTCGCTGGTATTCGTCCCGGCCATCCCGACTCAGAAAGACTCCCACCGAGTCTCCCGTGATAATCGCCGCCGGCTGGCCGCCGGCTTGGCGATGGCGGTGGGAATCTTTGCCCGGCGTGTCCAGTTCATGCCGATGTGAGGAGTGCTTGATCGTCCCCACGCGGATGCCGCGTCGGCAGAACTCCTGGACGAGCTCGACCACCAGGGTAGTTTTGCCATGGTTCTTTCGCCCGACAATGTGAATGCGGTTCATGGCTGGAATCGCTCTATTCGATCTTGAGCGTGTAGGACAGCATGCCGATGGCCTGTCCGGGTTGGGCCTGCTTGTAGTTTTCGTGGCACATCGTGCATTTCTCAAGCACGACGGGAATCGGTGTTGCCGCGCGCAGATACCGCCCATTGTCGCGTTTCTCGATGCGGTCGACGTAAGCTTCCCCGGCCTTGAACTTGCGCAGGGCTTCCCGCTCGAAATCGTCCTTGGCCACGTTCTCGTCGTTGTAGGGTTTGCCGGACACATCCAGCAACTTCACTTCGTGCCAGTTCTTGTCCTGGACGGCTTTGAACAAAGCGATCGCGGCGGAACCGGCTGCGAAATCTCTTTCGTCATTCACATACTTGTCCGTGATCAGGACGACGGCCGCTTTGTAAATGTCATCCAACATCCGGACGGTCTTGCGAGTCCGCTCCAGAGCGCGGTCGGGCTTTGCGGCTCCGGCATTTCCCGGACCGTCCGCCGCCCAGCCCAGCATGCCGGCGATCGAGACGAACGCGACGGCGACCAACGTCCTCGATATCTTTCGTTTGTTCATCCTTCGTCCTTTCTCTTTTTCCTAGTGAAACTGGCGATCCATTGAAGAACAGCGATTCAAGCCTGCACCGCCGGAGAACCGAACGCCAACCACTCAAAGGCGACGGATTCGTCGGCCGACAGCAGGGCCTCTCCCGGCGGTACTTCCAGGTAGCAATTCGCCTGGCTGGTGCCGAAGAGGTCAGCGGAACTGCAGCCCGGCAGAGGTCGTAGGTTCCAATCCCCCTCGGCGCTGCCGGCGCGTTCCGCGCGGCCGAGCAGGAACAACGTCCGCGAGCCTCCGCGGCGCACGGATTCGGTCAAGCGGCCCCTGCGCAGGTCGGATACGCCGGCCGAATGCCCGCACTGGCGGCGGATCGCGGCCGCCACGTAACGATGAAAGCACAGGTGGGCCGCCAGCGGATTGCCCGGCAATCCGAATAGCAGTTGCCGGCCTCGCCGGGCAAACAACAGCGGTTTGCCCGGCTTCTGCGAGACCTTATGGAAGATCAGTTCGGCGCCGATCTGCCGGAAGCTGTCCGGAACCAGATCGTAACGGCCCATCGAGACGCCGCCCGTGAGAACCACCAGATCGCAGTCCTGCAACGATTCTAGCGCCGTTACGATCGCTTGGACATCGTCGCGAGCGTGCAGCACCTGAGCCGGAGCCGCCCCACAGACCGTCGCCATGGCCGCGAGCATGGGGCCGTTGGAATCCCGGATCTGGACCGACCCGGGCGACTGGCCGCCGCTAATCAACTCGCCCCCGGTCGTAAGGATGCCCAGGCGGGGCGCGGGCACGGCGAGCACCGCTTGCCGCCCCACCGAAGCCAGGACTCCCACGGCCAAAGGCGTGAGCACGTCGCCGGTCTGCAGCACGACGGCTCCTGCGCGGCATTCCGAACCGCGCGGGGCAATATGTTGGCCGCCACGCAGCTCGCGCGGCATTGCAACGACGTCGCCGTGACGGGGTGCAAGTTCCTTCGGCACGACGGCTTGCGTACCTTCGGGACAAGCCGCCCCGGTCATGATCTCGAAACACGTGCCGGGCGCCAGGACCCCGCCAGTCGCCTGTCCAGCGGCGATTTGCCCCGCCACCCGGACGGCCCCTCCGGCGTCCGCCAGACAAACCGCATAGCCATCCATCATGGCGCGGTCGAAGGGAGGATAATCCCGGTCCGCCCGGACGTCCTCCGCCAGGCGGAGCCCCGCGGCGGCGAGGAGCGGAACGGATCGAGGTGCCGCAGGTTGGGACGTCTGCAATACGACGCGCAGCGCTTCGTCCGGAGGAATCAAGCTGGATGGCTGTGCCATGGCCGACTCGGCATCAAGTCAGGGGGGCGAGAAACCCGGCACTGCGTCCCGCAACGCGGTCGGCAGGTAGGGACAATCTGGCTCGGCGGCCAGCATGTGGCCGGTCACCGCGAACGAACGGGCCCGACTGCCGCCGCAGACGTGCCGGAATTCACACCGGCCGCACTTTCCCTGCAAGCGGTTGGCGTCCCGTAAGGCCTGGAAATGGGGGTCATGCTGGTACACGTCCACCACCGAGTCGCGAGGAAACTGGCCGCACACGACGGGCAGGAAACCGCTGGGATAGACCACTCCTCGGTGGCTGATGAACATCACCCCCCGGCCGTCATTGATTCCCAACGGGGCTCGCTGACGTTCGTTGCCGCCAGCGCTGTCGGGACTGCGCTGAGGGTCGCCTTGCCGCCGGATCACGAAGCGGCGGTACTGCGGGGCCTCGGTCGTTTTGATGCCGTACGGCTGCCGCCGGGCATGGTGCCACAAGCGTTCAAAAACTTCCTCGTATTGGTGGGGGGAAATACGCTCCAACTCTTGGCCACGCCCCACCGGGACGAGAAAGAAGACGGACCAGAGGACGATTCCACGATTCGCGAGCATTTCCGCCAAGACGTCGACCTGATGCAGGTTCGACGACGCGATGGTCGTGTTCACCTGCAATGGCAAGCCGATGCGGCGGGCCGCGGCCATGATCTCCAACGTACGGTCAAAGCTGCCGCGCACGCCGCGAAAGGCATCGTGCGTGGCCGCGTCGGCCCCGTCCAGGCTGAGCGCCAGGCGGTGCAACCCGGCCGCATGTAGCCGCTGCAGGGCATCAGCCGTCACCAGCGGTGTGGCCGACGGCGTCATCGCCACGTCCAATCCCAGGCTGACACCGTGCTCGACCAACTCGTAGACGTCAGGGCGTTTCAGCGGATCACCGCCGGTCAAGACTAGCATCGGCGGCTTGGGAAACGTCGCCAATTGTTCCAAGAGTTGCCGACCCAACTGGGAGTCCAATTCGTCCGGAGCCCGCGCGGGCTGGGCGCACGCGCGGCAGTGCTTACAGGCCAGATCACAAGCCTGCGTCAACTCGTAGAACACGACGAACGGGCTGTGCTCGAAATCGCCGCGTCCGTAGGTACCTGGCTTGCCTGCGGCGCTGGGTTTCATGACTGCCCTCCAGAATTCTTCGTTGCAGCGGAGGCACGCGTGTACGGCGGCGCGGCCGTAGTCCGGCGACCGTCCCACATGTGCCGAAGCGCAGAAAGCGGGTGGCGCCACAGCATCCGAGGACCGGCGTAACGCATTACGTCGCGGATTTGCTGGCGCCGATCCGCCCTGTAGCAATGGATCGGGCATGCCGCACAGGTCGGCTTCTCCGCGCGGAACGGACAGCGGTCCAGGCGACACATCACGTAGGCCTGCAGATCGGCGCATGCCGCACACAGATGCTTTCCGCCAGCGTGATGCTTGCGGCAAAACATGCGCAGCATTTCCGCTACCGTTTTCCGCTCGCGAGCCAGACTTGCCGCCTCGCGCTCCCGATGTGATCGGAAAAACATGCTCCCCTGTCCCTTCCGGCTGAACCGCCGTCACGCCTCTGACAGCGCCCTGACGATCGGAGCAAAAAGCGATCTCCATCCGCTCAGCCCGAATCTCTCCGTCGCCGCTCTGCAGGGCGCCGCCAATCATAGCAATTGAATTGTGCATGTCAAGGTAAACAATGGCTGGACGATCGCGGAACAATTGCCCGAGGATTGACCTGGATCAATGCCTTCGTCACGTCCCGCGTCGATAATCCGATACTGCGAAACACACATTCTTTGTTGAAGGAGTCCCCATGCAATCCCCTGACATGTTCTGTTACCAATGTGAGCAGACGGCCCGCAACTCCGGGTGCGTCGATCTCGGCATTTGCGGCAAGGACCCCGACACGGCCGCGTTGCAGGACCTGTTGGTCCACGCCACCAAGGGCATCTCGGTGTTCGCCCACCGCGCCCGGGGACTCGGACGAATCGATCCCGAAGTCGATCACTTTGTGATTCAGGCCTTGTTCGCCACGGTCACGAACGTGGACTTCGATCCGCAGCGGCTGAAGGTGCACCTGGACGACGCCGCGCAGATGCGAGATCAGGCTCGCCGCCTGTACGAGGACGCCTGCCGCGAGCGGGGTCAATCGCCGGAACTGGTAAATGGCCCGACGACTTGGAAGCCTGCCGCCGACCTGGCAGGACTCGTGGGGCAGGGACGGCTGGTCTCGATCGTTTCGCGAACGAGCGAGTTTTCCGAGGACGTTGTGGGATTGCAGGAGTTGATCCTGTACGGATTGAAAGGCACGGCGGCCTACGCCGAGCACGCCGCGGCGCTGGGGCGCGAAGTCCCGGATATCTACGGCACGATCCATGAGTGCCTGGACTTCCTCACCAGCAAGACGCCCTCCGCCGATGAACTCCTCGGCTGGGCTCTGAAGGTGGGCGAGCTGAATCTGAAGGTCATGGAACTGTTGTATGAAGCCAATACCGGCAGCTACGGGAAGCAGCAGCCGACGCATGTCCGGACCACGGCGGTCCAGGGTAAGTGCATCCTGGTCTCCGGGCACGACCTGGCCGATTTAGGCGCGCTGTTGCAGCAGACGGAGGGCAAGGGAATCAAGGTCTACACGCATGGCGAGATGCTGCCCTGTCACGCCTACCCGGAACTCAAGAAGTACTCGCACCTGGTCGGAAACTACGGCGGCGCCTGGCAGGATCAGAAACGGGAGTTCTCGCAATTCCCCGGCGCGATCCTGATGACCACCAACTGCATCCAGAAGCCCAAGGAGGATTACATCGGCCGGATCTTCACCTCGGGCATGGTGGCTTGGCCCGGCGTGGCCCACATTGGGCCGGACAGGGACTTCAGCCCCGTGATCGAAGCCGCCCTGGCAGCCCCGGGGTTCGCCGAAGACGAACCGGAGAAGACGATCACCGTCGGCTTCGGGCACGACGCGGTGCTGGGAGTCGCCGACAAGGTGATCGAGGCCGTCAAGGCCGGAAAGATCCGCCACTTTTTCCTCGTGGGAGGCTGTGACGGAGCGGAGTCAGGTCGGAACTACTACACGGACTTTACGCAGGAGGTTCCGAATGACTGCCTGATCTTGACGCTCGCGTGCGGCAAGTTCCGCTTCAACAAGCTGGAGTTCGGCGACATCGGGGGAATCCCTCGGTTGCTCGACCTGGGCCAGTGCAATGATGCCTATTCGGCGATCAAGATTGCCACCGCCCTGGCCAGCGCCTTTGGATGTGGCGTGAACGATTTGCCGCTGTCCTTGATCCTCAGCTGGTACGAGCAGAAGGCCGTGGCGATTCTGTTGACACTGCTGTACTTGGGTATCAAGAACATCCGTTTGGGTCCCAAGTTGCCTGCCTTCGTCACGCCGGCGGTGCTGCAGGTGCTGGTCGACAAGTTCAGTATTATGCCCATCACGACGCCCCGGGAAGACTTGGCGGCAATCTTGGCTTGAAACAGGGAGAACCCATTATGCAATTATTGAATCCACAGATCTGCGTCGGCGATCTGGTCAAGGAACGTCCCAGCCGTTCTCGGGTTTTCGAGGACTTGAACATCGACTACTGCTGTCATGGAGGGATACCGCTGGCCGAGGCGTGCGAGGGCCAGGAACTCGACGTTCAGGAGGTTCTGCAACGTCTCCGCGACGCGGATGCCCAGAGCGACGATGCGGCCACTTGGATCGATGCCGACGCCATGTCCTTGACCGACTTGGCGAACCACATCGAGCAAACGCATCACGAGTACCTAAAGGCGGAGTTGCCACGCTTGGATGCCTTGACGCAAAAGGTGTTCGAAGTCCACGGCGCCAAGGATCGTCGCCTGGCGGACGTCCGCCAGGCTTACGAATCGCTGTATGCCGAACTGGCAGGCCACATGACTAAGGAGGAGCGGATTCTCTTCCCAATGATCCGAGCCATGGAATCCTCGCCTCGGATGCCAGCGTTTCACTGCGGTTCGATCGCCAATCCCATCCGGCAGATGGAGTACGAGCACGATAGCGCCGGTAATGCCTTAGCTATCTTGAGCGGCTTTACCGACGGCTATCAGCCGCCCGAGTGGGCCTGCAATACCTATCGCGCCATGCTTGACGGCCTGAAACAACTGGAGCGGGACCTGCACCAGCACATTCATAAGGAAAACAACGTGCTGTTTCCCAAGGCCATTCGCCTCGAGGCTGAACTAGCCGCTCCGGGGTGAGAACGAAGATTGGATTCCTGTCCCCAGGATGAAGGCGTGCCCCAATGAACGGAGAATCGCCTCAGCGCATGCTCCACTGCACGGCATAGCGGTTAAGCTCCGCGCCCGTCCGCAGGCCGAGTTTCACCTTGATTCTCTGCCGGTGAGTCTCGACTGTCTTGATGCTGACGTCAAGTTGCGTCGCGATTTGAGCGGTGCTCAGCCCGCGGCCGATCATCTCGAAAACCTGCAGCTCTCGGTCCGAAAGGGCCGAGAGAACGTCTTCGGGAGAAGCGGACGGGGAACCGATCCGAGCGAGCAAGCGCCCTGCCATGCGAGGGCTCAACCAGATTTCTCCGCACGCGACCTGGCGGATGGCCTCCACCATCTTTTCTGGAGGCTCCTGCTTGCCGATGAAGCCAGCGGCGCCGGCGCGCAGGGCGCGTTCTGCGAACAGGACCTCGTCGTGCATGGTCGATACCAAGACTCTGGTATTGGGCAGACAGGACCTCATCTGATGGATCAGGTCGAGCCCTCGACCGCTCTTGAGTGACAAGTCGACGACCGCGATATCGGGCCTGAGCTCCTGAGCCATTCGCAAGGCGTCCTCCACGTCCTCTGCCTCGCCGCATAACTCGAGATCCGCCTCGTCAGCGATCAACTCGCGAAATCCCCGGCGGACAATCGGATGATCATCGACGATCAGGATGCGGCGTTTCCTGTGCAAGGATGACTGGGAACTCGTCATGGTCCAGGTCTCATGGGCACGCGACACGTGAGGGCGGTGCCGCCGTAGGGTTGCGAACGGATATCGAGAACACCGCCCAAGGTGCGAACTCGGTATTCCATGATACGCAATCCGGAACCGGCCGTTCGCGCGGACGACAGGTCCAGCCCCACCCCATCATCCAGGATTTCCAGGACGAGAGTCTCTGGTTCGGCACGCCAGGACAGGGCGATACGTTGGGCCTGGGCATGTTTCACGGCGTTATTCAGCGATTCTTGAGCAATGCGATACAGTTGCACGGCGACACGATCGTCAGGGACCGGAGACGCTTCGGCGATCTCGCAGTGACAGATGATGTCCGTTTGCTCTTCGATGGCGGCCACCAGGGCGTAGAGGGCCGAAACGAATTCGGCCCCATTCACCTCCCAGGACACCAACGCCCGGGACACATCACGAACTTGGGCCAGAACCCGCGGGATTCCCCTGGCCAATTCGGCGGCCATCGCCGCTTCGTCAAGTCCCTTCTTGGCGAGCTTTTGCTGGAGACTCCTGGCCAGGTAACCGAGTCCGGTCAGTTCCTGCCCAAGTCCGTCGTGCAGCTCGCGTCCAATCCGCTGCTGTTCGGCCGTACTGAGATCCAGGATTTCCCGTTCCAGACGTTGGCGTTCGGCGATCTCGTGCCGCAACTCGTCATTGATGGCGGCCAATTGAGCTGTCCGCAAATCAACCCGCAACTCCAATTCGGCCAACGTTTCTTGCAACGCCCGCTCGGCGTCCTTGCGTTGGGTGATGTCTCGGATAATCCCGGTAAAAAACGCGCCTTCCGCGGTACGGCCGACTGCCAGGGACAGCTCCAGAGGGAACTCGCCGCCGTCACGCCGCATCCCCACAACTTCGGTGGTGGATCCAAGGCGAGTGGATTGGCCTGTGTCTCGCAATCGTTGCATCGCCTGTGAGTGAGCTACTCGCAATCGTGGAGGAATAATCCGATCTAAGGTCTGGCCGACGATTTCCTCGGCGGGATAGCCGAACATACGTTCCGCGGCCCGGTTCCAAAGGAACACTCGGCCGACCTGATCGGCGCAGACGATCGCGTCATTGGCTGCCTGCATCACCGCCGAAAGCCGCTGCTGGCTTGCCTCAAGGAGTTCGGCCTGCTCACCGCTGTGCAGGTCGACCGCGATCATTCTGGCGAAAGCCGCAGCGCAACACGCATCCCGGTCTCCAAATCCTCCCGGTTTGTTCAGCAGGCCCAACTCCCCCGTGCGTCCGATCTCATCCGAAAGGATGGCGAGCAATGCATTGTCAAGGAGAGAGACTGCGGGCGCGTCGGTACGCCCCGAACCGGCGCCCGGAAAACCGTTCTGGTACGTCGGCTTGCCACGCGTGCTGGATTGACGCCGCAAGCCAGAAAGTCGCTCCAGAAGGTCGGTCATCTCCCTGACAGACAGGGTATTTCGTCCTGAGACAACGAAAATGTCTTCCCGTTGTCGAGGCGGGCTGGCTGGGATCCATACGTAGGCCCACGTTGCTCCCGACAAATGGCGGCATGCAGTCAGGATCTGCGGTGCCACATCGGGAAAAAAGCCGCCCTTCACCAGGGAATGGCATTCGGCGAACGTCGCAGCCGTTTCGGCGGGGCAGGGCGAATCTGGCTCGGATTCGCCCTCGGAAGTCCGTTCGCTCGCATTCACGCTGCCGCTCGTCATTCGGTTTCGCCTTCCAGGACCAATCCGGCACATCTCGAATTGTGGACGCCGAGGCTCCTAGAGGCAGACTATCGCGATTATGCCTCTTCTTGTCACTTCTAATGCAGATTCTGCCCCAGCCCAGGAATCAACAACCTGATCAACGTAACGGCTGGAAAATCGGTCTGTCAAGGACGATTCTCTGGTGAGGTGCTGGCACTACCCAGTAAACATGGGAACGGCTGTCAGGGAATCCCCTACATCGTTTTTCCGCGTTGCCCGATGGGGGATCACGTTGCGGCGTCCCAAAATCCGCTTACGGCGAGCTCTCTGGCCGCCGCGTCCCGAACGCCGTAAGGCTAAGTGCAACGGAGGAACCGCAACATGGACCGCGCTGCTTTCTCGCCACGGAATCGCAAGTACGGGCGGCGGAATAGGAATCGCCGCCGTCTGGCATTGGAGACCTTGGAGCCGCGGATGCTCTTGACGGCAGACTGGACCGTCGACGCGGTGCGGGACAATCTGCGCGAGTATCTCGAACAGCCCACCGTCTCCGGATTGACCGTGGTTGCGCACGGATTCCAGCTGGGCAACGACGACGGTGACTCGCTATTGCCGTTGGCTCGCGCGATCCGCAATCGAGCCGACCAGGGAAACGGCCCGACGACCGGCGCCTGGCTGCTCGACTATGACGTCTCGGCCGAGGGGGGCACCGAGGGATTTGACTTGCAGCAGTCAATCGTGACCGGAAGCCCCGGCGAAGTCGTGCTGCTGTACGACTGGGCGCCCGAGTCCCAGGAGAATTCGGCGGGCTGGGGCGAAGCGGCCGGCGACGCGCTATTCTCGCTCGTAACCCACTTGGGGTTCGTGCAGCCCGACCAGCAGGCGTCGGTGCCGCTGCATTTCATCGCCCACAGTTTCGGCACGGCCGTCGTCAGCGAGGCAGTCGAGCGGTTGGCGCGGTTTCAGATCTCGGTGGATCAAGTGACCTTCCTGGATCCGCACGATTTCGACGAACAGCCGGATGTTCCGATCGACGAGAGCCAGCGGTTGTATTCGTTGGGGTGGCCGCAATTGGCAGCCCCCAGCGACCCGAACTACGGCTTGAACTACGGCGCCACCGTTTGGACCAACGTCGCGTTTTGCGACGTCTACTACCAGACTCGCAGCGCCAACGGCGAGACGGGCTTGTTCGACTTCACCGTGCCTGACGGTCGTCCGTTGCCCGGAGCGTACAATGTCCTGCTGGCAGACGGCGACACTTTGCCGAATCCAGAGGCGTACGAGCTCGGCGACTTTGCCGGCGACCACAGCTACGTCTGGAGCGGCTACTACTTGGCCACCGTCAACGGTGGGCTGACGGAGGACGTCAACCAGAATGGGGTCCTGGATCCGGGGGAAGATCTCGACGGCGAAGGCCAAATCACGCTGGCTCCGAGCCCAGCCCAGCCCGTGTCCTGGGATAGCACCGGCTACGCGTACAGCCGCGTGGCGGCTGGTCAGGGCCTGCGTCCCGATGGCAACTTCTTCGATCCTGACCAGGACCACAAGTACTCGCCGCCGGGCTGGTTTGCCGATGCCGACAAGGCGATTCTCAATCCGGCCGTCTTGACGCAAGTGGGCTTGCCCGGGCCGGACTTCGTACCGCAGCTCGATCGGTCTCGCTGGGCACCGCAGTGGGATCCCCACGAGATCGTCAACGGCGACTTCCAGGATCCGGGCGACGGGCACTCGCCGGCCCCTTTGTTTGGAGCTCCCTTCGATACGTGGCTGGGTAAGTTGGTGGCCACCAATCTGGTTCCCGGCTGGTCCGATCACGGTGGCGGAGGCGGCGCTCATGTCCGCGTCGACAGCTCCTCGCCCCAGAACTTTGTGCTCGAACTCGGGCCGGACGGCCCCAGCCGCACGCACAACACGCTGTACGTGCCCGAAGAGGCCGGCGGCCTGCGGTTTGACTGGCGGCGCCTGACATCGGACCCGGACGACCGGTTGGTCGTGCGTCTGGGCGACGAGGTCGTGTTCAGCGCCGCGGTCGGCACAGGCAACGCGGCAGCCCTGACCGGCCAGACAATTCCGTTGGGCAGCGAATACCGCGGCCGCGCGACGACGCTCACGGTCGAACTCCAGACGACAGATCCCAGCGGGGTTGCTGCCAGGATCTGGATCGACAACATTGAATTTGTCCGCGGCGGCTTGGCGGGGGATATCCTGCCGGTCGACCTGGCCCAGGAGCCGGGGACGGGACCGGCCTTCGTCCTCGATGTCGACGGAGTGCGGGTCATCGGATCGGACGGCGTCGCGTACCCGTTGCAGGTCACCCCGCATTCCGCGCGGGGCGATTGGGAACTGGTCTATCGCCGCCAGGAGGGCGCGTCGCAGTACGACTACCTGTTGGGGTACGTCCTCTTCTCGGATCGCGTGGAAGAGGATCAGCCGGCCTTCAGCCAGACCGGCCGCTTCTACTTTGCACCGGGCGGAGACTACGGGCGGCTGGTGACGGAGCCGGCGACCGAAAAGTACCCTCGCACGTTTGCCTCGCGGCCGAATCCTCTGGATGAGGACCCCCTGGCACCAGGCTTTCAAGGGCTTGTCGAGTTCTCGTACACGGCCGGTTCGACCTCTGCGGCGGTCGGGCTGAATGTCCTGCCCGGGTATTCGCAGGACGGCAGCGCCGCGGTGCGGATGTTCACGAAGCCTCAGCAGGACGCGCTCACGGACAAGGCCAGCCGCGACGAGTCCGGCACGATCGTCTTACAGCAGCGATTGACCTATTTGGGTTTCCTGGACGATGAGGGCCAGCCTTTGGTGGTGGACGGCATCGTGGGGCTGCACACCGAGTCGGTCTTGCGGTTGTTCCATGCGGCGGTCCAATGCAACGGGCTCTTGAAGCCGGCGGACGAAGCGGCACGCGAGTTGGACGAGCGGACAGCGTGGTGGCTGAATGCCCCCAACGCGCCCCGCTGGGCGGAGTTCCTCGACGCGTCATCTCCGGCCAATCATCAGTTCGCCACGAGTTGGTTGCTGGATACTGTGGCCACGTTCCTCAGCTCGCAGACAGCGGTGACGGCCGCACGGATCCGGCGGCTGAGCCCCCTGGACGTGGCCAACCTGGCGCCGAGCGTGGCCTTGCCGGACGAATTACTGTCTGGGATGGGAGTGGATATCGACATTACGGGTTTGAACGCCGCGGCGGTCGAAAGCAGTTTCCGTTCGGCCGCGGCGGCCAGCGGCGTCGGGATCCGCAACGTGACCGTGGCCGGCAATCAGCTGCGGATCCGCATCCTTCCGCCTCCGCTGCAACGCTTGACGCCGGCCGAGCAACAATCCCTGGTCCAGGGCCTGCGCGAACTGACCGTGCAGTTTGCCCCCGTGGCCGAACACGGGCTGCTGGGCCGTCCCCTGCCGCTGGTCGGCACGACGGTTGACGGCTCGGGCGATCAAATCACCATCGGCGGTTCTCTGGAACTGCAAGAGCATCTGTCGTCCGATCTGTTCGGCGCCGCGGCCGATTACTTGGAAGCCATCCAGCGGCCCACATTGGATGGCCTGCGGACGTTCCTGGCCGGGCGTCCCGGCGTCAGCAGTGTGGCCTTGGTCGGCGGCGGCTGCGATCTGCAGTTCGATCTGCAGCTGGACTACCAGACGGACGCGGGGTTGAAACGCAACCTGGAGCTCGGACGCCATGCGCGCGAGCAGGGACTGGTTCTGCTGGCCAATCCCGAGCCGCAACTCGAATTCCAGGCTGCCGCGCATCTGGCCTTGGCCTTCGGGCTGGATCGTGACTCCCATGTCACCAGCGCTCAGAGCTTCTTCCTGGACGTCCAGGAGATCACGGCGACCGCCGGCGCATCGAGCGCACCCGGAACACGGTTCGCCATGAATCAAGGGCTGGTGAATCTAGCCGTGCCCAGCGACCAGTCGGCCACGTTCTCCTTCAACACGGTCGTCACAGCCGATCGGCCGACGGCGCCCGATACGTTCACGGGCGCCTCAGTTGGCCGTATCTCCTGGGCCGATCTGCAGAGCAAGCCGTTGGCGGACCTGATCGACTTCGATGCCCAGGGGATTGTGGGCACAGGGACCATCCCCGTCGCCGTCCAGGGCCTGATCGCGATTCCCAATGCACACGTCGGTTTGGTGTCGACGGACATTTTCGCCAAGGATCCCGATCCGCAGCTAATCTACGATCCGGGGTGCTTACAATCGGTCGTGAACTCGAACTCGACGTACCTCGAACAGTTCATGGCCTTGGTCGGTGACGGGCTGGACGCGATGTCCAAGAAGTCGCTACGCGCGTTCGGCATCGAACTCACCGGCGCCACGCTGGCCAACGAGTTGAAACTTCGCGAGCGGCTGAACAGCTGGCTGACCAAGAAGCAGACTCAGGCGAGCGACGCGGCAACGGGCGAACTGGACAAGTTCCTGACAGACTTGGGGGCGAAGAACATCGCGTTCGACGTCAACGCCTGCCAGTTAACGTTCGACGTGCACTTCTCCGAGACGAGCGGTCCTGTCAAAGTACCGCCGTCGTTGCCCACGGGGTTGGGGGGCCTGGCCGGGATCAAAGGCACTGCCGATGTCACCGTCGAGACCACGGTCACCGGCGACTTCCGTCTGGGGCTGGACTTCAACCCCTTCGGCGGCAATTTCACGCTGTTGCCGACGACACCGCTGGAGGATCTGAACGGCGGCCGAGGCGTGCAGATGAAAGCCGGCGATGACCTGCGGATCACGCTCAGCGACGGCAGCACCCGAGCGCTGGATCTGGACGGCAAGACGAACGTAGGAGATGTGCTCACCGCGCTGAACGGACTTTGGCCGGATCGGCTCGAAGCCCGCATCAACCTGGCGTACGACCGGATCGACCTGATCGATTGGTCCCACGGCACAGCGGGAGCCTTTCAAGTGGCCGCGGTGAATGGCTCCCAGGCCGGCTGGGCCGGCGTCGGTCTGGGCCTGCTGGGCACGGTCGCCAAGCCCCGGTCCGACAACAGCTATCTATTGGAAGGTGCTCCGTTGCACGGCGATACCTTGGAGCAACACGCTTTCCTGGTTGAGGATGCCACCCATACGCCGACCCTGACGATCGACGTCCAGGTTGACGCGAAGAACATCAATGCCACCGCCAACTATGGACTCGTGGCGGTCACCATTACCGGCGGCAGCGGCACGCACGCCGAAACCCATCAGCTCACGCTGAACGACCCGCAGCTGGCACCCAACACGAATGGCAAGATCACGTTCGGCGAGATTTCCAAGGCCGTCCAAGCCGGGGGTGGAACCCTGGTCTCCATCGACGGCGTGCCCGTGGGCGGCGAAGGCGAGGCAGCCCCCAGCCTGGTGAACGTCACGACCACCGCGTGTGCCACGAACCTGCGCTTGCCCGTGACGGCGCAAGCCGGCGGCCAGAGCCTGGTGGGCAACAACGCGGCCATCGTCGTCGTCTGGTCGGACTGCTCCGATCCGCAGTCGTTGAGCGTGACCCTGGAGGGCGACGCAGGCAAGCTGCAGAGTCTGCAAAGCGTCTCAGCCGGCGACATCCTGGCCGCGCTGCAGGGGGCGGTCAACTACCTCTCGTCGCTCGAACAGTTCTCGTTCCTCAACACGCCATTGCCGGTGCTGAATCAGAGCTTGAACGATTTGCTGAACAGTTCGGGGAAACTCGCCCAGGCCCTGGCCGAATGGCAGAAATCTCCCGGCAGCGCGCTGGAGACGTTGGAGGAGTCCCTGGAAACCGCTGTGGAGCAGGCATTGAGGATGTCCGTGACCGTCGGCGCCGACGCGAGCACCGTCTCGCTGGCCTTCGACGATAGCCGACCGGGGAAGCCGGCGCTGAAGATCCAGTTGGGCCTGCAGAACGGGCTCCAGCGGTCGTTGCCACTGAATCTGGACCTGTCTCGATTGGGCTTGGCGTCGTTGAGCAATCTGGTCACCGCCGGCGGCTCCGCCCAGCTGAACGTCACGGCCCAGGCCGGGCTGAACCTGGACCTGGGATTGGATTTGTCTCAGCCTGCCCTGCCGCGGGCCTTCTTGTACAACACGACGCAAGCGGCATTTACGCTCAAGGTCAACGGCTCCGACCTCCAGTTTGGCGCCGCCGTCGGTCCGCTGAAGGTGCTGATCGGGAACGGTACCAACAATGGCTGGGTCGTCCTGGATGCCGACGGGACACTCGACCGTCCGGCCGTGCCGACCGATCGGGCGGCATTCACGGTCGGGCTGACGGGAGCCAATGCCGATGGCCGCGTCTTCTTGGATCAGTGGTCGTCAGCCAACTTCTTGCCCGGCCCGGTCAACGGCAGCCTGCACGTCCAGCTGCCGGTGTATCGCGCCAATAAGACCGATTTCCTGGATCCGCAGCAGCACGACATCGATTGGAACTTCCCGCTCTCGGCTCTGGCCGACCCGCCGGCACCGGTGGCGCCCGATTTCAGCCACGCGCTGGATCAATTAAGCGACCTCGCCTCGACATTGGATGTGATGGCCGAGGGCTGGGATGGATTCTTCCGTTTGCTGGATACGGCCGTCGATCAACAGGTGTTCAGTGCGAACATCCCGCTGATCGGCCATCAGCTCCAGGATTCAGCCCGCTTTCTGTTGGAGTTGCGGCAACGGGTGACCGACAACCTGGGCCAGGACTTCGGGACGCCCAAGGATCTGGCTTTCGCGCAACAACGGTTGTTCGAAGCTCTGGGACCCGGCGGCTTGAACTGGCTGCAGAAGAGCAGCAGATCGGGTCTTCCCGATCGACGGGACATTCACGTGTTTGTTGGTGGAGTGGAAATCGACCCCGTGCTCAGTCCCGTGACCGGCCGGCCGCAGGAGGTTGTGTTCCGCTTCCGGTTGCACCAGGCGAGCCAATTGGTCCAAGTGCCCGTGGGTCTGGATTTCGCCCTGCCCGGACTGGGTCTGGATCTGACCGGTGGGGTCAATCTCCGGGCCGGATTCGACTTTGACGTCGGCTTCGGCGTGAGCCAGTCGTACGGCGTCTTCCTGGACACGCGTGCCTCGGACGAGTTGCAGTTTACCATCGACGCAACGCTGCCAAACGCTCAACTCAGCGGCCGTCTGGGCTTGTTGGACGTTACGGTCCGCGACGACGGATCCCATCTGGCCGGATCGTTTGCCGTGGACCTGAAGGACCCCAACCGCGACGGGCGTTTGACGCTGGCCGAACTGGCCGGAAGTTCGCGGCTGTCCCAGATCATTGACGCCGGCTTTACAGGGGACGCGCACGTCAGCCTGGATTTGACCGCCGGCTTCGGCAGCAACGCGGCATTCCCCACCATCACCAGCGACGTCCTGATCGACTGGGACTTCGATCGGGCGGCCACCACCGCTGGGGCCGACAGCTTTGGCAATGCTCCGGAAGTGCGATTTGAGAATGTCCGACTGGACGTGGGCCAGGCGATCAGCCGCGTGGCCGGACCGATCCTGAAGGAAATCGGGCACGTGCTGGAACCGGTGCAGCCGGTATTGGACTTCCTGACGCAGCCGCTGCCCGTGATCTCCGATTTGGCCCAAACCGACATCGCGATGGTCGATCTGGCCGGGCTTTTCGGCGAGGGGGCGGAAACGGCGGCGATGTTGGTGCGGGCCGCGAAGCAGATCGCGGACCTGGCCGAAGCCGCGGAGACGTTTGGCAGCGTGGTGATCGATGTCGGGGATTTCAGCATCGACGACGTGCGCAAGCTATCGAGCCTCTCCCTGGCACAGCCCAGCCGGTTCGGTTCGCTGGCCGATGTCGACGATCTTTTGGAGCGAAACCTGCTGCCGGGCAGTTCCGCCGATTTCGTTCGCAGCAGCCAGGGCGTGCCAAGCGGCGATCCGGGCGGCAAGGGCCTTGACTTCCCGCTCCTCCGCAATCCGGCCACCGCGATCAAGCTGCTGCTCGGACAGCCCGCCGACTTGTTCACCTATGACATGCCGCGGCTGAGCCTGGACTTCAACTACAGCCAGGGCTTCCCCACGCCCGTGCCGTTCATCTGGGTCTACCTGAACGGGAACCTGGGGGCGATGGCCGATTTTGATTTCGGGTTCGATTCCTCCGGCCTGCAACGTTATGCCCAGACCGGCAAGATCGAGGACCTGTTCCGCGGGTTCTATCTCGATGACCATGCCGCGGACGGCGACGCGCCTGAGGCCGACCTGCACGGGGCGATCACGGTCACGGTCGAGCCGCCGCGGATCCCGGACATCCCGCTGCCTGTGCCGGGCGCCGACCTGGACGTGAACGTGGGTGCAGGCGGCGGCCTGTTCGCCACGGTGAACTTCAACCTGAACAACCCGGACAACGATCCGGAGGGCAAGGTCTACTTCGACGAACTGTCGCGCAACCTGCGGCGCGGCGCGAAGTGCGGCTTTGATATCGACGGCGAACTGGCTGCCAAGTTGTTCGTCTTCGCCGAGATCGAAGCCTCCTACACCGTGAAGCTGTTGACGAAGGAAGTCACCAAGTCCGTGACGATCGTGGATGAACACAAGGACCTGGTCGATTTCACGCTGTTCACGTTACAGCACTCGTGTCCGCCGCTGCCGGATGACCCTCCCCCCGCGCCGGAACCGGCCTCAGCGCCGGAACCGGCCGTGCTGTCCAACGGGGTCTTGACCCTGATGACCACCGAGCAAGCGGATGACTTCCTCGTAACTTACGACGCGGGTACGGGGGAGATCGTGGTCACTCAACAGCTGCCCGGCGGTCCGCGCCAAGGCCGGTACCGAGGGGTGGACCGCATCGAAGCGAACGGGCGGGCGGGCGAAGACCAGCTACTGATCGACCCCAGCGTCTCGGTTCCCGCGATTCTCGCCGGTGGGCTCGATAACGACGAATTGCAGGGCGGCAGCGGAGCGGACCGGATCTACGGCGATGGCGGCGCGGACACGATCCGGGGCGGAGCGGGCAACGATCAGTTGCTGGGCGGCGACGCCAACGACGTGCTCGACGGCAGCGAAGGTGACGACGACCTCCGCGGCGAGCAGGGCAATGACGAACTCCACGGCGGCCCTGGCCGGGATACACTGTACGGCGGAGGTGGCAGCGACTTCCTGTACGGCGGCGGCGGCGACGATACCATCATTGCCGGCTTGACGGCCACCGGCGTCGAGCCCGACGAGCAGCACGTCATCGCCGGCGGTGGCGGCAGCGATCTGATCTACGGCGACGCTGGCCGCGACGAAATCTACGGCGACGATGCCTCCGGCCCGGCGACCGGTGCGGCCGGCGACGACATGATCCATGCTTTCGACGGGGACAACGTCGTCTCCGGCGGCGGTGGGAATGACCGGATCTTCCTGGGCGCAGGTGCCGATTCAGCCTGGGGTGGGCCGGGCGACGATGAGCTTACGGGCGGCTTGGGCAGCGACGCGCTGTATGGGGAGGCCGGAAACGACATCCTGTACGCCGGCCTATCGTCGGCCGGAGGCGATCCCTCGTCGACACATACCCTGGAGGGCGGGGCCGGCAACGACATCATCTACGGCGACGCCCAACGCGACGTGATCTACGGCGACGATGGGCCCGGCCACGCGACCGGCACGGCCGGCAGCGACCGGATCTTCGCCGGCGAAGGGAACAACTTCGCAGATGCCGGCGACGGCGATGATACGGTGGTGACGCTGGCCGGCAATGACGAGGTCTATGGGCGCGGCGGCAACGACCGCATCGACGTCGGGGCCGGGCGCGATTGGGTGTGGGCCGGTGCGGGCGACGATTCCATCCTGGCGGGGGCGGGAAACGATCAGGTCGTCGGCGAAGCGGGCGACGATACGATCGACCTGGGCGCCGGCGACGATCTGGGGATCGGCGGGGCTGACAACGACGTGTTGCTCGGCGGGTTGGGCAGCGATCGGCTGTACGGCGACGCCGATCCCGGAACGGCGCTCGTCGGCGCCGCCGGCAACGACTTCCTCCAGGCCGGCCTGATCTCGACGGCCAGTGCCACGACTGGCGAAGCCGGAGCCCAGCACACGCTGGATGCCGGGGACGGCGACAACATCGTCTACGGCGATTTCGGCAACGACACGATCACCACGGGCGGCGGCGAGGATGAAGTCTACGCCTTCGGCGGCAACGACCGCATCGACGTGGGCGACAGGGACGACGTGGTCTATGCCGGAGCAGGGTCCGACCGCGTGGCCGGGGGCTGGGGACGCGACGTGATCTACGGCGGGGTGTCCGCCGCGGGCGGCGGTTCGGCCAACGATGTGAACATGATCTTCGGCGACGTCGTGACCGACGATCCTGGCCAGCCGCCGGGCACGCCGCCCGCGTCCAGCACGCACGCCGACGTCATTTACGGTGACTTGGGCACCGATATGATCGACAGTTACGCCGGCGATGATGTCGTTTACGGCCTGGAGGGCAGCGACACGATCAACGCCGGCTGGGGGCGCGACACCGTGTATGCCGGCGTGAACCAGGCGGGAGGCGGCCGGGCCAGTGACGTCAACGTCGTGAATGCGGATCCCCCGGACGTGACGAGTGTACCCGCCGGGACCCGCCCGGAGGACCATGCCGACCGAGTGTACGGCGACGCGGGCTGCGATGTCGTCGACGCGGGGTTCGGCAACGACGTGGTCGTGGCGCATGCTGGGGACGATCGCATTCTGACCGGCAGCGAAGACGATACGATCGACGCCGGCAGCGGAATCAACTATGTGGACGCGGGCAGCGGCAACGATCGCGTCACTGCGCTGGAGGGACCCGACGAAATCTACGCCGGCGCGGGAGACGACGTCCTTCTGGCTGGCGCCGGGGACGACGTCCTTCTGGCTGGCGACGGGAACGACGTCGTCGATGCCGGCGCCGGCGACGATTTCGTCAGCGGCGGGCGCGGCGACGACGACCTGCGGGGCGGCTCCGGCCGCGATGTACTGTGGGGCGGGCTGGAGGTCATTACCGCCAGCGACTTCCACCGCGACGTGGCCGAGGACTTCGCCTATCCCACGAACTTTCCCGGGGCCGTGTGGTTGGACACGCGCGGGATGTCCCGAATCGTCCCAGTGGTCCTGGTGGGCCTGTCGGTCGACGGCCAGATGGACGACGGCCGCGATCGGCTCCGCGGCGGCGACGATCCGGATTGGCTGTTCGGCGGCGGGACCCTGGACGACCTGGACGGCGGCGCCGGCAGCGACTACCTGGACGGCGGTCTGGGGAACGACCTTCTGCGGGGCGGCGCCGGGGACGACGTGCTCCGCGGCGGCGGTCACGATGATGTACTGCACGGTGACGGCGGCGTGGACCAGTTGTTCGGTGATGCCGGTTCGGATTCGCTGTTCGCCGACGCCGGCAGCGACATCAACGGCCAACACGTCTTGCAGTTCCAACGCATGTTCGGCGGCGACGGAATCGACTACCTGTACGCGTACGGCCAAAGCACCTCGCCGGCCGGCGCCGCCAGCGAACGGGCCCTGGTGGGCGATGAACTGCACGGCGGAGCCGGCGGCGACTGGCTGTACGGCAACGTCCGCTGCGAGACGTTCTACGGCGACGGCGGTAACGATACGATCCAAGGCGACGGGCTGATCGGCCCGTACTACGCCGACAACAGTCAGAAGTCGCTGATCGGCGGCGCCGACACGATCTACGGCGGCGGCGGGGAAGACAAGCTGTATGGCGGCGGCGGCAACGATACGCTCTGGGGCGGCGCCGACAGCGACTGGCTGGAAGGCCAGAACGGCGTCGATGCCATGTACGGCGGTGCGGGGATCGACCAGTTCCGGCTGGACGCCAACCCGTTGTATGACGCCATCCCGGCCGGCCAGTTCGAGATCTTCGCGGGGCACACCGGCAATGAGCGGCCGGGCGATGCGCCCGACGACAACGCCACCGACATTCTGCTGATCGAAGGCACGGACAACGCCGATGTGATCCGCGTCGGGCAGCAGACCTATGCGCTGGCCGACCCTCGGATCGGCAGCCGGATGGTGGTCGACTACAACAGCCGCTTGTTCGCGGCCGAATGGCGGGATTTCAGCAACCGCGCCGATGCCAACGGCCTGCCGCTCGTGGAACAGTTCCGCGTGTCAGGATTGGGCGGCGCGGACGACATTCGGTTCGTCTCGCAGGCCACAGGAAACCTGCTGCCGCTGGACGTCTCCGATCTGGTCGATCGGGGCGATGACTGGGTCGGCGCCATCGACGGCGGCCCTGGCAACGACACGCTCCGTGGAACCGAGGCCCGCGACCGGATCGACGGCGGTTCCGGCAGCGACACCATCTTCGCCTTGGGGGGTGACGACCAGTTGTGGGGCGATGGCGGACCCGGCCAGGGGGCCGCTGGCGACTATGACCGCATCTACGCCGGGCAGGGACATGATGATGTGGTGGGCGGCCAAGGGCGCAATCTGCTGTCCGCCTGGACGCAGGATCCACAACCGGTCGGCGACGTGCAGTTTGGGGTCTTCGTCGACCTGAACGGCGGGTTGCACGACGACGATGGCGATCTGGACGACGATGGCCGCCTGGATGCCGATCAGGCGTCGCCCGTCGGGCCTTGGCGCGCCCCCTACGTGATCGAGGACACCGGGCTCAATCGCATGCTCGGCGGACCGGACGCCGATCAACTCTACGGTGGAACCGGCCTGGACTTCCTCTACGGGAACGGAGCCCCGGCTAACGCTCCGGATCTGATCTACGACCGCCAGGGGACGCTGTTCGAATCGCGCGACGGAGGCGTGGCGGGAGACGAATGGAAAAAGTATGCCCAAAGCACGGACAAGGTCTGGTACTACGGAGGTTCGAACCGCGACGATGTGATCACCGTGGACTACGTAACGGAACCCGGCCTGCTGCAGGGCCATCATCTGATCACGCGATTGACCAACAACCACGGCTACTATACGTTCGACGCTCAAGTGCGGCTGGATTTTGCCGCGACGGACCCGGACGGAAATCCGCTTTGGACTCCGGATGTCAGCCGCCTGCTGCCCCCGGAAGACGATTTCCTGGCGATCATCATCGACGCCCTGGAGGGCAACGACCAGATCACCGTCGGACCGACCGTGACCAAGAGCATCTGGACCGACGCGGGCCCCGGCGATGACCGCGTGGAGTACGTTTCCGGCCAACCGATCTTGACCGACCAGACCGACACGCGGACCGGGAACGAGGTGGGCAACGGCGACCGAACGCAAGCCTTCGACATCGGCCGTCGCCTGGAGCCGGACACGGGGCGGCTGGGCGGTCAGTACTCGGTCATCGGGTTGACGATCGACAGCCCCGGGGATCAGGACTGGTACCAGTTCCAGTTGGCAACGTCGCCCGTGCCGGGCGACGCGCTGCAGATCACCAGCATTTCGCCCGACGATCGGCTGACCTTTGAGTTGTACGACTCGAATAGCCCCAATGCCACGGCTTTGACGAATCCGGCCTCCACGCCGGCCGGGACGTTTGACTTGAACGGCCTGACGCCCACCGATGCCGAAGGCCGTGTCAAGACGTACTATCTGCACGTCAGCACCGATCAGGTGCCGACGGTCTACGAACTGAGCCTGACGGTCGGGGGCGGCGGGGCGAACAACGTCTCGCAGGCCGCGGCCAGCACGATCCCCAGCATCTGGCGTTACAGCTCGGTCCAGGGCCGGCCCCTGCGGAACAAGGCGGATGAAAGCTGGTTCAAGTTCAAGCTGTCGGAACCGGGCCGATCGGGAGACCGTGTGGGGCTGAACGTGTACGATGCGCCGCACGCGGTGACGCTCAGTCTGTTCCAAGCGTCCGGGACAGCCTTGCAGACGGCGACGACGCAGGCCCTGTCCGACCCGGCGTCCGTCAGTCTGGCAGGCTTGGCCGCCGGCGACTACTGGTTGCGCGTGGCCGGCCAGGGGCCCACGACCTATGAGCTGACCCCGCTGATCGCTCACGCCAGCGACACCGACCCCAGTGTCCTGGTCTACGGCCAGGAAGCATTGAACCTGGACTCGCAGATCCACGCGTTCCTCGGCGCTCCGACCCTCGATCCCAACGGCTCAGGGAACCGGCCGCGCAAAGACATTCTGCTGGGCGGCCCAGGGAACGACGTCTTGCAGGGCGGGACAGGTGAGGATTGGGTCATCGGCGGGCCAGGGAATGACGTGTTGGCCGGCGGCTTCGATCGCCAGGCGGGCGACCTGCTGTGGGGCGGCAGCGGGGACGACATCTACCAGATCCTGCCCGACCGGCTGCCGGCGACGAAGGCGGCTCAGCGACGAGTGGGAGCAGCCGGTCAGGAAACCTATGTCCCGACGTTCAGCGATCGGTTCGATGGCGGCGACGGCCATGATCAGATCCTCTACCTGGGCGGTGATCTGGACCGGAACGGTCTGCCGGTGCCGGACCACGTGGCGATCCGCTGGAACACGCTCTTGCACCGCTACGAAGTGACCAGCCGTGTCTGGGATCTCGGACGTCAGCAATTCGTCCTCGACAACACGGATCCCGCGGCGTACCGGCAGGACTACGCCTTCTACACGGCCTTCAACGCCGAGCAGACCGTGTTCGATACGGGGGCCGGCGACGACGAAGTCCATGCCGATCCGGAGTATCTGATCCGGGGGAGCGAGTGGGGTATCGATCCGGAAGACCGGCCGCAGCGGGCGAATCCCAACTTGGTCATTCGCGGCGGCGACGGGAACGACCGCTTGTTCGGCGGCGCCGGCGACGATGTCCTGGATGGCGGATCCGGGGATGACTTCCTTCAGGGCGGACCGGGCCGGGACGACGTCTCCGGCGGCCCCGGAAACGACGTGGTCGCGGGCCAGGCAACCGTCGAACCGGACCGGTCGGAATGGGTGACACGAGGAGGCGTGACGGCGCGGAACGACACGCCTCCGTTCGCGGCAGCGATCTCGTTGCCCTCGACCCAGCTGTTCAATCTCCACCCTGGCGATCATGAGGACTGGTACCTGATCGATGCCCAGACCGCCCGCAGCCAATTCGCCCTGGCCAGCGACGCCCTGTTGACGGATGCGATGTTCTCGATCCAGGAGCTGACGTCGGCCGGGTTGCCCCGGCAACCATCGCGCTTGGTGGCGTCGCTGTTTGCCGCGATGTTGGCGGATCCGGACGATCCCCTGTCGATCCAACCGGTCGAGAGATTCGCCGGCGTGCCGCCCCAGTACCTGCTGCACGTTCAGCGCAGTGAAGGGCTTCCTGGCGCAGCCGATCTTGATCCGCGGACCTACACGATCCAGGTCGATCCGGCTTACGTCGACGTCGTTCACGTCCCGGCCGATCGAGCGGCGCGTACGGTCACTCCCGCCGATTCCGGCTACCGGCCGGCGGTGATCCCGTTGGGCGACATCGGCAATGCGGATGCGGTGGACGTCGCCAGCCCGGATTTCGTGTCGGCGATCCGCGATTATCGGGGAACGCCGCAGGATCAGTTGGAGTTCCAGAGTGCGTTGCGTCCCGCGGATTTCCTGGAGCCCAGCTTTGTGCGGATTCAGTTCGGCAGCGCGGCGGGCAGTCCCCTTGCGCCGAATGCGACCGTCGAGCTGGCGTTGCCGGCGCCCGTGCTGGCAACCTCGATCTTCGGTTCCCAGTCGGTGTTCGGTGCACCGGGGGACTTCAACGGCGATGGTGTCAAGGACATCGTCGTGGCGGTCTCCCTGGTGAACGATGCCGATCAGCATGGCTTCTCGAAAGCCGCGGTGTACGTCCTCTTCGGGCGCAGGACCGGCGGTTGGGGCACCTCACCGATCGACGTCACCACACAGGCCGACGTGGCGATCACCGGACTCCGCGGCCGGCTCCACGCGACCTCGGCTGGCGACCGCAACGGCGACGGAAAGGACGACCTGATCATCGACGTGCAGAAAGCCGCGGGCGGAACGGGTGAAACGCTCATCTTCAACGGCCGCGCCCAATGGACCGGCACGCTGACGCCGGACACCCGGTTGGTCGTGGATCCGGCGAACGTGGGCCTGAGCTTCTCTCAGGTTTCGACCCGTCCGCGGTTGCTGACGGCGACCCCCGGCGTCAACTACCTGGGCAGCGCAGTCGCCGTGACGGACACCTTGATCCTCGCCGGCCACCCCGGCGAAGGCACGGTGCTGGCGTTCGCCCGGAACCCGGATGGAAGCGCGGTCTTCGACGAGGCTCCGCAGCAGGTCTTCCGCAGCCCGTTGCCCGGCGCGGCGGAATGGTTCGGCTATTCGCTGGCCGTCTCCAACAACCGCCTGCTGGTCGGGGCGCCCAATGCCACCTCGCTGAACGGATCGGGCCAGACGCTGCGCGGTGCGGCGTACCTGTTCGACCTGACCACGGGCGCGCTTTTGCAGACGCTGAGCAGTCCCGTAACGAACAGCACCACGATCAGCTTCAGTGGTCTGCCGCGTTTGGGCGACGTCGAGCCCCATTTCGGGTTTTCGGTCGCCTTTGCCGGCGACAACCTCCTGGTGGGCGATCCCGGCGCGACCACCGGGCAGGGCGTGGCCTATTTGTTCAACGGTCAGACGGGAGCGATTGTCCAAACGTACCGGCATCCCGGGACGGGCTCCGTCGTCGCCAGCGGCGGATTCGGATACGCAGTGGCATCCGTCGGGGACAATGTGGCCATTGCGGCACGCGACCTGACGGGCAGCCTCGGCACGACGTTCGCCGTCTATCAGATGCTCGGCAAGGGCTTTTCGGGAGCGACGACCAGCACCGCGCTGAAGACGTTCGCTCCGCCAGCCAGCGACAGCAATCTGGGCTTCGGTCAGACGCTGGTCGCGACGGGCAACAACCTGGTCATCGGCTCGCCCTTGTCCGATGTGAACGGCGCCAACTCGGGCGCGGTGTATGTCTACAACGCCGCCGTCACCACCGTGGGCGAAGTCACCCGCGCACCGCGTCTGACGCTTCCTGGGGCGGCGGCCAACGCCATGTTCGGCACGTCGGTGTCGGTTTCCGGAGACGTCCTCGCTGCCGCTGGCTTGACTGTGCCGAGCGTCCGGCTGTACCGCCTGTCGTCCGGCGCGGCAATCGGTTCCGGTAGCGTCGTGACGGGGCCGGGCTCGTTGAGCCCCGGCTATCCCAATTTGGATCTCCGCAGCGACGCCGAGTACGCGGGGCAGACGGCGTTCGATTCGCTGCAGAGCCTCAGCGGGCTGACGTTCGGCACCCGGGTCGTGCTGGCCGGCGCGACGCTCGTCGTGGCCGCACCCGAAGCCGACGTGTTCCAGTCCTCTCTGACCCAGGACGATGTTGACCGGTACCGCCTGATCAACAGCCGCTATGACATCGGCAACGCCAATCCCAATGCCGGGGCCGTGCTGGTCTTCCCGGCGACGACCAGCCCGCAACTGAGCTCCGTGGCCATCGGCCTGTTCGACGCGGATGCCGTGGTCGATTATGCGGTGAAACGGGACACGACCACGGGAAACCGCCTGGAGGTCTACAGCGGCAGCTCAACCGCACCCACATGGACGCTGGACTTCTCGACGGCCGAAGCGGGATTCGATCTGGCCGGTTCGGAGTTACTGCCCGTGGGCGACCTGGACGGCAACGGGCGGGCGGATTTCCTGGTTAGCAACGCACGCGGCGCGCTGCTGATCCTCGGCGGCCAGATCCCCGCAGGCGCAGTTGCGGACGGCGTGATCACGTTGGGAGAAATGCTGGGACAGGCGGCCTCCGGCACGGCCAGTGCCATGAAACTGTCCGCCGCCCGCTACGTGCGGTTGGGCGATATCGATCGCGACGGCTTCGACGATCTGGGCGCGGCAGTCTTCCTGTCGGCTCCCACGCTGGACTCGCTGTCCAGCCCCAGCGAGACCTACGTCACGCATCAGGTTGGACAGGTCTATCGCGGTGCGGCCCGGGCGACGCTCAGCTTTGCCCGCCCGGCGCTGGTGTTCGAGCCGGCCCGCCCTCTGTTTCTGGACAGTTCGTCCTACGAACTGCTGCAACCCCATTCGTTCGCGTCGACGGGTGCGCCGCAGGTCGGCGCGTCCGCAGCGTTGGCGCTGGCGGATGGCCTCCAAGGCTCCGTGTATGTGTTCGATCCGGGACCGTTGACCCCAACGGTTTCCGTCCCCGGTACGGCGCAGCCTCTGGCGTCCAGCCTATACACTTACGAACTGGCCACGCCCGCCGTTTCGTCGGCCAACCCGTCGCAATCGGCCACCTGGGATGATCTCGCCACCGCCCCGGTCTTGACGGGCGCCGTGTCTGGCGAGCAGCTGTCGCAATCGTCGCCGATTGGCGACGTCAACGGCGATGGCCTCGGAGATCTCCTGGTGCGCGGGACGAAGGCTGCCTACCTGCTGTTCGGCCCCGTCGACCTGGCAGGCCGGGTGAACGTGGCCGCCCGCGCGGACCTGGTGTTCAGCCAGGACACGTATGGGACTCCGGCGACCCGCATGGGCGATCTGGACGGCGATCGGATCAACGATCTGGTGTTCTATCAAGGGAACACCGTCAGCATCATCTACGGCGGGAACGACTTGGTCGATCGCAGCGACAAGACACCCGCTCGTGTCGACTTGTCCGGCACACCCACGGGCAAGTCGCTGTTCGTGCTGCAGTTTGACGGCGACTCGGCCGCGGATCTGGCGTGGCTGGCCGACAGCTATACGCCCAACGGCAGTGCGACGCCGATCGGCGAGATCTACGCCGGTGCCAGCCTGCCCAGGACAGGGACCAAGACCGCGGCGCAGCTGACGCGGATCACCTCGTTGCGGCAAGACGCCACGGATCGCAATGATCTGATCAATCGTGTGATCTCTCCGCGGGCAGCTTCGGGGGTAAACTATCTGATCGGCAACAGCCGCCTTTCCGCCACGGTGCCGGGCGACGTGAACGGGGACGGCCGGGAAGACCTGGTCATCGTGGACAGCAGCCTGGTGGACGTGAGTTTTTCGGCGGCGAATCTCCAGGCGGTCCATTTGGCGGACGTGGGCCGAGGTTATGTGCTGCTGGGCCATGACATCACGGCCAGCAAGGCGACCCGCGCCTTGCACCAGGCGGACACGATCCTGGGGACGAATGACGAGTTGTTCGAGGCCGAGACGTTTGGTTTCGGCCACCCGTTTGATCTAGGCGGCGTTTTCCCGCTGGGCGACGTCAACCGGGACGGATATGCCGATTTCGCCCTCAGCCGCAGTCAAGCCGCGACGGACGCTGCGGCGGTCTTGGTGTACTACGGCAATCGGACGGCGAGCTTCACCCTGGACAATCCCAGCCTGGTCATCCGCCGGGCCATTTCTCCGGTGGACGATTCCCTGTTCGTGGACGACGTGGCGCAGGTCACGGCCGGCGACTTCAACGGCGACGGGCGCATCGACCTGGTGGTGGGCGAACCGACGCGCGCCCTCCGGGACCAGGGGGCCGTCCAAACGCCCGTGCAAGTCGATCAGGCCGGAAGGATTGCGGTCTACCTGTCGGCGGCCGATCGAGGTGGAACGCTCTCCACGCCCGATCGGGTGATTATGGGACTGCAGGAGTTCGATCGTTTCGGGACGCTCGCGACCGCACCGATCGGCGATTTGAATGGAGACGGATTTGGTGATCTCGTGGTGGGCGCTGCCACGACCGATTCGGTCTGGGCCAGTGCCCTGGAAGATGTCGGCAGCATCTACTTCCTGGCCGGTTCCGTCACCCAGGCGATTCCCACCAATCCCGACGTTCTCGCCAACCGGACCGTGACCGGGAGCGGTGACTACTTGGTGGATCCCGGGACCGGCACGCCACCCAACGTGCAGGGCACATTGACATCGAGCAAGCCGGAATTGTGGTTTCAGTTCACCACCCTGGCGGATGGCGCGGCCGGCAGTGCGATCCGACTGAGTCCCGCGGCAGCCCGCTTCGTTTCGTATCCGCTGCCCGTCATTGACTCGGCGACGCTGGTCAAGAACGGCGCGTCCTATACAGTCGACCGCAGCCAGCTGCTGATCGAAGGCAATCGCGACAAGGTCGTGCTGTTGACCTTCGATCTGTCGGCGTTTCCCGATGCCTCGGATGCGCCGAGTTTGGTCGAGAACGTCGTCCTTCCGCTCACGTTCCGCGCCGGTGGTCAGAGCGTGGCCGGAGCGACGCTCAGCGTATCCTTGCTGGCGGCCGAGGACCGGCAGATCATTGGCTCCGACGCCACGGCGGCCGCGTCCGTCGTGGGAACGACGGCACTCACGTCTCAGCCGCCGGCCAGCCTGCAAATTACCGGCTTGGCTCCGGCCATCCGCTCCGCGATGGACGCGGGCCGCCGCCGCTTGACCTTACGACTGGAAACCGCGCAGACCAACGTGCGCCTGCCACTGGGCGACGGAACCGCGCCGGTCATCGCCTTCGATAATCCCAGCTTCGAGCCGGCCAGCCTCTCTTCATGGGAGTCGATCGGCAGCACGCAGTTCGTCACGTCCACCTTCGGAACTGGCCCCGTCGACGGCACGAACCAGTTGCTGCTGCGTTCCAGTGGGCAGACCAACATCCAGAACAACCCGGCGGTAGAGTCAAACGACACGATTCGTTCGGCCGTGGAGACAGGGCGAAGTTCGTCGAGTCCGGGGACGTATTCCTCGGCGGGTTCCGCGGGCCTCAAGGACGTGGACATGTTTCGTTTCCAACTGAACGCCGGAGACTTTGCCAAGGTGGGGACGACCTATTCGGGGTCACAGGGCACGTACTTGCGTCTGTTCAACGCGGCGGGGCAGGAGTTGGTGGCGGGCGACGGGACTGCGTCGCTGTTTTTCCGGGCGGAGGTCGCGGGCGAGTACTTC
>CAIYOB010001248.1 GCA_903927685.1 uncultured Planctomycetaceae bacterium
CTCCGAACCGTACGAGGCACCCCAACATCCCTCCGGTCATTCCATCTGGACCTGCAGCGTCTGGCCGGCGGTCAGCGTTACGGGGGTGGCAAAGTCGAGTTGCACGCGGCCGGCGTCAACTTGCACCTGGACGGTCAGCGACTGGCCGACGGAACTGACCGTGATCTTGGTGAGACGCGCGTCTGCGGGCACCGCCAAGGTGAGCGTCTGCAGACGCAACCGGCCCGACTTCAAGTCCAGCGTGTTCGTCTGCCGGCCGCCGTCACGCTGCTGGGAAAACGTGCCCCAGCCCTCGGCGGTCGTGAACGCGGCGCGGAAATCTCCCGGCGTAATTCGCGGCGCGAATCCCAGCCGGCCTTGCGGGCCGTGGTACTCGTAGCCGCAGGCGGCCAGGTACACGCCGTAGCTGGCCATCGAGCGGGCATAGTGGTCGCCGCACTCGACTTCGTTCCAGGGATTCCGCCGCGCCGCATGATAGCGGTCGTGGACCATGCGGGTGATCGCCAGGCCTTCGGACAACAGGCCCTCCCAGATCATGTGCCCGGCCACCTGGTACTCGAAGCCGTTCATGCACTCGTTGAAATAGCCGGCCGCCCAGTCGGCGCCTTTGCCCTTGGCCTTGTCGTAGCTCCAATCCGCGCGCGGAAACGTGCACATCAGCAGGCCGCCTTCGCCGGGCATGGCATACCAGCGGCCGGGCTTGTTCGCTTCGCGGTACGGGCCGACGTCGGGCGTAAAGTTGTACCGCCACAACGACTGCAAGGCGGTCCGCGTCTCTTTCTCCGGCAGCACGCGGCCCAAGCCGACCTGGTACGCCCAGCTCTGCCCGAACACCTGGTCGATGTGGCAGCCCGTGCCGGAGTTGATCGCCTCGGGGTGCTTGGGATCGGCGCGGTTGACGAAATAATCGCCGTCGAACAACTGCTCGACCAGGGCCCGACGGCCCGTCTCGAGGATCTGCCGGCACTGTTCGGCAAACGCCTGCTCGCCCAGCTCCCCCGCCATCTGCTGGCCGGCGCTCAACGCGGCCAGGTACAGCGAACTGAGCCACGCCACCGGGCCGAACCAGTCGGCGTCCAGCGTGTTGTGCTGCTGGCCTTCGATCAGCCCGTCGCCGTTGGCATCCTCGCGGATCAGGTATTCGAGGGCTCGCTTGACGCCCGGCCAGACGCGCCGCAGGAACCCGTCGTCCGCCGACATCTGGTGCTCGCGGTAGGCGCGCAGGATCGCGCCCGCCTGGCCGTCCACGGCCGGGAAGTTGTTGAACTCGCCGCGGAATAAGATGGCCCCGTCCTCGCGCTGGGCCAAACCGAAATCCACTCGCTCGCGAAGGATCCGTTCCAGCTCCGGAAACAGGCGTCCGACCGCGTGCGCATAGTGCCAGACGTGCCCGCAGGTGCCGGCACAGCAGCCGACGCCTTCCCAGCCCCAAAACCGGCCGCTGCCGAACCGGAAGCAAGTCGACGTCGCCAGAATCGACGTGTTGGCAAACGTCCGGTCCAGGAACCAGTGGGGCAGCGTCGAGTCGTACCAGGTATCGTGCCACAACCGCGTCTGCTGGCCCAGCGTCTCGATGTTGGCGGCCAGGTACTCGGCCACCGCCAACGCCGAGGGAAACCGCTGGGCGTAGTAGCGCCCGGTCAAGCCGAAATTCTCGTTCAGCTTGAGATTCGGGAAGTGCCAGGTCACGACAAACGTGACCGTCGCCGACTGGCCGGGCTCGAGGACCAATTGGCGCGTCAATGAACCGGCCAGCTTCTGTCCGAACGGCTTGACGACCGGAGCGTCGGACCCGGCGGGGCTGCGCGTGAAGATGCCCGCGGGCAACTGCGAATCGGCCAGCGCAGTGGTGGCGAGGTCGCCGGGTTGGGGAGCGAGCAACGCCAAACCCAGCGTGCCGAAGTCGGCCTCGTCCGGCAACGGTCCGCGGGCCACCCGCGGCTTGTCGCTGAACACGATGTCGTCGACGCCGACGTTGCCCCAAGGCCCGCGCTCGTCATCCACGATCTGCAGCCGGGCCGTCTTGCCCAGCCACGGCCGCACGTCCCAGCTGTGCGCTTGCAACCGGTTGTCATTTGCGCCGGTGGCCGTCGCGACGACTTTGTCCTCGATCACCAGGTTCATACAGGTGCGTCCGGCATGAGCGCCGCCGCCGATCAGGAAATTGACGTAGTTCCGCTCGAGCACAAACGCGCGGCTGGTCAGCGTCCCGACGTGCGCGTCGCCCCCGCCGACCTCTTCGCCCTGGCGCGCGTTGTGAGTGTTCACCAGCCGCTTGCCCTGCGCGCCCACGTCGCCTTGATAGGCGGGCATCTTGGCCTTCTCGATCGGCCCGCTCCCAAACGCCGTCCCGGTCGCTTGCCAGCCTTCGTAGGTCTCCTTCTCGAAGTCGTCAAAGGCGACGTCCGGGCGGGCCGCCGGCTCCTCGGCGGGCGGCGGCGGCTCGGCGCTGCACTCCAGGAAAGTCAGCTGCGGACTGCGGACGATTCGATTGCGGCGCGAGCCGCTTTGCAGCGGCGCACTGTGCAGGCAGACGGCGTTCTCCAGCCAACCGGCCAGTTCGGCTGCGACTTTCGCTTGGCCGCGGTTTTGCACCGTGAACTGCATCACCGTAGCCGGCAGCGACGAGTCGTCGGTGTTCAGCGGAATGAACGGCGAAAACGCTTCCAGCGACACACTCAACGGACATTGCGGGTCCCGGTATTCGACGCGGCCCAGCGGATACTGGCCGCAAAACGAGATCTCGCTCCACCCCGTGCGATCCAGCGCCCGAACCTGCACCTGATCGCCCTCCGCGATCAGCAGCGCAAAGCCCTGATCCAAGGGCGAAGCCGGCGTCAGCGGACGGGCGTAGTGCTCGGCCCCCGTGCCGACGTGCCGGTTAAAGATGTCCCAATGCCACAACTTGCCGTCTCCGCCCAGATACAGCTGTCCCGCGCAGAGCCCGCCGACGGGCATGCCGATCTTGTCCAGTTCCGGGCCGCGATAGACGGTCGGCTCGCCTCGGGCCGTGAGCGACTGGACCCAGTCCGCCGACAACCGCTTGTCGGCCGGCACCAGCCGCTCGAAATCCTGCGCCTCGAACGGCCCGGCGACCGCCGTCGAGTGGGCCAGCCACGAGGCCGCGGCCGTCGCTCCGACCAATTCCAGGAACTGCCGCCGCGTCGCCGTGGGCCCGCAAGCGGACGAGGAACAGCCGCAGTCGTGGTGGATCGTTCGTTCCGACATATTCATCTCCTGCAGACGACAAGGGGAGGCGTTCTTCACAGCCGTGGGCCGCATCACCGGTCTGACGATAGGCCAGCAAGCCCCGGCGGTCAAGACGCCCTGCCGGTCCCGCTTCCCACGCCAGGCAATTCAATACTTCCCGATGACTTCGCCGTCGCTGCGCGAGGCGAGGGCCAGGAGCAGCTGGACGTCGATGGTCTCGGCCAGGAAACGCACCGACCCGTCGCACAACAGCACGTGCGCGCCGCCCGGATGATCGGAGAACAGCGAGCTGTTGCCGGCGTTGATCCAGGCGTCAGCGGGGGGCGGATTGACGGGCCGGACCGCGACGCCACCGGCCGGCGCGGCGGGGACGCTGGCGCAATTCTGCCCCCCCGCCCAGACGCCGCGCAGGGCGTTGCTGGTGCCCGCCACGAAGACTCCCCGGCCGGACAGTTCGCCGACCAACAGGGTTTGCGACAGGCC
>CAIYOB010001249.1 GCA_903927685.1 uncultured Planctomycetaceae bacterium
AGCTGCCGCTGGTGCCCTTGCCCAGCGGCGTGATGTGGCTGGGCCGTGCCTTCCACGTGCCGTCGGTGACGATGGTCAGCGGTGCGCCGTCGGCGAACGTGAGCTGCACTTCGGCCTTGACCAGCGGGCCGACGGCGCCGACGTTCTTGAGCACGCCCAACGACCAGCCGCGGCCCAGCCACAGGCCCAGACAGTTCCGGCCCGGGACGAGGTGCCGGGTGATGTCATGCGTCAGGTACAGCCCGCGCTTGCCGTAGTCCGAGACGGCCGGGCTGAGCACGTCGTCGCCCACCTTCCGGCCGTTGACGTACAACTCGTAGTAGCCTAAGGCGCAGACGTGGGCCAGGGCTCGGGTCGGAACCCGCTCCAGCGTGACGGTCTTGCGCAGCCAGGGGAGCGGTCCCTCGTTGTCCTTGATCCAGTCCGCGCCGATCCACGCGCCGCTCCAGTCGGCCGCCGCCAGCGGACCCACGGTGAACGACGCCGGCTCGCTCCACGGCGACAACTCGCCGGTCTGATCCCAGACGCGGACCTGCCACCAACAGCACGCCCCCTTGGCCAGTCGTGCGCCGGCGTAGGGCACCCACTGCGACTGGTTCGTTACCAGCTTGCCCGAGTCCCAGAGGTTGCCTCGGCCGGCGGCCAGCGCCGCGGGCGCGTCCGCCACCAGCACCTGACACGCCGTCTGCGCCAGACCGCGGACGCCGGGCGGCAGCGCCCACGAGAATCGCGGCTGGGCACGATCGATGCCCAGCGGGTTCGCCAGTCCCTCGCAGCGCAGTTGCTGCGGCGCGGCGGGCGCCCCCTGCGAAACCGACGCCAGGCAGGCCGCTCCCGCCACCCACGCCAATACGACTGTCACTCCGCGCATCGTCGAGGCTCCTTCGCTTGCGTTTTCATCTGCCTGGTTTCGCGGGATCGAGGCGACCGGTCAGGTCAGCCACTTGGTGCGATAGTTGTTCTGGATCCACCGGTCGGCCTCCGGGACGCCGGGGACCTGCATGCGCGCGCTGTCCCACTCGATGGGGCGCCCCAGACGCAGCGACAGGATGCCCGGCAAGTAAGCCTCGGAAACGCGGGCGCCTACCTCGAAATCGTTGTAGGTGGCCGGCCCGCCCTTGCACGCGTCAAACCACTCTTGCATGTGATTGTCGTGAGTGAGCCGCGGCACGCTGAGCGGCAAGTCCTGGACGGATTCGTGATTCAACACGCCGCGCCATTGCTTGTCGCCGTCGAGTTTCATGATTCCCGCCACCCCCCAGCCATCGGCGTACAGCTGTCCCCGCTGGCCGACAAACAGGCAGCCCGTGGTCGGCAGTTCTCCACGCACGCTCTTGACGCCGTCCGTAATCTCGGCCGGCGGATACTTGCCGCCGTCACCCCACCACAGCGTGACTGGCGCCAAACCGTCGCGGGCCGCGAACTCGAACCGAAAACAGCCTTGCGAAACGTAGGTTTCCTTGACGGGCTCGGGCAGCTCGGCCGTCACGCGGATCGGCGCGTCCAGTTTCAGCGCGCGGACCGGCAGTTGGAACGTGTGCGCGCCTTGGCCGGACAACATGCCGTTGCACAGATCGAGCCAGTTCTGGGCCGCGATGCAGCCCGGCAGATAGACTCCGGCCTTGAAAGGCCGCCAGGCGCAAGGGCCCAGCCAGAAGTCCCAGTTCAGCCCCTCGGGAATCGGGTCCTCGCCCGCCGGCCGATCGTGACTGGGCGGAAACTTGCCGCAGTAGTCCGACCATAGATAGACTTGTTCGACCGGGCCCAGCACACCCGCCTGGATGATCTCCACGCTGCGGCGGAAGGCCCGGCTGCTGACGCCTTGCGTTCCCATCTGCGTGGCGACTTTGCACCGCGGCGTCAGCTCCCTCAGTTCACGTGCCTCGGCGAGCGTGCGGACCAGCGGTTTCTCGCAGTAGACGTGTTTGCCCGCCTGCATCGCCCGCACCGAGATCGGCGTGTGCCAGCGTGCGCCGATGGCGATCACCACCGCATCGAGCGTTTTTTCCTGGTCCAGCAGTTGGCGATAGTCCTCGTACAACTTGGCCTTTTCCAGGGCCTGACCGCTTCCCTCGACCGCACCGGCCAGGCCCTGCCGCGTACTGGCGAATTGCCGCTGATCGACGTCGCACAACGCCACCAGGTTCTCGCCCTGGCGGAGGATCTCCGTCATCAGCGCCCGGCAACGGCCGCCCGTTCCCACGGCCGCCACGTTCAGCCGGTTACTGGGCGCATCGGCGCCGAACAGTCGCGACGGCAGGACCAGCGGCGCTGCGATCACACCGGCGCCGGCTGCCGCCAAGAATCTCCGCCGGGGTACTCGCGCCGGAGAGCACTGCGGGGAACTGCGGTTGGTTTCACGTGGGTCACGAGACATTGCGCATTCTCCTAGGAAGGTGTGCGGGCTGTCGAGCATTGTAAAGTGCCGGAACGGCCGCTGCCAGATCCGACGCTGATGCACGCGACCCCGGCCACCCTTCCCTGACGTCTTCTCTCAGCCTCGTGCCATTCCGGTCCGCCCCGGCTGCTGCTTGACGTTACGCCAGGGCCGAGAAGAAATACCGCGTCAGGTGGTAGAACACGGGAGCGGCGAAGCAGATCGAGTCGATGCGGTCCAGCACGCCCGGATGACCCTGGACCAGGGTCCCGAAATCGGCCACGCCGCGGTCGCGTTTGATCGCCGACATGACCATGTTCCCGGCAAAGGCGGTGACCGCAACGATCATCGACATGCAGGCGGCTTCCCAGAACCGAAACGGCGTCGCCCACCACAGCAGGGCGCCGATCAGGGTGGTGCTGGTCACGCCGCCCAGAAAACCCTCCCACGTCCGCGTCGCACTGACTTCCGGAGCGATCACGCGCCGGCCGAGCAGACGGCTCCAGAGATGCTGGAACATGTCGGCCAATTGCGTCAGCAGGATCAAATAGAACAGCAGGCCCGCGTTGGCCAGATGCGAGTCGCGGCCCCAGGGGACGCCGTCCAGTCGCGTCAGCGGCAGATGCAGCAGGGCGGGCGCGAAACTGAGCGCGTACACGCAGATGAACAGGCCCGCCTGGATCTTGGCCGACCGTTCCAGGAACCGTTTCGGATCGCCGGCAAACGCAATCCGGGCGGGAATGTACAGGAAGGCATACACGGGGATGACAATGCTGTACAGCCCGTACAAATCGCGGGTGATGCCCACCAGCACGTATTGCAGCGGCGTGAAGCCGAAAAAGACCCAGAACAGCGTCCGATGATCGCCGCGCCGGGTGGGCGTCGTGGTGATGAACTCGCGCAGCGACCAGAAGGAAACCGCACCGAACAGGATCACCGTGGCCGCGCGGCCCAGCAGGAAGCCGGCGACAAGAATCGCGCACATGATCCACCAGATGCGGATCCGATGGATGAACCGCTCGACCAACGCCGGGTTCAGCGTGCCTTCGGGATAGCGTTTCAACAGCACGCTGACCGCATAGGCGATCGCTAACAACCCGATCACGACTCCCAGCAGCCAGAAGATCTGCGTGCTGGACGGCGCCGGGGCCGTGGCGGGCGGTGCCGCAGCCGGCTCGGCCGCCGTGATCAGTTGCAGCAGGATGGCCTGGAGCCACCCGGGGAGGTTGGTCATGAGGTCGTCACGCGTCCTTCAAACGCCGCACCGCCTGCCGGGCTCGAATCAGGAAATTCGCTTTCGGCTCGCCCGCTTCCAGCCAGATCGGCGGGCCGAACGTGATACAGCTGAGCAACGGCACCGGCAGCACCTCGCCTCGCGGCAGCACGCGGTTCAAGTTCTCCATGTACACCGGCACCAACTCCAGATCGGGCCGCTTCTTGGCCAGGTAGTACAGGCCGCTCTTGAATTCTCCCATATCTTCGCCCGAATTGCGGCCCCCTTCGGGAAACACGATCAGCGAATAACGCTGGCCGATTTCCCGGATCATCATCTCGACTGGACTCTGGTGCACCTTGATGTTTTCCCGGTCGATCAGCAGCACGTTGAACGACTTGGCGATGTGCCGGCGGACCGGCCCGCCTTCCCAATAGTCCCGCGCGGCGACCGCCCGCGTCACCGCCCGCACGTCCCGGGGCAGACAGGACCACAGCACCAGCGCGTCCAGGTGGCTGGTGTGGTTGGCAAAGTACACCCGCTGGCAGGTGTCAGGCTGGGAATCGATCCAGCGGACGTTGGTGCCGCTCAGGATCTTGGCGATCAGGGCTAGGAACGGGGCCGTTAATGCCATAGTTTGGGCCTGGACTTGACCGCCTGCGCCGGGACCTGAAGTCCTCATCTCTCCCGTCGTCTCTCGCGTACTCGCTCCCCCAACCCTTCCCTAATCTTTCACCTAATCTTTCACCTAATCTCTCTTAATCTCTCTCGTAACCTCTCCCTTAATCTTCCCCTCAGTCTAATCCTGCGGAGTTGGGAGCCGGGGCAGATCAAGTGACCGATCAAGGTGCCAGTCGCTACGGGACTACTCCAAAATCATGTCATCGACGGTGTGGTTGGCCGGGATCATCGGCAGCACGTGCTCCTGGTACGGCGTCTGGACGTCCAGCACGTACGGGCCCTTGGAGCGGATCATTTCCTCCAGGGCCGGGACCAGGTCCGCCTTGTGACGCACCGTGGCCGCGCCGCAGCCATAGCCTTGGGCGATCTTGACAAAATCGGGATAACGCTCGGCGGGGTAGATGTCCTCGCCCTTGCCGCGGTATTCGGCGTGGTGGATCGGTCCCAAATAGGTGTGCGCCCGGTTGCCGGCCATGAAGCGGTCCTCCCACTGGACGACCATCCCCAGGTGCTGGTTGTTCAGCAGCAGCACCTTGACAGGCAAGTCCTCGCAATAGCACGTGGCCAGTTCCTGGATGTTCATCTGGAAACTGCCGTCGCCGTCGATGTCCACAACCAGGGCATCGGGATGCGCCGCCTGGGCGCCCATCGCCGCCGGCAAGCCGAAGCCCATCGTACCCAGCCCCGAACTGCACAGCCACCGCCGAGGCTGGCGGAACTTGCAGAACTGGGCACTCCACATCTGGTGCTGGCCAACTCCCACCGCAATGACCGTCTTGCGGTCCGCGGTCAAACGCGACAGTTCCGAGATCGCGTGCTGTTGCAGGATCCCGTCAAAGGTCTGGTCGTACTTGAACGGGTGCTCCTTTTTCCATTGCTGGCACTGGGCCACCCAACCATCCAGGTCCGCACCGCCTTCGACGGCCTCGATCAGCATCTGCAAAGCGGCTTTGACATCGCTGACGATCGGGAAATGGGCCGGCTTGTTCTTGTTCAGTTCCGACGGATCGATGTCGATGTGGATGATCTTGGCATGCTTGGCAAAGGCGTCCAGCTTCCCGGTCACGCGGTCGTCAAATCGCACGCCCAGGGCCAACAACAGGTCGCAGTCGCGGACGGCCCAATTTGCGTACACGCTGCCATGCATGCCCAGCATGTCCAGGCACAGCGGATCGTCGCTGGGGAAAGCCCCCAGGCCCATGACGGTCATGGCCACGGGGATGCCCGTCTTGCGGGCAAAAATCCGCAGTTCGTCGCTGGCGTTGGCCGAGACAACGCCGCCGCCGCAGTACAGCACGGGCCGCTTGGCCAACTTGATCGCCGCCGCCACCTGCTTGATCTGCTCGACCCGCGCGCGAGGCGGAATGGAATCGCGGTAACCTGGCAGATTCAGCGGCGCATCCCAGTTGACGGCCGCTTTCTCCAATTGAATATCCTTGGGCATGTCCACCAGAACCGGGCCGGGACGCCCCGTCGAGGCGATGTGGAATGCCTCCTTCATGATCCGCGGCAGGTCGGCAAGGTCGGTGACCAAGTAATGATGCTTGGTAATCCCGCGGCACACCTCGACAATCGGCGTCTCCTGAAATGCGTCCGAACCGATCGCGCGGGTGGTCACTTGGCCGGTGATCGCGACCAGCGGCACGCTGTCCAGCTTGGCGTCTGCAATCGCCGTGACCAGATTCGTGGCCCCCGGGCCGCTGGTGGCCATCACCACGCCGACTTTGCCGGTCGAGCGGGCGTAGCCCTGGGCGGCGAACCCGCCGCCCTGCTCATGGCGGGGCAGGATCGTGCGGAGCCGGTCCGAAAACCGCGTGAGCGCCTGGTGCAGAGGCATGCTGGCCCCGCCCGGATACGCAAACAAGACCTCGACGCCATGATCCACAAGCGACTGCACCAGGATGTCAGCGCCGGTCATGATCTGGGTCTTGTTAGCTGAATGGGTTGTCGCCATGCCGTCTGGTCCTCCGTCCACCAAGAAAAACGCCTGAAATCGATTCCCTTAATATAGCACCTCCCGCCGCCCGGAACGGCGAGATGATGCGACAAGCAACGTAGTTTACGTGGGGCAAGTCCGGTTTTCAAGGTTGCCAGGCGCTTGCTTGGCCCCGGCCCAAGGTTTACTCCCCGATTTCATCGCAGAACGGACTTCGGCCCATTTCCGCGGAATGAACTCCGACCCACTAAATTGTTCCCAAACAGGCACTTAGGGCCAAAGCAGCAGCAACAGCATACCGCACAGCAGTACGATCCCAAAGGCGATCGAGACGCGTTTTAGCAGCCGCGGATGCCCCAACACGGCGACGGCCGCACCTTTGAAGACCAGGTTCGACAGCGAGCCCACCAGGATCATCCGCCAGCCGGTGTCCACCTCCAGCTCGCCCCGCTTGATCAACTGGGCCGTCGAGAGGGTGATTGCGTCCATGTCCGTCAGCCCGGAAATCGCGGCGATCAAGTACAGGCCGCTGTCGCCCAGCCACTGCTGCCCCGCCGCGACGGCGAACAGGACCACCGCGTACAGCAGGCCGAAGATCACGGCGGCTTTCAGTTGCGACGGGTCCTTGTCCAGCGGCACGTGCTCGGCATCGCCGCCGCGGAACCCGTACATCACGACGGCTAATACGCCCATCACCAGCATCACGATAACCAGGGGCGGGGCGACCGAGGCGAGCAGCTCGGGGGCGACCACCGCGATCTCGAAGATCACGCGGCCAAAGACGATCGTCGAGGCGACGACGACGACGAAAGCGGCCATGCCGATGGCCTCGGGCGTGTGCCGCGTCCGACGGGCGTAGCTGACCGTGGTCGCCGTGCTGGAAATCATTCCGCCCAGGATGCCGCCCAGCAGCGTGCCCGCTCGCGCGCCGAAGAACTTGTACGCGATGTACCCGCCCAGGCTGATGCCGACGATCAAGACGACGGTCAGCCAGATTTCGAACGGATTGAGCACGCCGTAGGGGCCATAGCTCCGGTTGGGCAGTACGGGCAGGATGACCAGGGCAATCAGCACCAAATTGAAAATCGCCCGGATATCGGGCTCGCTGAACCGTCCCACCAGCCGGTGCAGCGGCTGTTTCCACTGCAGCAGCACGGCCACCCCGCCGCCGATGATCAGGCCCAACTCTGTCTGCCCGTAAGCCAGCGCCACACCCACGCCGTACATCACCAGCGCAGCCATTTCCGTCGTCAGGCCGGGCTCTTCCTTTGGTCCCACAAACGACAGCACCACGCCCACGATCAGCAGGCCCGCGACAGCGCCCAGGCCGGCTACGGGCAGCCACACGCCGACGGTCGGGCTGAGCAGCCCCAGCAGGGCACCCAGCACGGTGATCAAAGCAAACGTGCGGATGCCGGTCAGGTGGTGTGCGCTCCACTCGCGCTGCAGGCCAACCAGCAGCCCCAGTCCCAAGGCCAGCGCAAGAGCTTCCACGGCGGTGACTTCCATGAACGTAGTCTGATCCAGACTGCGGTTTGCGACAAGAGCGGCTCAAGCCCTTTGGACCTTGGGGGAACTCTGGATATGGTCTGTCCGGTCTGCCAGACTTTCCGGCGTAGCGGGTGTCAAATCACGTGTCACCCCAAAGTGACCGTAAACCGAGCCTGTGCGAAGTTCTTTGCGGCACCCCGATTGCGAAAGTGGCGAATTGGCAGACTCGCTGGACTTAGGAGTCAGCGTGAGCAGCGGAAGATGTTTGTCGTAACCGTATATCCGGCAGTGTATTAAGCCGTCGGGCCGCGGCGGGGCAGATGCGGTTTTGGCAATTCTTAGGCAATTGCCACGATTTTGTCTCCGCAGACCGGTTGGCGGGCCGAACGACGAGGATCAGGCGGCGGGGACGAGAAGACGCAACTAGCTTACCCTCGCTCGCCTGCGTCCTATTCGGCCCGTTCGCCCAACAATGTGTTGAGCCTTCGAAGCACTTGGCCCACGACGGCGTCGGGG
>CAIYOB010001250.1 GCA_903927685.1 uncultured Planctomycetaceae bacterium
AGGCGATACTTCTGTCCGCAGGCTTGGCACTGCAGAATCGACATGGACGGATCTCCCTGATACGATTTCGGTTACTGGTTGGAACGGACAGACCACGGCGCGCAAGTATTCGCTGGAAGCTCGCGAATGTTGCCGTCGCTTGGCCTGCCAGCTTTTTATCCGCCCCGAGCGAATCCGGGAAGATACCTCCCGGCGTCACGTCCTGGGGCGACCCCACGTTGACTTGCCCTGCAGCCGCGCACGATGAGCACCGCCGTCCCGAAGTCCGCCCGCGCCGCCGTGACCGCCGTCTGTCGGCGGCTGCGCAACGTCTACGGCCCGGTCGCTTGGCCGGAGCCATGGCCCGTGCTGGATGAACTGGTCGCCACGGTGCTGTCGCAGAACACCTCGGACAGCAACAGCGGGCCAGCCTTTGCGGAACTGCGGCGGCGGTTTCCCGATTGGGACCAGGTGCGGCGAGCGCCCGTGGCGCGGATCGCCGCCGCGATCCGCCAAGCCGGCTTGGCCAACCGGAAAGCGCCTCGGATCAAGGAGATCCTGCGGCGAGTCTACGAGGAACGGGGAGAATTGTCGCTGGAATTCCTGCATGACCTGCCGGCCCGCGAGGCCGAAGACTACCTGACGTCATTCCAAGGTGTCGGGCCCAAGACCGCCGCGTGCGTGCTGCTGTTCGCGTGCCGCAAACCCGTGTTGCCCGTCGATACCCACGTGCATCGCCTGGCCCAGCGACTGGGCTTGATCGGCCCGCGCACGGAGGCCGTCCGGGCCCAGCAGGAATTGGCGCGTCTGGTCCCCGCCAACCACGTGCTCGAATTCCACATCCAACTGATCCGCCACGGCCGAGCCATCTGCACGGCGCGACAGCCCGCGTGTCCGGACTGTCCGCTGCTGGATCTGTGCCACGAAGGACGCCGGCAGCTGCAGGCCGGCCTGCCTGGGCAGGCTGCGGAGTGACGAAGGTTACCCCGCGAGTCCGCCCCCTGCGAGTCCGCCCCCCGTAGATTTCCCTGTCAACCTCACTTATCATGCAGTTTCGGTGTTGGAGACGGACGGTGCTCACGCCGTCGCGCGCCCTTGGGATCAGGCCATGAACGAGGCGAAGCTACGTTTGCTGCGGCAGCGATTGACAGACGCCGGCGACATCTGGTTGCTGTTGCTGCTGGCAATTGCCGTGCTGGGCGCCTCGTGGATGGTGCGGCGGGCCGATCGGGAGTTGCGGGCCAGCCTGTTGGAACGGACCACGCTGGTCGCCAAGGCCGTGGATCTCAAGCGTATCCAGAGCCTCACGGGAACCGCGGCCGATCTGGAGCAGCCGGACTATCAACGGCTCCAGGAGCAGCTTGCCGACGTGCGGCAGGCCAATGCCAAGACCAAGTCGGTCTACCTGATGGGGCGGTCCGACCGGGGACAGGTGTTCTTCTACCTGGACGTTCAAGACGAAGGCTTGGCCTTGCCGTCGGCGCCGCCGGGCGAGATCTACGACGATGCGTCCGCCGAGTTGGTCGGCATTTTCGACACGAGGACGCCCTTTACGGAAGGGCCGCTGCCGGACGAATGGGGCGTCTGGGTCAGCGCGATCGTGCCCTTGGTCGATCCGCAGACGAACCGGACCGTCGCGGCCCTCGGGGTGGACATCGACGCCAGCACCTGGACGTGGGAAGTCGCGGCTCGGGCGGCCCTGCCCGTAGGACTGATGCTGGCCTTGTTGTGTTTGTTGGCGACCGCCGTCATGGCGAACCGGATTGCCGAGGGCGGCTCGGCCCGGCCCATTCTGGGACGCTTTCTGCTGCCGCTGGCTGCGGTGCTGCTGCTGCTCGTCAGCGGCGGGGGCGCGCTGATGGTCATCCAGCAGCAGGATCGCTTGGGTGAAACCAGCCAGTTCGTCCTCCAGGGGGCTTCCGGCGAGCTGGCGCGGAGCCAGGCGGAGCAGTCCCGGACCCTGCTCTCGCTCACGGAACTCCTGCTCCATGTCGATCGCGTGCGGTCGGCGCTGCAGATGCGGCAGCGGGACCAGTTGCAGGCGATCTGCGCTCCGCTGTACGAGCGGTTGGCCGCCGAGCTTGGCCTGTCCCGTTTCTCCTGGCGGGCACCCGACGGGAAATGCCTGCTGCACGTCCACCGCCCGGCCGAGACGGCAGACCGCGGGGAAGGCCAGACGTTTCGCGAGGCCCGCCGCACCGGCCGCCCCGCGGCGCGACTGGAAATGGAGCCGGACGGTACCCTGACACTGTACGCCGTACGACCCGTCTTCGAGGGCGACACGCTGCTCGGCTACCTGGAACTGGGCAAGGATCTCGAGGGCAGTTTGAGCGACGTCCGGCGGAGCGCGGGCGTCGAGTTGGCGATCCTCGTCCCGAAAGACGGTCTCCGCCGAGAGGCCTGGGAGGGCCGGCTGAAGCGGCGGGGACACGCGGCCGATTGGGACCGTTTCGCCGACCGGGCGCTGGCCTATTCCAGCCTGACGCCCTTTCCCCGTGAGATCGGCCCGCTGCCGGACGCGGCTGATCCCCGCAACGGCGACGCGGAGGAGGCGGAGTTTCGCGGCTGTACCTGGCACGTGCTGACCGAGCCGCTGCCGGACGCCTCCGGCGCCCGGATCGGAGATCTGCTCGTCCTGCATAACATCTCGAAGACCAAGTCGGACCATGCC
>CAIYOB010001251.1 GCA_903927685.1 uncultured Planctomycetaceae bacterium
AAACGCCTCGGCGGCCGCCTGCTCGTCGGTCCCGGCAAACAGGAGCGGATAGTCGTGCATCCCCGAGCCACAGCCCGCCGCAGTGGTCAGAATCGCGTCGACGTCCTGGGGAAAAATCTCCATGTTATGACGAGCCAGTTGCCGGGCCCGTTCGTGCTCGCCTAGGTGCATCAGGATCGCGCCGCAGCAGCCTTGGGCCGCCGGCACGATGGTCTCGACGCCGTTGTGCGCCAGGACACGCAACGTGGCCCAATTGATCTCGGGCGCCAGGACGCTCTGCACACAGCCGGACAGCAAGGCCACGCGGGCCCGCCGCCGCGTGCGCGCCGCAAACATGTCCGGCAGCGGCGCGGATTTCGGCACGGTCGCCGGCAGGAAGTCCAGCAGGCCGCGCCAGGCGTCCGGCAGCAACCGCTGCACGGCGCGCCCGATCCGCCCCGCCGCCAACGCTTGGCGGAACCGGTCGGGGTACGGCAGCGTCTCGACCAGCAGCTTGCGTGTGACGGCGTCCAGCCACGACGTTTGCCGCCGGTCCGCCGTCGCGGCCCGGTAGCCGGTCAACAACTGGCCATAGGCGACGCCCGAAGGGCACGCGGGGACGCAGGCCCCACAGCCCAGGCAGCGGTCGAGATACAACTGGGCCTCGGCCGCGGGAATCTCCCCCTCCAGGACGTGCTTCATCAGGTAGATGCGGCCCCGCGGCGAGTCCATTTCCTCGCCCAGGACTTGATACGTGGGGCAGGCGGGCAGGCACAGCCCGCAGTGCACGCAGGCCTGGATCGCCTTGGCCATTGCCGCCCCGGGCGGTCCGAGTTTCTCGGCGTCGATCTGATGCTGCATCTACGCCTCCCCGAACCGGCCTGCGGGGTCCAACGCGCGCTTGACCCGCTGAGCCAAGGCCAGCCCCCGCCGCGGACCGACAAAGGGATCGCCGGCCGGCCCCCAAACGCGCAGACCGGTCAGGCCCAGTTCGGTCAGTGCGGCCTGGGCCGGTTCCAGATCGCCGACGGCCAGCCAGGCGACGGATCCGCCCGCCGTGTAACGCCGCACGGCGGAAGCCAGCCGCGCGTCCAACAGGGGAACCATGCGCGGCGGCAGGGGCACCTTGAGCAACGTCGCGTCGGGCGGCACCCACGAGAACTGGTTGACGTCGCGCCAATAGGCCGCCTCGTAATCGCCCAACAGCAGTTGCTGAGGCAGCGGCTGACGCTCGTTCTGCAGCAGCCCTTCCATTCGGGCCGCCCGTTCCGGCAGGCCGGACTCCAGACCGCTCAGGCGCACGTGCAGGCGGCAAGCCGCCGGGTCGAGCGGCGCGAAATCCAACGCGTCGATGTCCAGCGGCTGGGCGGTTAACCGGAAGACCGCCGCTTGGGCCTCGGCCAGACTGGGATACGTGAACTCCAGCGTCAAGTGCGAACGGGGGTGCGGAAAGACCTTGAAGCTGACCTCGACCAGGATGCCATACCGCCCCAGACTGCCCACGAAAAACTTGGGCAGATCGAATCCCGCGGCGTTCTTGACGACCCTGCTGCCGCTCCGCACCAACTGGCCGCGCCCATCGACGAACCGCACGCCCAGGATAAAGTCCCGGACCCCGCCGTAGCGAAAACGGCTCGACCCGCCGGTGTTGGCCGCCACGGTGCCGCCCAACGTCGCACCGCGCCCCGCCAGCAGCGGATCGAACGGCATATACTGGCCGCGCCGGTACAGTTCATCGGCCACGTGCGACACCGGGGTCCCGGCCAGGGCGGTGAAGACGTACTCGTCGGGCACGTACTCGACGATGCCCGACAGGCGACGCAGATCCACGCTGGGAACGCCGGCTGCCGGCGCCGCTAACGCCGATTTGGTACCGCCCCCGCGGACGCACAACTGCGGCGTGGCCGAGACCAGTTCCTGCAACTCGGCCGCCGTCTGAGGCTGGAGGTTGTGGGTCATGGGACGCCTCGCGCGGGATCGGGAGGGGATTGCGGCGGCGGCGGGCGTTCCGTGGTGGGCGGGGGGGAGGGGAGACCTGCGGTCGGCGATTGCGGCGGGGTCGGGAGACCCGCGCCGAGCGCGAGCGCGGGATCCGCGCCGAGCACGCCCCGCGGCGCCGCGGGCCGCTCGGGGAACATCTTGCCGCGGTTGGCGACCTCTTGCGGATCGATCTCCCGCCGGATC
>CAIYOB010001252.1 GCA_903927685.1 uncultured Planctomycetaceae bacterium
CGCCGAACCAATGACCAAGTCGAAGGCCGTGAAACGAGAAGTAAAGCTGGCTAAGCGGCTGCGCAAGCTCGGTTACGCAGTATGGCAGAAATGATGAGCGGTCGAGGAACTTCCACCTAAAAATCCCCCCTTTCCGCGTCACAATTCCATGAAGCCAGCGGCTTAGCTTCCACAACCCGCCGCTGACGCCATTTTTCGCCCGGCAATCGGCCTTCCAAGCCGATCCGCCGGGCTTTTTTTGTGCGCTCGTGGCACTGTGCCGCGGGCGACTGTGGTCCCTCACACGGTCGCCCTGCGCAAGGGCGACTCAGCTATCAGGAGCCCCGTCCATGATCGCACACGCAGGCACGATTGATTCGCACGAAGACCGTTTTCTCGAAATGCTGCCGCAACTGCACCAGCAAGCCCGCTTCGCCTTCCGCGACGAGCCGGCCAGCCGCCGCCAGGAACTGGTCGCCGAAACGATCGCCAACTGCTGGGTGGCGTTCGTGCGGCTCGTTCAACGCGGCCTGTTCGATATCGTCTACACGCAACTTCCGTCGCTGTCACCATGCCGTGCTCGACCTGCTGCAGCACGCCCAGTCGCTTGGCATCTTGCACGAGGTCCATGACGAGGCTGGGCACTGGGACAGCCGGCAAGTTTTTGCACGGGCCCTGGGCTTGGCCTGTGCGTAACGGCGCACTTGAAACGGGGGCACTTCCATTGCTCGACCTGAAAGGAGCCGCTCTATGAGTGTGCAACAGATCAAAGACGCCATCCGGCAGTTCGGCAGGCTGCAGGACCAACTCTGCAAGGCTGGGGCTGCCGACACGGAGCCGGACGCGGAGTTTCAGTTGGTGCTTGTGCGGACGCTGAAAGGCAGGGACTACCTGCCACGGACTGTCCGCCAGTGGCAGCTGTACGAAGACGAACCAGATCAGAAGGCATCCGCCGAGGCGGCAGCCCGTCTGACCGAGGCTGCCGACGCGATTCGACAGATGATCCGGCAGTTGCCGCTAGGCGAGTCCGGCGAATTGTGGTCCTTCCTGCGAGACTTCTGCTGGCGTGTGTCCTGACAACCAACCCCGGAATGAGGACTTTCCTGATGCCACTTTCCCAAGGCCACAAACGCAACTTCGATACGCTCCGCCGTGCCATCCTGGCTGGAGACGCGGCGTTGCTGGAATGCCAGCTCGCCGCTACGGGCGAGCCCGTGGCGGTGATCTGCGCCGCCAATCGCCTGGATAGCGGCGAGGTCGCCTTTGCGCCCTTCGCCATGCTGTTTTCTGGCAACCCGTACGAGGCCGTCAATCCGCCTAATCCCGATGGCGGGTTCTTCTCGCAGGACCAAGTACACGGTGGGACCGGCTGACCGGAGCGTCCACGACACATGAGGAGACCAACATGTCTGAACGAATGGCTGCCGAGATCTGGATCGGCGGCAACATTGCGCCAACGCTGGCCGCCGAGCTGTGCGTCACGATTGGTCAACAAGCTGTTTCGCTGGAGTGGGGCGGCGAGTTCTTCTGTCCGAACTCAGCCGCGGAACTGCTTGCTTCGCTGAACCCGAACCGCGAGGGCACGCGAGTCTTGTGGCTCTGCAATGACTCAACTCGTTGGGGCGAGTTTGACACCTTGGAGCCGTTTCTGCAACGGCACGAGATACCGTTTTCGCGTCTGACCGCCGGCCGGTACGAATACGACTCGGAACGCGTCGAGTTCCGGCCTAACTGCGGACGCGTCGGATACGTGACTAACGGCGTAGGTGAACGGGTGATCCCGGCCGCCAAGCTCAGCGAAGTGGAATCGGAACTGACGGCCGTTATCCAATCGGCGAAACCTCGCTCGGTCAAGCCGCTTCTGGCCGCCCTGAATAACGCTCGTCACAGGCTGCGGCAGGTGCTTCCGCCTGCGGTTGATCCGCTGCCAGCCTTCCAAATCACCGGCAGCTGATCCGAGGATCAGCGGCACTTCACGCCGGCAGTCGATCCGGAACGGATCCTCTGCCGGCAGCTCCCTTCGACCCTGGAGTCAAACATGCCCAGACCCCTACTCGTTCTAAACCTATCCGGCGGCGTCATTCGCCAGGCGTTCTGTGCCCTGCCCGGCATGCAGGTGCTTGTCGTTGACTGGGACATCGCGTCGGCCGTTCCCGGCGAACCGGGCCTCGTCAACGTGATGGTCGGCCACAGCTGCGAACTGGCCTGCGTCACCGAACTGGCCGTCGATCCCTTGTCGCAACTGGCCGGCAGCGACACCGAAGCCGCCATCGACGCCGCCTACGAACAAGGAGTGCTTTGTGACGAACACGAACTCGAAGCAAGCCAAGCTGCGGCTTGAGGTTCGATACAACCCGAAACGCACCGACCCCGAGAGCCTGGCTACTGCCCTCGATCGCCTACTGGAGACTGCTTTGTCAACGCCGGGAATCATGGACGACTACGGCAATCCGACGTTTGGTCCGTGCTGGGTGGCAACGGAAGATCAGCCTTGCGAGCCACAACCACCAACAAGCTCGCCCTCCCTGGTAAACGATCTGGTCGCTTGGGCTGAGTCGCTCCGCCTGTCGCCAGAGGACCTGGACGGCGAAATCCACGACCAAGCGTCCGCCGTCGTTTCCGACACCAACAACCGGGGTCTGGCTGCGCAGATCGGGTTCCTCCTTCAGCACGTCGGCGTTGACTCGACTCGCGGACTGCTGTCGGAACTCGCATCCGGCAATACCAGCAAGGAGCCATGACCATTTCCGCTGAAGCGGCCCTGCAGGCAATCGCGTTTGCACTGGCCAGTCCCCGGACCGGCTGTCTGAAACCGCGGCCTAACCGGTCCGATTTTGGCAATCCCGATTCGTACGGGCTTGCCGTACGGCGGATCGGCCGGGCCTATCCGTGCGGCGACGACCTGCAGGACGGCGACTTTGGTACGTATCTCGGCCTGCATGGCGGCGATTACGTTGTCGCCCTACAGTCGATCTTTCCCGGCGACATCATCGGCTGCGAACGGTTC
>CAIYOB010001253.1 GCA_903927685.1 uncultured Planctomycetaceae bacterium
GCCAGTTGGGTGTCGATGTCGCCCAGCAGGCCCGTACCGGGATCGTCGCCCAAGCCGATGCCCGAGCCGGCTTCGAGATACGCCGACGCGTCCCGCAGGTGCGCGTCTTCGCCGCTCAGGTTGTCGATGATCTCGCCGCTGTTATCGGCCAAGCCGTGGTCGTTGTCGTCGGCGCTGACGGTCAGCGAACCGCTGGTCGTCAGAATGCTCAGCCAGATGTGCCGCGTCGCCTCGACCTGGACCGTGCCCGAGTCGGATTTCAGGATCCGTCCGTCGGCCATCACCACGTCGCCCTGCGCGTTTCCGGCCTGGGTTTGGCCCGTCGCAGCGTTGTAGTCTTCGCCGGCGCTCAAATTCACGCTGCCCGCGCCAGCGGCTGAAACCAAGCCCGTGTTGTAGAGAATGTCGTCGCCCGCATACAGGAAAATGCTGCCGCCGCCGATGGCGGTGACGTTCGCGTTGATGGTCAAATCGTCTTCGTCCGCGCTGCCGCGAGCTGCTTGGGTGATATCGCCAATTCCTCCGTTCGTGATGGGCGAGTTGATGGTCTGGGGACTGCCGGCTGTGATCACGATCTGGTCGCCCGCACCTCCGCCGATCCCTTGCAGGAGCACGCCGACCTGGCCGTCCACCGTGCCGAGGACCAGCGCACCGGTGTGGTGGATTCGGATATCGCCGCCGCCGCTCACAGCGGCCAACGTCAGGGTGGCGCCATGGGCCTGTGTTTCCAGTCGCTTCGCCGGATCATCCCCGTCGCCGATCCCGGTGGCCGCGCGTAATACGGCCCGCGCCGCGATGATCTCCGGCCCGCTGTCGCTGCCCTGAATGGACGCGGATCGTGAGGTGACGCGCACTTCGCCCGCCGTCACGACGGCGCCCAGCATCACCTGGCTGTCGGCTGACAAGTCGATCAGCCCGCTGGCGGTCAGGGTGCCGCCGGTGAACTGGAGGTTCTGCGAGCGGACTTGGAGATCGCCGCCGACCGTCAGGCTGCCCGGCACGGTGACCACGTCCGTGCCCGCGCCGGTATCGATGGTCAGGTTCACGACCCCATGAGCGCCCATGCCGGAGAGAATCGTTACGGCGTCATTGCCATCGCCGCCGGTCGCCGGGTCGACCGTGACGGAACTGACGTTCCGCAGTCCCACGAACACTCCGCCGCTGGTTCCGGTGAGGTCCAGGTCCGCCGCCGTCGCGAGGGAGTAGCCGGCTGGGACCGTACCGCCGTTGCTCGCCGTGCCGCCGTCCGCCAAGGCCAGCGCGTCGTCCGTCGCGGCGGTGCGGACGGTGACACTGCTCAGGTTGACGAAGTCGACGTGCGTCGTACCGCTGAACTGAATGTCGCCCCAACCGGCGAGGGTGACGACCGTCGGGGTGTACACAGCCGACCGATCGGCATTGTCGCCCTGGACGCGGAGCACTTCGCCGCTGAAGACCACGCCGTCGACGGGGAGCGGATCGCCGTGGGCCAAATCGACGTACAGCAGGTCGGCGCCGCCCAGGCCGTTAAACGTGAAGCCGGCTGGGTTGCCGAGGCTCTGGAACGCGGCTCCGTTCAGCGAGAACTCCAACGCCGTGTCGGCGGCATTGCGGCGCAGCACCAGGGTGTCGGCGCCGTCCGTGCCGTCAACGACCGACAGGTCGGAGATCGTCAAGGTCCCGTTGAGATAGACGAACGTGTAATTCGCCGCGGCCGCGCCACCGGGGGTAATCGGATACTTCCCGGCAGGGCTCGACGGCGTGGCCGGAGAGGTCAATGTCGGCAGCGTCGTCAGGTTCGCGGGCGACTCGCCGTTGACGAACCCGTGGTAGGTGGCCGTGAACGCCGGGTTCAGTTGCCCCTCGTCGCGGACGGCGTCTTCGGCCGTGATCGTCAGCAGGGCCTGCCCGATCACGTTGGTGACACTGCCGCTGGCGTCGTGATAGTTGCCGGTCGAATCCGTGAACGTCCAGCTGTCGACCGTTGTGCCGGCGTGTGTGCGCAACGTCCCCAGCAGCTGGAGGCCGTTCAGGTGCTCGCCCCGGACACCCCGGGCCGATCCTGTCGCCATCCGGAGGGCGCCGTTGTAGACCGCGTCGTAGGGCGTGACCGTGATGACCGGGGCGGCCTTGGCGATCTGGTTCATCACCGTGCCGCGGGAGTGGTTATAGTTGCCGGTCACGTCGGTGAAGGTCCACGTGTCGAGGTACGTGCCGGCCTGGCTGTGGCGCGTGCGCACGAGCGACAGGCCTGCCAAATCCTCGTTCAGGACACCTCTGGCCATACCCGTCGCCGTGTGGAACGCGCCATCGTAGACGACGTCGTAGGGCGTGACCGCGATCATCGGATCGGCCTTGGCGATCGTGTTGGTCACGGTACCGCTGGCGCCGTGGTAGTTGCCGCTGGTGTCGGTGAACGTCCACGGGTCGCTCGTCGTGCCGGCGTTCGTGTGCGCCGTGCCGCTCAAGTCGAAGCCCGTAAGAAGCTCTCCCAGCACGCCCCTGGCCGTCGCCGTGGCCGTGTGGACCGTGCCGTCATAGGTCACGCTGTACGCCGCGACCGCATGCGTGGCGTTCGCTTTGGCGATCGTGTTTTCGAGCGTGCCGGTGGCATCCTCGTAGTTGCCGGCGGGGTCGTGGAAGGTCCAGGTGTCGGTCGTCGTGCCGGCGTTGACGTGCGCCGTGCCGCTCAGGTCGAAGCCCGTCAGCGGTTCGTTCAGCACGCCCGTCGCGGTCGCCGCGGCCGTGTGGACTGTGCCGTCATAGGTCACGCTGTAGGGCGTGACTACAAGCGTCGCCCGGACCCTGGCGATCCTGTTCTCGACGCTGCCGCTGACGTTGTTGTAGCGGCCGGTCGTGTCCCTGAAGCTCCACATGTCGCTGAACGAACCGGCATTCGTGTGCGCCGTGCCGGAGAGGTCCAGGCCGGCCAGGGCCTCGCCGAACGCGCCCGTTGCCTGCCCCGTGGCGGCGTGGATCTGGCCGTCGTAGGTCAAGCTGTACGAAGTCACCTCGATGACCGGATCGGCCCGAGTCACCGTCAGCGTGGCCAGGTTGTTCAGGTCGGCCGGATTGGCGACGGTGTAGTTGGCGAGCAGGCCGGTGCCGTTGTCGGACAGGACCGCGCCGATGGCGTACAGCCCCGGCTCGGCGGTCGCCACGTCGCCGGCACTGGAGAATTCCGCCGTGATGTTGTCGCCGTTCTTCAAGCCTTGGATCGCGCCCGACTCCGTGGCCGTCCGGCCGTACGCCTTGCTGTTGTCGTTCGCGACCACGGTCAGCGCGGCGGGGGTCACCGTGAGCATGGCGGTGCCGCCTTGAACGATGTAGCTGTCGGCGCGGTCGCCGCTCAACGCCCCCACCGTGATCTGGTAGGCGCCGACGCCGGCCGTCGCCGCGCTGCCGTCGCTCAAGTAGTGGACGCTCAGAACATCGCCGTTCTTGACGCCGCTGATCTGGCCCGTCAACGTCGCGAGGTCGCCGTAGGTCTTTGGCAGGTCGTCCGGTGTGACGGTCAGCACGACCGGCGTGACGGTCTGGAAGATCACTTCGGTCCCGGCCGGGTACGTCAGGTCTCCGCTGTACACGGCATTGACGGCCGGCGTCCCGGCGGGCAACCGCGTGGTAGTGAACTGCGCCACGCCGAACGCGTCCAGCGGGATCGGCAGGCCGACCCATTCGTGGTCGATCTGGAAGCGGACGCTGCCCGTGGGCACGCCGTGCACGTCATCGCCAGCGACCGTAGCCGTAAACGTGACGCTGTCGCCGTACTCGATGGGGTCACCCGCGGTGGATGCATCCAACGCAACCGCGGCCCGGGCGATGGCGACGGTCAGCACGCCGTCGACCAGGGTCAGCTCATAGTTGGGACCGGCCGTGCCCGCGATCGTGATGGGGTGCGTCCCCGGTGTCGCGTCTGCCCCGGTCACCGTGGACAACGACAAGCCGGCGAGCACGGGTTCGGCGTCGGCGTAGAACAGCGTGCCGGAGTACGAGGCCGTCAGCACCGGATCGGGATCGCCGACCAGCATGCTCTGGTTGTCGGCCCGCACCGTGAGCGGCGCCGGGAGTACGGTCAGCACGCCGCTTTGGCCCGTGACGGTGTAGTTGGCGGCCATCCCGCCCGCAGCCGCGATCGCGTGCGTCCCGGCCGTGGCGTTCGGGCCGGTAGCGGTCGCCAGCGTCACGCCGCTCACCACGTCCACGGCATCGCCGTAGAACAGTGTCCCGCTGAGGCTATACGTCAAGTCCGGATCGGGGCCGCCGTACACCTTCGTTTGGCCGTCCGGGACGACGAACAGCGGGGCCGGATTCACGGTCAGTGTGCCGCTGGTGTACACGATTTCGTAATTGGCCGCCGGGCCGCCGGTAATCGTGATTTCGTGTTGTCCCGCCGTGGCCGCCGCGCCCGTGGCCGTGGCCCGGGAGATCGGCCCCAGCAGGTCCGGTGAATCGCCGTTGGCCAGGCCGGTAAGCGTGTAGGTCAGCGCCGGCTCCGGCCCGCCGTAGGTCTTCGCCTGGTCGTCGGCCGTGACCGTCAGCCAGGCCGGCGTGACGGTCAGCGTCCCGTCCTGATACGTGATCTCGTAATTCGCCGCCGTCGCGCCGCTGGGAACGATGGAATGCGTCCCGACCGTGGCCGCGGCGCCCGTGGCGGTGCTCAGCACCAGGCCGCTGACGACAGCCGGGGTCTCGCCATCCGCCAAGCCGATGCACACGTAGGTCAATTCCGGCGTCGGCTGGCCGTACACCTGCGATTGAGGTTCGGCGATGATCGTCAAGGGCGCCGGCGAGACGGTCAACGTGGCGGACACATAGGCGATGTCATAGTACGCATCTTCGGCGCCGCCGGCCACGATGCGGTACGTGCCGACGGTCGGCCGGCCGGAAACCACATCGCCGTCCGCGTCCAATACGCTGATCGTCGGCGGCACGTCCAGGCTGGCGGGCGTATCGTCGTGGACAAAGCCGGCGTAGCTGCTGTTCGGCTCGGGGATCGGATCGCCGTACTGCAGGGCCAGATCGTAAACCGTGAACGTCAGCAGCGGGTGGGTCGCCGTCAGGCTCTGCTGCACGGGCGTCGCCGGGCCGATGTTGGCGTCGCCGGCTTGCGTGGCCTCGACGACGATCGGCCCGTTGCCCGTGATCGTCAGCAGGTCGTTCTCGACCACCGCCGGGCCGGACACCACGCGATAGCTGACGGGCAGCCCCGACGACGAGGAGGCCGTCAGGTACACGGGCTCCGAACCGTAAGGCACGTCCGGGATCGCGGGAAAGTCGATCGTTTGCCCCGCCGTGACCACCGTGATCGTCAGGTCGGCGGACGTGCTCTGGTCGGCCAGCCACTTGCCGCTCGCGTCCTGCCAGCCGTCGTAGACCGCACGCACGGTGTGGGTCCCCAAGGCGAGGCCGGTGGTCTGCCAGCGGGCCGTGCCGTCCTGGTCGACGAAGGCGATGCCCAGCGCCGTCGCCCCTTCATAGAACGTGACCACGCCCGGAGGCGCCGGACGATCGGCCGAGTCCAAGACGGTCGCGGTGAGCGTTTCCTCCTGGCCCCACGGCACGGTCGTCGCCGACGCCGTCAACGTCGTGGTGGTGGCCGGATCGTCGTTGTGGATGATGACTCCCGCGGCGGATGCCGCGTCCGGCCGCAGCACGACGTTTTGCGGGTTCGTCAGCGACAAGCCGAACATCGAGCTGGGTTGGTTCTCGGCGCCGCCGGCGACGAACACGGTCACCGTCTTGGGCCCCGTCTCGCCCGGCGCCCAGACCAACGTGCCCTGGACGCCGGTGTAATCCACGCCGTCCTTGGCCGTGTAATCGACCGTCGTGTAATCGACGCTGGCCGGCCAGGGGGACACGGTGTCGTCGTGCGTCAGCGTGAACGTATAGGTCGTGCCCTCCGGGCCGACCTCCTGCGCCACGTCGTTGATCCAGATCACCGGCGGATTGACCGTGCCGATTTGCGCGGCGGCGATCTGGGCCGCCAACGCCGCGTCGGTCTCGGCGGCCAGGACCGCGTCGATCGTGGTGGTCCCGGCCGCGACTTGTGCCAGGAGCGGGCCGACCTCGCCTTGCGCCACGACCTGGACTCGGGTGATGTCCTCCAGGAAGCTCAGCGTGCCCGCCACCGGCAGGTCAGCGATCTTCCGGTTCAGACGGGCGACGAGCGTCGCCGCGCCGTCCGCCACGTCGGGGGCCAGGGCCAGTTGCCGCCGCGCGGCGGCGTCCTGCACGACGCGCAGCACCGTCGCGGAATCGGACAGGTCCAGTGCGCTGCCGGGATGCGCGGCGATGTCCGCCGCCAGACTGGCGTAGACGTCGGTGGTGAGTTCCGTCAGTAGCGGTCCGCCGCCCAGCGTCTGGGCCGCCAGGTTCGTCAGGTTGGCCACTTGTATCTGCTTGGCATAGGCTCGGGCGGCATCGAGGTCGCCCTCCTGAGCCAGGGCGATCAGTTCGGCGGCGGTCACGTCGAAATCCGCCGGCAACCCCAGCGCCGCGTTGACCGCCGCTTTCGCCTCGGCCTCGGTCAGGCCGTGGTTGAGCATCAGGTCGTTGACCAGGGTCGTCAGCGGGCTGACGATGGACGAATCCGCCGGGGCCGTGAACACGGCCGTGTTGGGCAGCTTGGTGGCGATGTCCGTGCCGCCGAAACCCACCAGGTGGCCGCCGACGTCGCGCGAGTACAGCAGCGCATAGCGGCCCTGGAAGTCCGACGTGGCGAACGGCTCGTCCGCATCCAACAGGCCGTCCGAGTCGAGGTCCAGGAATACCGTGCCGCCCGCAATCCGCCCGTCCGCCATGCTGCTGAACCCGTTCTTCCACCCGTTGATCTCCGCCTCCTTGATCAACGCGCGCCAACTGCCGTTGAAATCCACGGCGGCGCCGTACGTGCCCTTCCAGAGCAGCAAGTCGATGGTGAACCAGGCGGCCGCGAAATCCTTGTCCAGCGTTTGGCCGGGGAGGTACTGGAAGTAGAACCCGGCGCTGGCCAGCGTGTACCCGCCCACCGGCTCAGGCAGCGAGTCCGGCAATTTCACGCTGGCCGTGGCCAACACGTAGAGACTCATATCCGACCGGAGCTTGGCCGCGGCGGTGACCGTGAACACGCCGTACATCGTGGCCGACAGGCTCACGGTGTAGTTGCGGGTGCTCCAGTTCAGGTCCAAGCTGCCGCTGCCGGAACTGTACCCGCCCATCATCGCGTAGGTGAGGGTGCCTTTCAGGCTGTTCGTGGTCAGCGCGGCGCTGACGGTGGCCGTGAAGAACGCCACATTCTTGCCCTGATAGGTGAGATGCGGGCCGTAAGTGATCGAGATCGTCGCGTCGACCTGCCAGGTGGGCATCCCGATATTTTTCAAGCTGCCGCCCAGATGCGTGATGTACACGCCGCTCTGCCCCACCGCGATGCCCTGCGAAGACCCGGCATCGTAGAACAGACTGACGTCCGTGAATTTCCAATTCCCGGCCGAGGTCTGGAACTTGATCTCGCCGCCCACCTGGCCGATCGTCGGCAGCGTGATGGAACCGCCGCACGTGTAGTACGTGGTGCCGTTGGCCTGGACGAAGGCGAAATGCCCGCTGAAGCCGACGGTCCCACCGAGGTTGAAGCCGACCGCGATATCCAGCCCGTTCACCTGGACTTGGCCCGTGGTCGTGTTGATGCTCATCCCGTCGCCGGGAAAGGCCACGGCGGAACTGACGGTGTAGGTGCCGAGCGCGACCGAAACCTGGGCCCCGCCCGTGATCGTGATCACGCTGGACGTGCTGCTGTAGTCCACGGTCAGGCCGTTGGACTGGACGCTGATCCCGTACAGATTGAAGCCGCCGGTCAGCGTCATGTGCAGTTCCGTCAACTTGCCGTTGACGATGGCCAATCCCGGCCCCTTCGCCGTCCCGAACGTGGCGCCGACGTTTTTCAAGATATTGTCGGGCGTCGAGATCGCCACCGAGCCCGCGACGATCTGGAAACTGGATGCCGCGGGATCGTACTTCAGGTTCAGGCCCGTGGTCGTGATGCTAATGCCGAACACCTTGAAGGAACTGGTGATCGTCATGTCCAGGCTCTGCAAGGCCCCGTTCTTGACCACCAGACCGGAACTGCCGCCCGTGCCGAGTCCGACCGTAAGCGAGCCGATGCTGGGCAGCGTGGCGCTCGCCGTGCCCTTCAGCGTGAACGTCTGGCTCGACACCGTGTACGTGAAGTTCAAGCCCTTGGTAGTCACGGTCACGCCGCCCAGCGTGATGTTCGAATCGACCGTCACGTCCAGGCTCTGCAACGCCCCGTTCTTGACCACCAGGCCCTGGGAACTGCCGCTGCCGAACGTCACGCCCAACATCCCGACTTTCGCCACGGTCACGCTGGCCGAGCCCTTCAAGCCGAAGGTCTGGCTCGAGACGGTGTACGCAAAGTTGAGCCCCTTGGTCGTGAACGTCAGACCGCCGACGGTGATGTTCGTGGTCAGACTCATGTCCAGGCTGACCAGGCTGCCGCTCTTGATCACCAGCCCCTTGCTGGCCGGCGTGGTGCTGGTCGCCGCCTGGCCGAACTGCACGCCGATCGTGCCCAGGCTGGTCACGGTCAGCGAAGCCGCCCCGGTCAGCGTGAACATCTGCGTGGCGGCGGCGTAGGTGATGTTCAGCCCGTCGACCGCCAACGTTTGGCCGCCGACGGTGAGATTCGAATCGACGGTCATGTCCAGGCTTTGCAGGGCCCCGCTCTTGACCACCAGCCCCTTGCTGCCGCCGCCGCCGAACTGGACGGCGATCGTGCCGATGCTGGTGACCGTCAGGCTGGCCGCCCCCGTCATGGTGAACGTCTGGCTGGAGGCCGTGTAGCTGAAGTTCAAACCGTCGGTCGTCAACTTCTGCCCGCCCACGGTGATGTCCGAATCGACGGTCATGTCCAGGCTCTGCAAGGCCCCGTTCTTGACCACCAGGCCCTTGCTGCCGCCCGTGCCGAACTGCACGGCGATCGTGCCGATGCTCGTGACGGCCAGACTCGCCGAGCCGGTCATGGTGAACGTCTGGTTCGAGACCGTGTACGTAAATCGCAGGCCCTTGGTGTTCAGCGTCTGGCCGCCCACGACGAGGTTCGTGTTGACGGTCATGTCCAGGCTGACCAGGCTGCCGTTTTTCACGACCAGCCCCGTGCTGGCCGGATTGCCGCCGCTGGCCGTCTGGCCGAACTGCACCGCGATCGTGCCGATACTGCTGACGGTCAGGCTGGCCGAGCCC
>CAIYOB010001254.1 GCA_903927685.1 uncultured Planctomycetaceae bacterium
CCATAAGGATTTGCCTGACGACCTGCCTCGATGACGAGAGGATTGAAACAACGGCTCAGGATCTTCCAAGACACATTCGTGGCAGAGCCTGACGACCTGCCTCGATGACGAGAGGATTGAAACATGGCTGCGCCGCCGCGTGGTCAGTGAACAGGATGGCCTGACGACCTGCCTCGACAACGAGAGGATTGAAACTGGTTTCGGCTGCGCAACCGTAGCCATCGTCGTACGCTGGCCGGCGTGGTGAAGATGGCCTGCGGCCAACGGGGGATGTTCGCTCGTGTTCCTGGGGCGTTCCCCAGGCTGCGGTGAATGGGGCCTTCGGCCGAAAGCCGGGGCCGAAAACGCGCGGCCTGGGAGCGAGTAATCCCCGCCGCTGACGCCGATCATCGCCGGACGATCAGACGGCCGCAAGCTCGCGGCTGTGAAGGGTCTGTCTCGCCACACTCTGAGGGCAGCGTCCCTTCGGTCCCATCGAGCGGCGGGCGATGTTGCTCAACGTCGCTCAGCGGCGTGCTGCTTGTCCAGCAGAAGCCGTTGATCCGCCAAGTCCACCATCAGGGCCTCGAGCGACTGGACCGCGTTGGCCAACCGCGGTTCGTCGCGTGCGGCGGCAATCGCATCCTGCGCCCGGCCCCAGACATTGACCCCAACACCGCTCTCGACCCCGTCGCACAGATTGTCGTAGACGTCGGCGAGCTTGATCAGACGCGCCCGCCAGTCGGCGGCCGCGATTTGGGCGGCATAAGCGGCTTCGCGGGCCGCTTCCGGCATCCGCTTGTCCTTGGTCAACGCCGCCACGAGCGACGCCACCTCCGCGCCGCAAGCCGCCTCGATGTCGTCATAGTCGGTGGTGGTGTCCTCAATCACGTCGTGCAGCAGGGCCGCCGCCAGCACCGTAGGATCCTGCTCACCAAATTCCTGCAGCACGGTCAGGGCGACCCGCATGGGATGGCAGACGTAGGGCGTCACGCCGTCCTTGCGCAGCTGGTTCCGGTGGCTCTTGGCCGCCAACTTCGCGGCGCGCTGCCAAAGCACGCGGGCGGGCTGAATACTCATCGCCTGGGCTCCTGGTTTGCTCGCGCGGCGGCCTGGGCCGCCGCAAGGATTCCGCTGACGATCCGCTCGGATGCCGCGTCGTCCTCTAACTCGGTGGTGTCAATGATCGTCGCCTGAAAGTGCCGCTGGGCATAGTCGCACAGCAGGCCCTCCATGCGGTAGAACACTTCGGGCTGGTCCCGGACCAGAAAATCCTCGGGCGACAGGTTCTCCACGCGTCGTTTGGCCAGCCGGGCCAAACGTCGCTCGTGACTGGCCTGGAGCAGGAAGCTCGCCGTGAATCGCGGGTGGACGGGCAGCGATTCGCGAAACGCCTCGACCAGCCGCGGGTCGGTGCCCAACGCTTCGTGGAAGGCCAATGAACGCAACAGGATGGTGGAATCCTGGATCGCGTCGCCGGCCGGGATGCGAAAGAGGGCAAGGTCACTCAGCATCACCGCATAGTAGAACCAGCCCAGGGGCCGGTCCGGGACGGCCTTGTGCCTGCGCCACTCGTCCACCGCGGGATACGCTGGGTTGTTGTCCGCAATGGAATTCCGCCGCACCGTCGGCGACTCCAGCCGTTCCGCCAGCCGCCGGCAGACCGTTGACTTGCCGGCCAGATCCAGGCCTTCCAAATGGATGTACATGCTCCCTCCCGCGAAAATCAAAAGTCCGTCCGCGTCCGGATCGCCGTGACGCCACGGCAGTCGCCCAGCAGACTTCGCCAAGCGCCGGCGTCCAACTGGGCATAGTCGACGAAACGCGAGTTGGCCCCGGACGGCAACTCGCCGGGACATCCGGGAATCGCTTGGCCGCCGGTCCCCCGCGCGCCGCCGTTGTCGAAGACGATCACCGTCAGCTTGACGTTGCGGGCCACGGCTTCGGCCAACGCGGCCTGACCGGAATGCAGGAAGGCCGCATCGCCGGTGACCACGAACACCTGCTCCGCGCCCGCCGCAGCCGCCCCCATGCCGACCGCCACGCTGGCGCCGTAGCACAGGCAGGCATCCAGCGTCTTGTGAGGATCCATCGTAAACCCGCCCAGATCGCCGCAGACGAATCGGCCAGGCCAGTCCCGCAGAACCCCGAACAGCGTCTCCCAATCGCTCCGGCAGTGATACTTGTGACGCAGCCGGTCGTTATTGTTCATGCTCACGGAACGTACCCGATCGCCCGAGGCCAGGGCCGCGAGTTGTCCGGCCACATAAGGGTCGCCGTGCTCGTAGACTCTCACGGGGCGGCCGTCGGCCAGCAGTCGGCGCAGGTAGTTTCGCGGTAGCGGCAGGCTCCGCAGCCGCACGAACCGCTTGCGGTCCAAAAACAGACTGCGGCCGGCGCCGCAGACGACAGTCAGCTCGTCCCCGACCGGCGGCGGGTCGTTGTGGAGCGTTTCGACGTACTCGTCGATCTGTGCCTGGCGGGCTTGGCGCCGAGCCTCCTGGATCATGGCATGGCTGGGATGCACCACGAATCGTTCGGGAGTATGCGGCGGACTGCGAACTGGCGGCGTCAGGGCCGGCAGACGCTCGTAATGCCCGGCCCGGCGAGGCGTATAGAAGTTGTACAGCACGTTGGTCACGCGCAGCACGACCGGTGTCTCGAACCGCTCGGATAGCTCGAAGGACGACCTCGCCAGGGCGTAGGCGTCCTGCAGGTTCACCGGTTCCAGCCACAGCCCGCCGTAGAAGTCAAAGTAGTGCCGGGAATCCAGGCGGTTCTGCGAATGCTGAACATCGCAATCGTCGAACACGACGAGTGCCAATCCGGCCTGGACCCCGGTCACCAGCGAGTTCAGAAATGCGTCCGCCGCGTCGTTCAAGCCGACGTTCTTCAGCGACACGACGCTCCGCACGCCCGCCAAACTGGCCCCCCAGGCCAAGGCGTAGGCGGTGCGCTCGTTGACCGACGTGACACCACCCCCCAGAGCGTCGTGCAGTTCGTTGGAATGGAATCCCGGGTAATTGGCGCTCAGCCGGCAGCCGCCGTCGAGAAAACCTTGGGCCAAGGCACCGATAATTCGGCTGATCTCCATGCTAGACGGCCCTCCATTCCGCAGTCACCACTGGATTGCCTCCGCCCAGTCGCCGGGCATGCGACAGGTAAGCTGCCGACATCAGGCGAATCCCCGGCAAGTGGTCGGAAATGTCGGATTTCAGCTCCTGCCGGGAAACCTCGCCGC
>CAIYOB010001255.1 GCA_903927685.1 uncultured Planctomycetaceae bacterium
CGCCTCGGCGAACTGGACGGCACCCAGCGAGCCCGCGCCTTCGTCCAGCATCGCGGCCGTCAGCGCGGCCAACCCCGCCTTGTCCGCGGGATCGTCGACCGAACCACCGGCGAACATCGCCCGCAGCTCGACCAAGGGCAGTTCGCGGCGCGCGAACAGGTACACCTGGATCCCGTTGGCCAGCGCGAACTGCTGGGGAATCGGCGGCGTGAAAGCCGGCGGTGCGTCCATCTGCGGCCGCTGGTCGCGCGGGTCCGGCTTGACGGCTTCCTGCTCGGGCAGGACGCGCAGCACCAGCCGCGTTTCCGGCGTCAGCACTTTCCGAGCCCAGTCCCGCACGTCGTCGACCGTCGCCTGCCGATAGCGGTCCAAGTCGCGGCGGAAGGCATTCGGTTCGCCAAAGAAGAACTGGTACCGATTCAGGGCGTCCGCCTTGGCCGTCAGCGACTGCAGTTGATTGACCGCGGCATACTCGATGCCGGCCTTGCGACGCTCCAGGTCCTGCGGCGTCGGACCGGATTGGCGGTACGCCGCCAGCACCTGGTCGATCGCCTGTTCGAGTTGCTCCAGTTCGACCCCCGGCTTGGCGGTCGCCTCGATCGTGAACAGCGAGCCGAGCAGCATGGACTGCTGATACGCGGTGACTTCGCTGGCCAGCGGTTGTTCATAGACCAACGCCTGGTACAGCCGGCTCGTAATCCCGTCGCCCAAGGTGGCGGCGACCAGATCCAGTTCGGCATCGCCCGGCTGGAAGGCGGCCGGACTGTGGTAGACCAGGTACAGCTTGGCGAACTGCACCGCATCGCTCAGCGTGTTGCGGACAACGCGTTCCAGCTTGGCCGGCGGCACATCGCGGCGGATGGGGTCCGACCCGCGCGGCAGCGTCCCGAACAGCTCGGCGACGACCGGCTTGATCTCCGCGGGCTGGAAATCCCCGGCCACGACCAGCGCAGCGTTGCAGGGCACGTAGTAATTGGCAAAGAAATCCTGGACATCGTCGACCGTCGCCGCGACCAGATCCTGGTGCGTGCCGATCACGGGGATGTGGTACGGATGGCCGGGCGGGAACATCAATTCCGGGATGCGCAACTCGGCCGGACCGTACGGGCGGTTTTCGTAGCTCTGCCGGCGTTCGTTCCGCACTACCTCGCGCTGCTTGTCCAGCTTCTCCTGGTTCATCTTGCGGCCCAGGTCCTGCAGGCGATCCGCGTCCAGCCAGAGCAGGGTCTGCAGCAGGTTGGCGGGGCCGTACGAGAAGTAGTTGGTGCGATCCTCGGAGGTCGACGCATTGTTCCAGCCGCCGCCGGCTTCCATCAGCTTGTCGAACTCGCCGCCCGGAACGCGTTCGGTGCCCATGAACATCAGGTGCTCGAACAGATGGGCGAATCCCGACCGTCCGGCGACCTCGTCCTTGCTGCCGACGTAGTACCACAGGTTGAGCGTGGCCACCGGCAGCCGATGGTCCTCGTGGAGGATCACGGTCAGGCCGTTGGGCAACTGGTACTTTTCATATTTCACGTCTTGAGCCGCCAGGGGGCGTGCGGTGAGCAGCCAGGCGGCGCAGGCGAACGCGGTCACGAAGCGGCGAGCCATCACGGTGGTCCTCTCTGGAAGTGGATGGGGTCCGAGTCTTGCAAAGTCTAGCGTGACAGCGTCAGGAACCCAAGGCGGATTGTTCACGGGCCGTGCGTAACCCGAAGCGTCAGCGAGGACGAACAAGTGGATTATCCTCGCTGACGCTTCGGGTTGGCATCGTTCGAGAAATAAGTGACCGACTTGCACGGGAGGCCCTGCGCACGACCCTCCGCAGTGCGGGCGGCGCTCGGGCTGATAAATGCCCACGGCTTGTCCGTGGGATACTTACGCTCGGTGCTACCCACGAACGC
>CAIYOB010001256.1 GCA_903927685.1 uncultured Planctomycetaceae bacterium
CCTCCAGCCGTGCCAGCTCCGGCCCCCGAGGTTCCGGCACCTGCTGCCCCGGCGCCTGCTGCTCCGGCACCTGCGGGACCGCCCGCTGCTGGCGGTCCTGCGCCGGCCCCTGACGCCGGCCAGCCGGCGGCGCCTCCAGTCCCCGCGCCCGAGCCGCCCGCACCCGCTCCGGCGCCAGCTCCAGCCGCGGGCAATGTCCCCCCGGCGTGACGCAAGGCGCTGATCTATGAACGGAGTCATAGCACGAACCGGACGCTTGTACACTGCAATTCTGACGCTGGGGCTGGCCCTGGCGTCGTTGACCGCGGGCCGCGCGGAGCCCTTCATCCCGCAAGCCGCCCTGCCACTGATGCGTCATGCGCCCGTGATGGACGGGCGGATCGAGGAACGCGAGTGGCACGAGGCGCTGCGGAATGTGGGGTTCGTCAGCCATAACACCGGCCACCTGTGCCAGCGCGCGGGCGTCTTTTGGGTCGGCTGTGACGGCCAGCGGTTGTTTGTGGCCGTGATGTCCGAGGCTCCGCCCGATGGGCGGATCTTGACCCGCGCTGTGCCCGCAGACGCCGCGGACCAGACCGGCGCCTTCCTCGACGACTCGTTGGAACTGGTCCTGGACCCGAAGCGTGGCCGGACGGCCGGCGACCGGCGGTTCTATCACCTGATCTTCAACGCCCGCGGGGCGCTGTTCGATTGGGCGGTCGATCCCGACAACCCGCAGAACGCGGTCGACCGCAGTTGGCGCTTGCCGGATTGGCAGTTGCAGCAGGCGATCGTCGACGGCCAGTGGCATGTCGAACTGGCGATCCCTCTAGCCGCCCTGAACGCGGACGCGAGCGACTTGCAGACACCCTGGGGAATCCGCGTCGTTCGAAACTGGATGCGGCCGGCGGAACAGTCGCAGTGGGAAGCTGGCCAGCCCGACTACGATCATCAAGCCTCCATGCCACAGGTCTGCTGGGACAGTGCCGCCCCCGTCGTGCGCGTCCTGGCACTGCACGACGAGGACGCCAAACCGCGACTGGAGATCGGCCTGTCCAACCCGCACGACCAGCCGCTGGAGGTGCAAGCCTATCTGGCCGACGCGTGGCACCGCGATCCGCCCCAAGAGCTGCGCCGGCAGCTGACCATCCCGGCCGGCGGCGAGCAATCCTTGGTCCTCGAATCCCGCGACGGCGGGCGTGAGGGCGTTCATCAAGCGGTCGTTCGCGTGGCCTCGGCCGACGGCCAACGCACGTTCTACGAACGCCAGTTCACCTGGTCTCCGCACCACCCTGCAGACCGCTGGTGCATCGGCGAGGAACAGCAGCAGGCCGTCGATCTGCAGTTCAAGTTCTACCCCTACTTCCACCGGATCCGCTTCCGCGTCAGCGTTGCCGCGTTGTCGGTCCGCGACCGCCTCACGGCCGGGGAAGTCAGCATCGCGGCTGCCGACGAGCGCGGCCAACCGGCGGCCGATCCGCTGTGGAGAAAGCCCATTGAATTCCGGGATTACGTCGCGGCCGGCGTTTGCGAAATCCCCGAGTTAGTGGACGGCCGCTACGTGTTTGCCGTGCAGTTGCGGGGCGGCGCAGGGGTGCCCACGGCGCCCGTGACGCAGCCGTTTGTCCGCCGCGTCTTCGCCTGGGAGCGCAACTCGCTGGGCATCAGCGACGAAATCCTGCCGCCGTTCACGCCGCTGGAGGTGGCCGGGTCCGCGGTGAGCGCCGTGCTGCGCCGGCACGTTCACGGCGGCGCGGGGCTGTGGGACGAGCTGACCGCCGCGGATGAACCTCTGTTGGCGGCACCGATGAAGTGGGAGGTAACCGCAGGCGACGCCCAAGGCCACGAACAGGCATGTCCGGTCGCGGGAAGCGGCTGGCGGGTCACCTCCGCCCGGCCGAATCGAGTCAGCGGCCAGGCCGACTGGTCGGCCGGCCCGCTGCAAGCCCAGACGGTGACGGAGTACGATTACGACGGAATGATGCTGGTGACGCTGAGTCTGCAGCCCACGGCAGCGGCGGTGCGCCGAGTCACCCTGGTGGTGCCGTTGCGCGATGCCGCGGTCCCCTATCTGCACGCGATCGGCGACGGCCTGCGGCACAACTATGCCGGTGTCACCCCGGCCGGGGACGGCCGGATCTGGGACAGCAGCCGGGCGAGCAAGCTGGAGATTGCCGGCACGTTCTACCCCTACGTCTGGCTCGGCGACGGCGAACGCGGCCTGTGCTGGTTCGCCGACACGGATCGCGATTGGGTCCTGGACGACACCACGCCGACAGTGGAGCTTGTCCGCCAGAACGGCACGCTGTTCCTGCAGGTCCATTTCATCACCCGGCCGACCGTGCTGACTCGCCCGCATCGCATCGTGTTCGGCCTGCAAGCGACGCCGACCAAGCCGATGCCGGACGGCTGGCGGCGCTGGACGGGCCTGAAGCCGCTCGCCGGTGCGCGGCCCGTGCGCTGGGTCGGCGCGACGTACTATTGGGGCGGCGTCTCGTTTGACGCTTATCCGTACAAGTACCGGTTCGATTTCTATGACAAGCTGCGGGAGGCACGCGAGACGGGGCAGCCCGATCGCCGGTTCATAGCTGACTGGATGAGCATGGTGGACCGCGAGTTGGCGGCCAAGGGCACGGATCAGTACAAGTTCTACGAAGCCCACGTGAACGCGGGGTTCCATTCGGCGGCGTCTTCCCGGTTCGAGGACGGCGTTCGTCTCTTCGGCTATACGAACCCGCGCGGGATCGGGTTTCATGCGCCGGAATTCGCGACGTTTCAAGACGAATGGCTGCGGTATGGCTGGTTCAACCGCAATTGGGGAGCCGGCGAATCCGTCGGCTACGATGTCAGCCCGTCACGCAGTTTTCAGGACTTCTGCCTGTGGTATTACCGCGAAATGCTCCGCTGCTTTGACGGCGTCTACTGGGACAATATGTTCCTGAGCGCGCATTTCGATCCCGTCGTCGGCGAGGCCTGGGAGGATGACCAAGGTCGAACGCACCCGACGCTGGGCCTGATGCATCTGCGCGAACTGGCCAAGCGCACCGCCGTGATGTTGTGGCAGGAGACGAAAGACCGGCCGGGATCCCGTTTGCCGCCCATCACCTTGTCGCACATGACCAACACGCTGCTCGTCCCCGTCCACAGCTTCTTGAACTGCACGATGGACTGGGAATGGAAATACGGCTACGACGATTTCCAGGACCGATTCTCGCCCGACTTCACCGTCGCCGAGACCATAGGCCGACAGGTGGGCGCGTGGCCCACGATCCTGGCCGGGGGGCATCCCGACACGCAGGATCCGCGCGTGGACTTCATGTATCGCACGCGACTGGGCGTGGCTTTGGTGCACGAGATCCAGGTGTTCGACTACCAGCCCCAACGGGATTTGGAGATCTACGCCCAGCTGTTCCAGTTCGGCTACGGATCGGACCGCTGCCGCGTGTTCAACTATTGGCAGGCCGGGCACCCGGTGCGCGTCGCGGACATCGAGGCTCGGACTCTGGCGATCCGCGGCGACTCGGGCGCGATCGTCGTGGTCACGGACTACGGCTCCGGCGGGCGAGGCCGCGTCTCGTTGGACTGTAGCAAGCTCGAACTGCCGGACGACGTGCAAGCGGTGGACCTGGAAACCGGCCAGCGGATCCCCCGCGATGCGGCGGGGGCCTTTATCGTGGACCTGAAGAAGCATGACTTCTGTATCCTGCGCATCGAAGCAGCGGGCCAGCGGCCGTAGGGGTTGGCCAAAGCGGAGAATGCGGGCCGGGTGGCTGGGGTCGAGCCACGAGGTACGAGTGGCGAGCCCC
>CAIYOB010001257.1 GCA_903927685.1 uncultured Planctomycetaceae bacterium
AAAGCCGCGCTCAGCCCTGGCTGGTGGAACAGTTGTGGGGCGCCTCGTCGGTCGGTGTGATCGGCGGGGCGCCGAAATGCTCGAAGACTTGGCTGGGGCTCGACCTGGCGCTCAGCGTGGCCACCGGCACGCCCTGCCTGGGCCGCTACGCCGTCCCGCAGCCGGGCCCCGTCCTGGTCTACCTGGCCGAGGACGCCTTGCCGATCGTCCGCCAACGCGTCGAGGGCATGGCTCGGCATCGCGGTCTGGCCCTGGAGCAGGTGGAATTCTACGTCATCACCGCTCCGACCCTCCGTCTGGATCGCGACCCGCACCGCCGGCAACTCCAACAGACGGCCCAGCGGCTGCGGCCCCGGCTGCTGCTCTTGGACCCCTTGGTGAGGCTGCACGGCATCGACGAGAACAACGCCAGCGAAGTCGCCGGGTTGCTGGCCTACCTGCGCCTGCTGCAGCGGCAACTCGACCTGTCGGTGATGCTGGTGCATCACACGCGCAAAAACGCCGCGGGCGTGACCGCCGGCCAGTCGCTCCGCGGCTCCGGGGACTTGCACGCCTTCGGCGACTCGAATCTCTACCTGCGACGCGTCAAGGAACGCTTGCTGCTGGTCAGCGAGCACCGCGCCGCGCCGGCTTCGCCGCCGGTCTATCTGGATCTCGTGGCGCGCGACGCCGACGCGATCCATCTGGAGGTGGTGCCCGAAGTCCGCGACCCACCGCAAGTCAGCCTCCCGGAGCAGGTGCTCTCGCTGCTGGCCGGCGGCGCCGTCCTTACGCGGGCCAAGCTCCGCGACACGCTGGCCGTCAAGAACGAGCGTTTGGGCCAAGCCCTGGAGTCGTTGGAACGGGCCGGCCGCCTCCGCCACACACCGGACGGCTGGCAACGCCTCGACTGAGCCCTTTCGTCCAGATCGTTCCCGTTCCCTCCTAGAGAGAAAAAGGGAACGGAACGGTCCGCACGCCCGTGCTCCCAGCTCCACGTCACCGACGTGCCAAGACAAAATCTTTCTTCTTTCCAAGTAGCCGTTCGAGGAACGCCATGAACTTCGACCAGTTCCCTGCCGACCGACTGCGAGCCGTGCCCTTGGAGACCGTCTTGACACTCTTCGCCGCTCGGCGGGATCCCCACGACCGCTCGAAATGGCACACCGCACGAGGCCCGCTGTCGGTCACGGGCAGGAAGTTCATGAACTGGCATCAGCACCGAGGTGGCGGCGGGGCGATCGACTTGGTGAGGCACCTGGCCGACGTAGACTACGACACGGCGCGGAGATGGCTGGTAACGTACGCTTCGGCCCACCTTCCGGCCGCCGGCCAAATAGCCCCGGACCTTGCCGGCGGGCACCCCCCGACGGCCCGGAAGCAGGACGCTTTGCGGCTGCCCCTGCCCGATCCTCGCCGGCTGGCCCGCGTCTGTCAGTACCTCACGCGCCGTCGGGGACTGTGCTCCTCCTTGCTGGAGGCACTCTGGCAAGCGAGCCAACTGTACGCGGACGGCCACGCCAATGCGGTCTTTGTGTTGCTGGCCGGAAAGGCCCAGCGACCGGTCGGGGCGGAACTGCGGGGGACAGGGCCGCGAGCCTGGCGCGGGATGGCGTCCGGGAGCAACAAGGACCTGGGATACTTCTGGATCGGCACCCGGACTGCCCGGGAGATCGTGCTCTGCGAATCCGCCATCGATGCGATCAGTTGCTTCCAGCTCCACCCGCAACGGATCTGCATCTCCACGTCCGGCGTGCGGGCCAATCCTGCCTGGCTGAGCGTCCTGTTCGCCCACGGCTACGCCATCCTCTGTGGCTTCGACGCCGACCACCCCGGCGACGCCGCCGCGGCCCGCATGATCGCCCTCCACCCCACCGTCCGCCGCCTACGCCCGTCGGCCCACGACTGGAATGACGTTCTCACCTCTTGCCGCTAACCCCGCCAGTCTCAGCATAGATCGGCACACCCTGCTCCGCTCCGTACGACCCCTCACATCCGAAGAACCCATCCCTAATCGCGACAGACTCCACGTCAATAATCTTGCTCGCTCTCACCAGCGGAAAAATCTGCGGCAGAAGTCGAGGCCGTGGTCGTGGCTGCCGAAGCGATCCGGGAAGTCAGGCCGGTACTTG
>CAIYOB010001258.1 GCA_903927685.1 uncultured Planctomycetaceae bacterium
ACTCCGCGCCGGCTTCCACCCAGCGGCGGAGCAACGCCTTTTGCGGTGCGGTCAGCTGACGCTGTTGAGCCGGCGGCGGCATGACCTCGTCGGCGTCGGTCGACTCGACTCGGCGAATCGCCTCGCTCTCGTCCGGTTTGCCCGGTACGATAGCGCCGGCAGCGGCCGCGGCGTCATGCTGATCCAGCCGCAGATGGGCAGCCCGGGATGCGCTGTCGGGACCGTGGCACTTGAAACACGCCTCGGCTAGAATCGGCCGCACATCGCGGTTGTATTGAATCGACGGGTCAGCAGCGATCGTGGCGGAGGCGACCGCCAAAACGCAACACAGGCAGGAAGCTCTCACGTTGTCTCTCCGTTTTTGGGGCAGGCACTGGGGCGGTCATACCAACGCCCCACCGGCAGGAACGGACGATGCTCGCTGATTCTAACAGGATTCCGGCAAGATAAAAGTATTGCCATGCGTTATTTGGCATGAGCGACGTACGGGCCGCCGTGGGGAGGTAAGCGACTTGACCCCTTATGAGCATGCGATGCTGGCAGGGACCGGCGTGCTGGCCGCGGGACTGGATCGCCGCTTCGGCTGGCCGCTTGTTGCGGTCGCGGCAGTCGCTGCGGTGAGTCCCGATTGGGATGGGATCACGATCGCCTTGGGAGCCGCTGCGTTTGCCGCCAGTCATCGCATGTGGGGGCACAACGTTTGGGCGTGTGTGCTGTCGGGCATCCTGATCGGCTGCCTGGATTACCGCTTGGATCTCGTCACTCGTGCCGGCCGATTCCTCGCGAGGTGCTGGCATATCCGCCTGCCGGGCCAGCCGCCGCAAGTCCGGGAATCGTGGTCGGCCGTCGGCTACGCCACTTGGCTCGTGGTGGCCGTGCTGGCAGCGTTCAGTCACCTGGCGGCGGACATGGCTTTCTCGGGCAGCGCAACTTTACCCGAATGGCACTTGCAGGTCTGGTGGCCAGTATCACGCGTCGGGTATGCATATCCGCTGGTCCCTTGGGGTGACGTCGGGGTGTCTATCATTTTTGTGGCCGGGATGTTCGCGATGTGGAAATGGCCCGGCCGCTTGCAGGCGGTCTCCATCGTCACCTTGGCAGCGGTCGGCGTGTACGTCTGGGGCCGCGGGACTTAGGCGTTTCCGGATTCGAGGCCGGCGGCGGGCGATGACCGGAACGGTGAGAGGCTCAGACGGCGACTGACACAGGCGGTGGACCGCGAACTTGACGGATTCGGGCCAACATCCTACGATGTCAATGCCGATATTGACGTGCGGAGGTTCATCAGTGCGTGCTGCCGTGTCCGTGTTGACCATCGTGATCCTGTTCGCCCATGCCGGGCTGGGGTGCTGTGCGCACCACGTGCATGCGTGTGGGCACACACATGATCCGCTGGGCTTTCCCGGAGACGGAATTCCAGACGTAACGGATTCCCACGGCCACGCGGACGGCGACTGTAGCCCGGCGGGTACCAAACACGATCAACGAGATGATTGCCGAGGCACGAAGTGCGATTTTGGTCGTCGGGTGAATGAGCAGGTGGTCCGCTTTGACCCCGTGCTCGACCAACCGATGGGACTGCCCACATCGGCCTGGCGAGTTCCTGTCGCGGACGAGCATCGCGCGCAGGAACGGTGCACGGGCGGTCCTTGTCTTCTGCCGACCCGCCTACATTTGCTGAATCAGGTCATGCTGATCTGATTAGCTCTTCTTCTCGGCCGCTCAGCATCGTTCGCGAAACGAGTGTCGTCTTTCGCGGAGCGAAAGGCGACCAACTGTCAGTTATTTCGCGAACGATGCTGACGAGCACCAAACGGGAAACGGGGCGCCGACCGTGTCGTTCGCGTCGTCGCGGTTTTCGCGGAAATAGAGTCCTCGTTTAATGCCAAGCCGGCAGGCGCCGGCTTGGGTGGCCGCATCCCGCTGATCCGCCGTCCCCTCCCGGCTTGGCGTTATACGAACGAGCCGAAATGGGGAAGGTACTTCATGAACGTTGCTCCTCCGTTCCCGAGTAGCACCCTGTCAAACAAGGGGTTGGTTATGACCATTCAATTCCACACGCGATGGCTGCTCCGCAAACGCAGCTGGTTGTTCCTGCTGACCCTGGCCGTGCTGGTCGCGGCGTTCGCCACGGCCAGCCTGTGGGTACCCGAAATCAGACAGTTGGCCGCCTCGACAATCGACAAATGGACGGGCGCATCGTCCCTGCGGGATGCCGGCGACGAGGGCCACGAGGGCGACGATCATGCCAACGAAGCCCCCGGTTCCCATGACGCTGAAGCCGTGGACGGCCACGTTGGGGAAATGCCCGGTTCGCAAGTCGAGGACGCGGATGGGCACGATCACGTGAGCGAAACGGGCGGCGAGGCGACGTTCGATCATCGGCACGACGAAGCATCCGCGATCAAGCTCAGTCAGCAGGCTCGAGCGAACATCGGGCTGAGCACCATCAAGATCGAACTGCAGCCATTTGAGCGGACAATCACCGTTCCGGGCCTCATCGTCGAACAGCCCGGCTTCTCGAGGTTAGTCGTCACGACTCCGATGACAGGAGTCGTGACGCGAGTCTATCCGCTGCAGGGGGAAGCGGTCAAACCGGGCCAGCCCCTGTTCGACGTCCGCTTGACCCATGAAGATCTGCTCCAGGCCCAGACCGATTTCCTGCGCACCGTGGAAGAACTCGACGTCATTCGGCGCGAGGTGGCCCGTTTGGAGAAAGTCTCCGCCGAGGGAGCGATCGCCGGCAAGACGCTTCTGGAACGTCAATACGAACAGCAGAAGCAGGAAGCGCACCTGCGGGCCCAGGAACAAGCGTTGCTGTTGCACGGGCTGTCCAGGGAACAAATCAGAAGTATCGCCGCCACGCGGAATCTGGTGCCAAGCCTGACCGTCCAAGCCCCGCTGCCTCAGGACAGTTCGCGGACGAACTCGGCGGACCCGTTCCTGCAGGTTCGCGAGTTGACTGCGGCCCAGGGCAAGTACGTCACGGCCGGGGAAACGCTCTGTACGCTGGTGGATTACAGCCAATTGTATGTCGAGGGGCAGGCCTTCGAGCAAGATGTCCCGGCGATCACTCGCGCGGCGGCCGAGGGCTGGGGCTTGTCCGTGGTTCTGGGCTCCAAGGCGGACGGCGGCGGGCCATCCCTGGCGGGGCTGAAGATCCTCTACCTGGACGACAACGTCGACGTTCAATCGCGCTCCCTGCCTTTCTATGTACCGCTTCCGAACCAACTCGTGCGGGAAGAGGAGAAGCCTGACGGCCGGCGTTTCGTCTACTGGCAATTCAAACCCGGGCAGAGAGCCCAAATCCGGATTCCGGTCCAGCGCTGGGAGAATCGGATCGTCCTGCCGATCGAAGCCGTGGCCCTCGAGGGGCCCGAGGTCTACGTGTTCGAGGCCAACGCGGATCATTTCGATCGGCGCGCGGTGCACGCCGAGTATCGCGATCAGCAGTGGGTCGTGATCGCCAACGACGGGACGCTCGCCGTCGGGGCGACCGTGGCGGCCTCGGCGGCGCATTGGGTGCAACTCGCCTTGAAGGCCAAGTCCGGGGGCGGCGTCGATCCGCACGCCGGGCATAACCATTGAAACGAGCCGGGCGGCCCGGCCGGGATTCGCCCCAGGACGACCTCTCCCATGTTGAATGCGATCATCCGTTTTTCGTTGCGGTATCGGCTGTTGACGATTGCCGTCGCTGTGGTCGTCTTGACGTACGGAAGCTACGTCCTCTGGCACTTGCCGATCGACGTGTTTCCGGACCTGGACCGCCCCCGGGTCACGGTGATGACCGAAGCGCCGGGACTGGCCCCCGAGGAGGTCGAGACGCTGGTGACCTTTCCCTTGGAGTCCACGCTCAACGGAGCCACCGGGGTGCAGGCCGTCCGCAGCGCCTCGGGCATCGGCTTGTCGGTCGTCCAAGTCGAGTTCGGCTGGGGCACGGACATCTACATCGACCGGCAGATCGTGGCGGAGAAACTCGCCTTGGCCGCCGACCGGCTGCCGGAGGGCGTCCGGCCGCAAATGGGGCCGATCTCCTCGATCATGGGCCAGATCATGATCATCGGGATGTGGAGCGAGGGAGGCCGGACTTCGCCGATGGAGGTGCGCACCTTGGCCGACTGGGTCGTGCGGCAGCGGCTGCTCACGATTCCGGGCATCGCCCAAGTCATCACGATGGGCGGCGGGCGGAAGCAATACCAGGTCCTTGTCAATCCGAATGCGTTGCGGAACTACGGCGTCAACCTGCACGAGGTCGAGCGCGCCTTGGCGGCCAGTAACGCCAACGCCACCGGCGGGTACCTGAACCGCGGCGCGGACGAGTACCTGGTCCGCTCCATCGGGCGGCTGCAGAGTGTGCAGGACATCGAGAAGGTTGTGGTCAAGGCCGACGCGGCGCGGCCGGTGCTCCTGGGGCAGGTCGCCCGGATTGCCGAGGCGCCGCAGGTGAAACGCGGGGATTCGGCCGTCAATGGCGAGCCGGCGGTGATGCTGACGATCTCCAAACAACCCGGCAAAGACACGCGCGTGTTGACCGATCAGATCACTCGGGCTCTGCAGGAATTGAAGCCGACACTGCCGGCCGACATCCGCATCAATCCCGAGGTCTACCAGCAGAAGTCGTTCATCGAGTTGGGGATTCACAACGTGATTGAGGCGCTGCGGGACGGCAGCGTCCTGGTGGTCATTATCCTGTTCCTGTTTCTGCTCAACTTCCGGACGACCTTCATCACGTTGACGGCCATCCCGCTGTCCATCGTCGTCACCGGGCTGGTGTTCAAGTGGTTGGGCTTGTCGATCAATACAATGACCCTGGGCGGCCTGGCGGTGGCGATCGGCGAGTTGGTGGACGACGCCATCGTGGACGTGGAGAACATCTTCCGGCGGTTGCGCGAGAACAGGCATGCCGCCCAGCCCAAGCACGCCCTGCGCGTGGTCTACGAAGCCAGCTGCGAGGTTCGTAACTCGATCGTCTTCAGCACGATTCTCGTGGTGCTCGTCTTCGTGCCGCTGTTCGCCTTGAGCGGGATGGAAGGCCGGCTGTTCACGCCCCTGGGGGTGGCTTACATCGTTTCCATCCTGGCTTCGCTCGTGGTCTCGCTCACCGTGACGCCGGTGCTGTGTTACTGGATGCTCCCCCGGGCCAGGACGATGGGGCACGAGCAGGACAGCTGGGTGCTGCGGCTGCTCAAGTGGCTCGTCGGATTTGCAATCCGCTTCAGCATCCGGCATCCCTGGCCGGTGTTAGGCTGCGTGACCGCCGGCGTGGTGGCCAGCGGCATCGCCGCCAGCCGGCTGGGCCGCGATTTTCTCCCGCCCTTCAACGAAGGCAGCGCTCAAATCAACGTCGTGCTGCCGCCGGGGAACTCGCTGGAGACGTCCAATCGGATCGCCGGGATGGTCGAACAGCGTCTCAAGAACGTCCCCGGCGTGGTCGCCTTTGGCCGGCGAACGGGGCGCGCCGAGTTGGACGAGCACGCCGAGGGCGTGAACATGTCGGAAATCATCGTGACCTTTGACCCGGCCTCGCCTCTCAGCCGCGAGGAAGTCCTGGCCGATATCCGCGAGGAATTGACCCAGGTGCCGGGCGCGGCCATCGCCGTCGAACAGCCTCTGCAGCACGTCATCACCCAGATGCTGTCCGGCGTCAAAGCCCAGGTGGGCATCAAGCTGTACGGCGACAGCCTGGACGTGCTGCGGGCCAAGGCCGACGAAATCAAGGCGGCCATCGCCGGCGTTCGCGGGGTCAAGGACTTGATGGTCGAACCGCAGATCGAAATCCCACAGTTGCGGATCAATCTGGACCGGGACGCGCTGGCCGCCACGGGGCTCAACTCGGCGGACGTGAACGAACTGGTCGAGACTGCCATGAACGGCCGCATGGTGTCGGAAATCGTGCTGGGCGAGCGGAAATTCGACCTGCTGGTGCGGCTGGACGACCCGTTCCGCAACGATCCGCAGGAATTGCAGCGGATGACCCTGGAGCTGCCACGCGGGGGGCAGATTCCGTTGAATGCCGTGGCCGCGGTCGAGGACTCCAGCGGGCCGAACACGATCAACCGGGAGAACGTGCGGCGGCGGATCGTCGTCCAGTGCAACACCGCAGACCGGGACCTGGGCAGCCTGGTCGCGGAGATCAAGCAGCGGCTGGCCCCGATCCAGGCGTCGCTGCCCACGGGGTATTTCCTCCATTACAGCGGCCAGTTCGAGAGCCAACAGTCGGCGACCCGGACGATCGGCCTGCTGAGTCTGGTGTCGCTGGCGTGCATGATCCTGGCCCTGTACACGCTGTTCCACTCGCTCAACCTCAGTCTGCAGGTATTGGCGGCCCTGCCCATGGCGGCGATCGGCGCCGTGGCGGCCCTGGTCCTGACCGGCCAATCGCTGACCGTGGCGAGCATGGTCGGCTTCATCTCCTTGGCCGGCATTGCCTCGCGCAACGGCATCTTGCTGATTGCCCATTACCTGCACCTGGTGCGCTACGAGGGCGAGCAGTTCACGCCGGCAATGATCGCCCGCGCCGGCCAGGAACGCCTCGCGCCCATGTTGATGACAGCCCTGTGCGCGGGCATTGCCCTGATCCCGCTGGCCCTGGCGTCCGGCGAACCGGGGAAGGAAATCCTGTACCCCGTGGCGACGGTGATCCTGGGCGGACTGATCAGTTCGACACTCCTGGACTTTTTCGTGCGTCCCGCCCTGTTCTGGGTCTTCGGACGCAACCAAGCCGAACGCTCGATGCACCAGCATGACGAACCCGACCTGCAGGACGCGGAAGCCCTTCGTGTGATTGGATGACGAGGGGCGCTACGGGCACGCATCCCGTGCGACCAGTGGGTTTCACTGGGCAGCTCTTTTGTTCCTGTTGGGCGGCGTGACAGGCGGCGGAGCGGCATCGCTGCCGCTGTAATCGGCGCCGGCCAGGCTCTTCTCGACGGAGGCCTTCCAGGCGCCGAGCGCCGCTGTCATCTTCGCGACTCGATCAGGATCGCTCGTGGCGAGGTCGGTGGTTTCCTGCGGGTCTCTGGAGACGTCGTACAGCAGCACCGGCGGTAACGCAGTGTCGTTCTTCTCACGCTTCCGGCCACGCTCGGCTCCGGGGTTTGTGTGCAGCTTGTAAGGCCAATCCAGCAGCGCCGCATGGCTTTGCGCGACGCGCGCATTGGCCCAGAACGCGATGGGCTTGGACCGTGATTCGGTCTTGCGGTCGAACAGCGGGAGCAGACTGATGCCGTCCAGCGGCAGGATCTGGTTCTGCGTCACTGCGCCCGTGGCTGCGAGGATGGTCGGGTAGATGTCCGACGTGCAACAAGGCGTCTGGCTGACGAACGGCTCGGGAATGCGCGCGGGCCATTCAACGAGGCCCGGCACGCGCAAGCCGCCCTCCCAGAGCGTGCCCTTGGATCCGCGCAGATGGCCGGTGGAATTCGGCCCTGCGTTGCCGCCGTTGTCGCTGCAATACCAGAGGAGTGTATTGTCCGCGACCTGTGACTCGCGCAGCACCACGCGGAGTCGGCCGACGTTGCGATCGATGGCCGTGATTTCGCCGTAGTAGTTCTGATCCTTTTCCGGGAGCGAAGCGTACAACGCCTTGTCCGCGGGCAACGCCTCGTGCGGCACGTGCGGCGAACCGAACCAGACGACGGCGAGGAACGGCTTGGCCGCTGCAGCCTGTTGGCGGATGAAGCGCAGGGCTTCCTCCGTGACGACATCGGAACTGTCGCCCTGAAACTTCTCCGGCACGCCGTTGCGGCCGAGCACGGGATCAAGGTCGAAGAAGTTGTCTGCGGAAACCCATTCATCGAAACCCAGCTTGCCGGGCGACAGCGGGTCGGCGGCGAGGATCGCGCGGCCCGGCAGGGCTTTCGTGTTCTTGTCGCCGTTCTTCCCGTTGAGGTGCCACTTGCCGAAGTGTCCCGTCGCATAACCCGCCGACTGCAAGACATTCGCCACCGTGAGTTCCTGCGGACGAATCGGCGAGCCGGGGCCAAAGGTGCCCATGCGATGCGGATGACGCCCGGTCATGACGCTGGCCCGCGTGGGCGAACAGTTGAAGTGTGCGGTGTAGAAGCGATCGAAGCGCAGACCGCTGGCCGCGAGCTGGTCGAGGTTGGGCGTCTTGAGTTCGGGATGGCCGTTGTAACCGGTATCTCCCCAGCCCTGGTCATCGGCCATGACGAGGACGACGTTGGGTCTGTCGGCCGCAAGGGCAGAATGCAGCAAGCCGCAGAAACTAACGAGGAAGGTGCCGATCGAGGCTGCGATTCGGGCCAGGGCTGGTTTGGGCATGGTTGATGTGCCTAGTCTTTCCTCTTTGGTGGATTCTGCCTTAAATTCTAATGATTCGGCGAGCAGGGACGATCGCGACGTTCCAGCCCCGCCCGCTCCAGGATCCAGACCATGGGGCACCAATTGGTAAAGGCCGACTGCAGCAGGTTCAAGCCGGCAAAAGCCGTCAACGCCAGCCACCACGGTGAATGATAGACTGCCAAGGAGACGCTCCCCAGCACCACGATCCCCGCCGCCCCCCGCAAGCCTTGTTCAACCGACATGGAGTTGCTCCTACTTTGAAAGTGTATGATCTTGTCTTGATGTTTCTTGTCGAGTCCTGCCCGGCTGGAGCATCGGAAAACCCCAACACGATCGCAGCCGAGCTACACAGCAGATCCACGACCCGCGGCGAAGGTTACAGCCGGGGGATTCCGGGGTGGACCGTACCAGTTCCTTGCCGCCGTCGCGATCTGTCAGTTCAGGGCTCACTTGCAGCCAACACCGCCTGGGCATGGCGGGCAAAATGGCCCCGCAAATCCTGGGCGTATTGCCGCAGGATCTCCTCGCCGACGCCCTCCCAGTCGCCGCAGCGATACAGGGCGCGGGCGATCAGCAGCTCACGGGTGGCTGTCTGGCGACTGCGAGCCGACGTGCCCCGCTGGTCGATCGAGGTTACGGCGTAACCGGATATCTCCGGCTGCCGGAGCAACTCGGCCAGCGGCCGGGCAAACCGCGAGTCGCCGATCCACTCCGCGGCCAGGCACGCCGCTCGATGGTGACTGAACCCGGTCTTGGGCGTCAACATGGCCAGCTTGTCCAGCACCGCGGGCACCGCTTGCGCAGAACGCGTCCGGCCCAACGCGATCAGCGTGTTGTCGATGTGGCTCACGCTCCAGCCCACTCGCTCCGGGTGGTCGGAATCCTGCTTGTGGCTGTTCCAAGCGGGAACGTCGTCCCAGTCCCGGGCCTGTTCGAGTTGCTCCAACAGCGTCTCCAGACCGGTCGCGTCTCCCAACATCGCCAAGACCTTGGCACCCGCGATCCTCGCTTCGCCGCTGGCCGTGCGATAGGCTTGCTGCAACAAGGGCAGTGCTGTGTCGCGGTGGGCTAGGATGATCGCCAGGCTGCGATCGTCGTCCAGGATGGTCCCCACCGCCGCGGCGATCCGGTCTGCGGGCAGCGGGAAGGAGTCTTCGTCGGTCAGCACGCTGGTCGGTAAGTTGCCGATCTCGACCAGGTGCTGCTGCAAGGCGCGAATCTCGATATGCCGAAGCAGCGTGCCGCTGCGGGCCGCCATCGCCGCCGCCGCACCGGCCGCGTAGCCCTGGTTCTGGATATCAGGCTGCATCCGCACGATCGGCTGGGCGTCCCGATGCGCACTCAACCCGATCCCGGTCACCAACAGCCCTTCGTAGCCTTGCGGCAGCAGGCAGCGGTAGGGGACGTAGCTGGTATAGGTCCTCCCGTGCGGGTGCCGCAACAAGAAATACGGCTCGACAATGTAGCCATGCGTGTCGTAGCCGGTCTTGGCCTCGGCGATGGTATCGGGAAACGTCCGCTCGGCGACCTGGTCGAGTGCCGTCAGCGTGTAGTCGCCGACGATCCGCCGCCGTTCGCGCGTGTCGACCAACTGGCCCAGGTCAAACGAGTCCGCGAACCGCTCCTTGGCATAAACGAACAGGTGCCAGACATCGACCAGGTCGGTTTCGTCGGTCAAGGTGTAATCGGTGTTCGTGTAGGTCGCGCCCAGTTGCCGCGGCGGCAGGCCAGTGCCCTGCATGGCGAACTCCGACTCGTCGGTATAGACGCACGCCGCGCCGGCCGCGGCCGCGACGTCGGCATTGCCCGTGGCGTCGACGACCACGCGGGCCAAGACGACCCCGCGGCCGCGCGGCGTGACGACGACCGCGCCCAGCACCTGGTTGCCGCGCGCGGCGTCGACCAGGGCCCCGCAGCCGACGCAACCGAACCAGATGTCCGCACCGGCTTGCCGCAACTCCTGCCGCCACCACTCCATCCGCTGTTCGATGACCCAGTCCGCTCCGCCGCCGACTTCGGCCGTGAATCCGACGCGGTTGCCGGCGCAGTACTTGGAGATGGCGCCGGTGGTCCCCACGCCGCCGAGTCCGCACAGCTGCTCGACGACCAACGTCTTGGCCCCTTGCCGAGCCGCCGCGATTCCGGCCGGCGCGCCGGCGGTGCCGCCGCCGATGACCACGACGTCATAGCGGCCCAGGACGGGGACGCCGCGGGCGGCCTGCGGAATCGTGGGCAGCTGCTGGTTGGGCCGGACGCCGCCCAGCAGCTCGCGCACGTCGCCGCTTTCCGCCGACTGGGCCGCGGGCTGGCCGCGGACGCTCGGTTCCGCCGGTTCGGGCAACCGCTGGGCTTCGGCCGCCGCCGCTGCCCCCAACCGCTCGCCCAACTCGATCAAGGCCAGCGGACGGCAGAGCTGCTCCGCTTGCTCGCCCGAGACATCCGCCCGGGCGCCCAGCACAAGCAAGTGTTCAATGTCCTTCGGGCGGAACGCCGCCAACGGCAGCGACGGCACGTCCGACCACGAGCCCGCCGCCGTCGCCTGGCCCACCAGCGGATCAGACGGAACCTGGAACAGGGCGTCCGACGTGAACTGCTGGTCCGGATGGTAGGTCCGCGTGCGAGCTTCCTGGTCCGCGGCCGCCCAGGCGGCGTCCTCGTCGCCGCCAAGCGGCAGTTCCAGCGTGTACTCGAAGATCGAATACAGGGGCGGTTCGAATGACTGACGCAGGGAGCCGACAAATGGCGGCCCGATCTCACGGCCGCGCAGTCCCGGCCCGGCTTGCAGCTGGCCGCCGATCACCACGCGGCGGAACGTCTGCACGCCGGCCGAATAGGGGCGGAATGCCACGCCGGCCAGGCGAGCCACGACGGCCCGCTCGGTCGCGTCGATGACCGTCTTGGCCAGCACGGCCTGCCGCCCGGCGCGGTTGGCCATGACGATCCCGCACGGCCGGCCCGCGGCGTCGTGAATCACGTCCGTGGCCTGACAGTTGTAGAGGAACGCGACGTTGGCGTCGAGCAGCGCCTGGTCCAGCACGCGTTTGACGTGCAAGGGCCGCGGCCACGGCGGACGAGACGCCCAGGCCGGCGCGTCGCTGGGCGCCGGAGCGAGGATCTCGATTTCGCCGAGCAGCATCCGTTGGGCGGAGGGGGCCTTTCCGACCGCGAGTTTCAGATACCGAGCCCGGCCGGACAGTGGTGCGGTCAGGCTATAGACGGTGTCCGCCTGGTCCTTCGGCGGCTGGACGGTCCGGCCCGACTCCCAGGCCTTCGCGTCGTCGCTGGTCGAGACCGTCAGGCTGCCGACCCGATAGGCCGCCGAGCCCGAACTGTGGTAGGCCCACAGATTCACCGCCGCGATCTCGCGAGTCTGGCCGAGGTCGACAGTGATGTTCACGTCCTGGTCGAACTGTACGCTTTGCCGAGTCGGATCGCGCCACACGCCGTCCGACAAGACGCTGGGCTGGTCGGTCTCCGGATGCCGAGCGGCGGCGGTCTGGTCGGCTTGGTAAGTGAACGGGATGCGGTTGGGATTGGGCAGGTTGGCCGCTCCCTCGGTGTCCGCGAACAGCTGCTTGGCCAGCGGAGCGACGGGCGTTTCACCTTCGTCGAGCCACAGCCGGAGCGTGGCGGTCATGTCGTCGCCCAGGTACGGCCGCGGCGCGGCCAGGAAGACCTTGGCTCCGGCCCGGCTGGCCGCCACCGCAGCCGAAACCGCCCCGGTGCTGCCGCCGACCACCACGACGTCCACGGAGTAGGCCACGGGAATCTGCCGGGCCGACTCGTTAACCAACAGCGGTTCCGCGCCGGCAAGGGCGGAGCCCATCCAGACAGCACATAGCCCCAATACGGCGCCGATTTGTATACGCATCGCGATCCTCCTGCGAACTTGCCGGAACCAGATTGACGGGCAGAGATTGCCTGTCACTGAGGTTTACATTATCGTGGGACGCGGGCACAATGGACAGCCGGGCTCACCGTCGCACGCCGAACCTCAAAGCTGCAGTAGTTCACGAAGGGCGTCCTTCACAGCGGCGAATTGTCCATCCGATAACGTTCCCAGGCGGCGAGCCAGTTTGTGGCGGTCAAAACTGGCCAGGCCCTGCACGTTGACTGCGGATACCTTGGGCAACCAGTGCGGTTTGCCAAGCGGAACCTCGCCCCGTTGTCCGCGAATCTGCGACGTGAGTGGGGCGACGATCACCAGCGAACGAGCGTCGTCGGTTCGTGGGTGCGCGAGGATCAACACCGGTCGGCTCTTCTCGGCCAACCCCAGGTCCGCGTACCAGACTTCGCCGGGTTGAGGCTCAATAGGCACCATAGCTGTCTGTCCAGGCTGCCGCCTGTTCATCGGCGGTGAGCAGCGACTTAGGTTGGATGCTAACCTCGAACGGCAACCCTTGTCGAATCTCGATTTGGGCCAACAGTATGTTCACCGCATCGCTCGGCGTGAGGCCCAACTTCTGAAGGATTTTCTCAGCCCGTTGCAGGCGGCGAGCAGGTACCTCGGCTCGCAGGATGGCAGTCTCATTCATGCTCGTTGTCTCGCGCACCGTTAGGTCTCTTCGACAGAGCTAGTTTACCACATCAGGCGAAAGACCAGGAAGTGATCGTGATAGGAAACCCATCACCATCCTCCAACGAAGTCGCCTGAGTCGAACTCGTCTGAATCGGATTGCTCGTCACTGATTGCTTGTCACTGAGGTTTACATTATCGTGGGGCGCGGGCACAATGGACAGCCCTTCCCCCCAAATCCCACCGGAGGAATCCATGAGACACGTCCTGCTGACCCTCACGGCCACGCTCGCGCTGGTCGTTCCCATCGCCGCCGGTGCGGCGGAGTCTGAACAGGCGTCCCCGTGGGCCCAGGCCATGGTCGCCGCCAGGGCGGCGTACCTTCAGTCGCCGGAAGCCCAGCAGGCGGCCGCCGGCGAGTCGCTGTTCCGGCCGTTTGACAGCGGGCCGCTCGACGGCAAGGGCCCCGCCCAGCAGGTCGCGGTCGACGTCACGGGCCTTCAAGAACTGCGGCTGGTCGCCATCTGCGAACGCGGGCCCGCGAACTGCAATATCTGGGGCGAGCCGAAGCTGATCGCCAAGGACGGCACGGTTACCAAGCTGACCGACCTCCAGCCGGCCGGCGTCAAGGTGGGCTGGGGCCAGCTGCTGGTGAACAAGAATTGGAAAGACAACCCGCTGATCGTCGGCGACCGGCAGTTTGAGTTCGGCTTCTGGGTCCACGCCGACAGCGAGTTGACGTTTGCCGTGGGCGGCAGGTACCAGCGTTTCGAGGCATTGGTCGGCGAGGACAAAGACCGCCAGGGCGGCGTCGTCCGGTTCAAGGTGCTGTCGACGCCGTTGCCGCTGCCGGCATCCTGGGCCAAGGTCGCAAGCGACTGGCCATTGCAGTCCGGCTGGCTGCAAGCGGACGTCCGGGCCGACGGCCTGGGCGCGTGGTTCGCCCCTCGCGAGACGGGAGCCCTGGAACAGGAGATCGTGGGCCTGGCGCTCCGCGACGCCGCCGCCGACTCGCCCCTGCGTGCCGAACTCGACTCGCTCGTCGCCGCCCAAGCCGGCGCCGGCGATCCCCGCTGGCTCGATCTATACGCCCGCGTCTGCCGTGCTCGCGATTGCGTCGCGACGCTCGCGACGGTCGAAGACCCCTCAGCCAAGGCCGCTTTGGAAAGCGAACTGGCGGGCCTGCTCACCGCCAAGGTGCCGGTCGACGACCCGCGCTGGGACGACTTGCGAGTCCGCGCCGTCCAGGCGGGGGAACTCGATCATCAATACGCCGCGCTGCAATACGACATCCAGCAACGGGCGGTCCTGAGTACCGCCACGGGCGAACGCGTCTGGAACGGGACCACGTACGTCCCCACCGAGCGTTCGACCGGCGAAGAGATCGCCAAGCAGGTGTTCTGCCGCGAAGCCCTGGTGCTGGAAACCGATCGCGATCCGGCCGACATCGTGCTCCGGCGGACCGCGGCCTTGCTGCACGACCTGAAGCAGTTCGCCGGGCTCGAGCTGGCCACGTTCGACGCTCCGCTGACCAAGCTCCAACAAGCGGTTGCCGCGACGCCCGTGACGGACGCCGCCGCCCGCCGCGCATTGCACCATGAGCTGTGCCGACTCCGCCGCCAGATCGCGTTTGCCAACCCGCTGCTGGACTTCCAGGATGTCGTGTTCATCAAGCGGCATCGCGCCTTCTACCAGCACATGTGCGACCAGTTCTACGGCCTCGTCCAGAATCCCGGCGGCGGACTGTACGTCCTTCGGGACGCGTTCGGCCCGCAACCTCAAGTCCGCGACGTGCTGGCCGACTCGGTCTGCGAAACGGGCCGACTACAAGGCCAGAAGCTGAGTGGCGGCAGCGGACGCCGCGCCAACTTGCAGTACGACGGCCAGCAGGCCATCAGCGGCGAGGATGTCGAGGGCGGTTCATTCCTATCGCCGGCGCTGTCGCCCGACGGCGGGAAGATCGCGTTCGCCTATGTCGAGCGGCAGGGCGGGACGGAGCAGATCTTCCACGAGGATCCGACGCGCGGACACTGGGACACGCAGCGGTGTTACCACCTGTTCTCGGTCAACCTGGACGGCTCGGAACTGCAGCAGTTGACCGACGGCACCTGGAATGATTTCGATCCCTGCTGGCTGCCCACCGGCCGGTTGGCGTTCATCAGCGAGCGGCGCGGCGGCTATCTGCGGTGCGGCCGCGCCTGCCCGCTGTACAACTTGTACGACATGAATCCCGACGGCAGCGGCATCAATTGTCTGAGCTTCCACGACAGCAACGAATGGCACCCCAGCGTGTCGCACGACGGCCGGATCGTCTGGACGCGGTGGGACTATGTCGACCGTCACGGCTGCATCGCCCACATGCCCTGGATCACGACCCTGGACGGCCGCGATCCGCGGCCGCTGCACGGCAATTACGCCCCGCGCCAAGCTCGCCCCGACATGGAGTTGTACGTGCGGCCGATCCCCGGCTCGGCGAAATACGTGGGCTTGGCCGCGCCGCACCACGGCCAGGCGTATGGCTCGCTGATCATCATCAATCCCCAAGTTGCCGACGACGACGGCATGGGTCCCGTCCGCCGCCTGACCCCCGAAGTCGGATTCCCGGAGAGCCAAGGCGGCCGGCAGGCGTACAGCACGCCCTGGCCGCTGGGCGAGAACTACCACCTGTGCGTCTATGACGCCGCGATGAGCGGCGCGCCGTTGCGGCGGCCCGGCGAAAACTACGGTCTGTACCTGGTCGACGCGTTCGGCAACAAGGAACTGCTGTACCGCGATCCGGACATCAGCTGCATGAACCCGATCCCGTTGCGGTCCCAGCCGCTGCCCGCCGTGCCCGCGACCACGCTGGCCGAGGCCCAGCGGCGCCAGCCTGTCACCATCGGGGACGAAGGCGCCGCGACGATGGCAGTGGTCAACGTCTACGATCATCAGAAGGGCTGGCCTGAGGGCACCAAGATCCACGCTTTGCGGATCATGCAGTTGCTGCCCTGTGCCGTCCCCAGCGGCGGCCTGCGGCCGCACGAGACGGGCAAACGCATCGCCGAGGCCGGGGATTCGATCGTGCCCGCCCGCTGGGTGCTGGGCACCGTGCCGGTCGAGGCCGACGGCAGCGCCCACTTCAAGGTCCCCGCCTATCGCGAGTTGTTCTTCCAGGCTCTGGACGAGCGCGGGATGGCGATTACCTCGATGCGTTCCGGGACTCACGCTCGGCACGGCGAGCAGTTGGTCTGCCAAGGCTGTCACGAGTCCAAGGCGCAGGCGGTCAAGATGCCCGCCGGCTTGCCCCTGGCGATGCGCCGCCCGCCGTCCGAGCCGCTGCCTGACGTGGACGGCTCGAACCCGTTCAGCTATCCGCGGCTGGTCCAGCCCGTACTGGACCGCAACTGCGTGCAGTGCCACGTCGAGAAGAAGGCGTGCAACCTGGCGGCCGAGCCGATCGCCAACAAGTTCTATGCCTCGTACAACACGCTGGTCAACTACGGCTTTACCAGCTACGGCGACAGCTACCGCACGCGTTCCGGCCAGTTCGGCGCGCGGGCCTCGAAGCTGGTCGAATTGTTGGACAAGGGCCACTACGACGTCCAACTGTCGGCCGAGGATTTCCATCGTCTGACGCTGTGGATCGACTGCTGCTCGATGTTCTACGGCGTGTTCGAGAAAGAGCCCGGCGAAGCCCAATTGCGCGGCGAGGTCGCCCGGGCGATCCTGGAATGAACCGCCGCGCTGGAACCGCCGCCCTGGATGCTTGTATCCGGGGTTGCAGACGATCAGAATACCTGCCGGTGACCGATCAACTCAAGGAGCGAAGGCATGCAACGACAAGATCAGGCAACGGCGGCGGAACTGGGGGGGCGGCGCGAGTTCGGTGCGCACCGCGGCCTCCTGGCGGCAGGCACGGCGTTGGTGGGAGTGGCTGTTCCGCACGTCCACGCGGCGGAGGACAACACGATCCGGCTGGCGTTGATCGGTTGCGGTGGCCGCGGCAGCGGCGCTGCTGCCAACGCCCTGACCGTGCCCGACGGCCATGCCAAGCTGGTGGCCATGGCGGATCTCTTTCAGCCGCGCATCGACGCCTCGCTGCGCACCCTGGCTCGGGAATTCGGCGAGGCCGTCGACGTGCCGGCAGAACGGCAGTTCGTCGGCTTTGACGCCTATCGTAAGGCGATCGACTGTCTCCGTCCCGGCGATGTAGCCATGTTGACCACGCACTCCGGATTTCGGCCGGTGCACTTCGAGTACGCGGTCGAAAAAGGCGTCAACGTGTTCATGGAAAAGAGCTTTGCTCCCGATCCGGTCGGGATCCGGCGGATCATCCGCGCGGGCGAGGCGGCTGAGAAGAAGAACCTCAAAGTCGCGGCCGGCTTGATGTGCCGCCACTCCCCGGCCCGGCAGGCTCTGATCCGCAGAATTCGCGATGGCGAACTGGGGCAGATCCAGCTGATCCGCGCCTATCGCATGGATGCCGGCGGCGGTCTGGGGCCCCGCCAAGGCGACGACAGTGAGTTGCTGTGGCAGATCCGGCGCGCGCCTTGGTTTTTGTGGGGCTCGTCCGGGCGGTTCATCGGCCTAATGGTCCACCAGATCGACGAATGCTGCTGGATTATGGACGGCTGGCCCGTCTCGGCCCAGGGCGTGGGCGGACGCGTCGCCAACAGCGGGGACTACAGCGAGAATCACGACTCGTACTCGATCGAGTACACGTTTGCCGACGGGGCCAAGGCGATGGTGGTGGGGCGCTACATCCCCAACTGCTATAACGAATTCGCCACGTTTGTCCACGGCACGAAATGCGCCGCCCAGTTCTCCGGCAATGTGCATGCCCCGACGGTTCATACGTACAAGGACCAGCGGGTGGCGCCCGACAATATCGCTTGGAACTACGGCTACCAGGCGGATAAGGAGTGGTCGACTCGGTTCCGCGGACGAGAAAGTCCCTGGCAGGAAGAGTGGAGCGTGCTGCTGGCCGCCATCCGCGACGACCGGCCGCACAACGAGGCCCAGCGGGCCGCCTACTCGGACCTGGCCTCGATCATGGGCCGGGCGGCGGTGCACTCCGGCCAGGTGATCACGTGGGACCAGGCGTTGGCGTCGGAATTTCAGTTCTGCCCGAATATCGACACGCTCGACGAAAACAGCCCGCCCCCGGTGCTGGCCGACGCGCAGGGCCGCTACGCTCCGCCGATCCCCGGCGCGTGGAAAGAGATCTGACCCAGCCAGGGGCAGCCAAACACGTCGCCCCCGGAGTCCAGCCAAGGCGGATTGCCCTCCTCAGGCTGCTATGGTGTAGCCTGGTCCGTCGTCAGCTTACCGTCGCGGTCCGGATCGGCTTTGTCGAACATCCGCAGGGCGATGCTCTGCAGTTCATCCTTCGTGATGCTGCCATCGCCGTCCGCATCGATCTCCTGAGCGTGCTGCCTGACGAAGCCGCCCATCGCCGAACGGACTCCGCCGGGGCCGGCGTATTCCTCGGCGATGAGTGCCGCATCCTGGTTGCGGTCGTAGCCCGCAAACGTCTTCTCGACCTCGGCGATCATCTCGGCGCGAGAGACCGCGCCGTCTTGGTCTGTGTCCAGCTCGTCGGCATGGACGATCGGCCACGGCAGGCGAGGTTCGCCCGAGTCGGCGTTTCGCCGCGGGCCCGGCCCCGACGACGGCTCGCCGGAGGGCTGCCTGGGTTTGGGCTCAGCGCCGGCGTCATCTGTCTGTGACTTCGGTTCACGCCCCGGCGGTCGTGCGTCGGCGGGGCGATCGCCGGCCGGCTTGCCTTTTCGCCCGGGCCCCGCGTCCTTGCGTTGCTTCCGTTCGCCGTCTCCGGGGGAAGGGCGATCTGCCGCCGGTCGGCGGGCGGGACGCGCGTCAAGTCCCTGAGCAAAGCGTTCGGTGATCGAGCCCTGGGGTGTCAGTTCGCGGCCTTGCAAGGCCGGATGGTCGGGGCCGTACCGGTAGGCACGAAAGGCCGAATTGGTCATCGGCAGCACGTCGCCGAGCACTTTCACCGCGCCATCCCGCGTGACCGGATTGATGTACTCCCACACCAGTTCGCCCTCGGCGGTGACCTCGAAGAAATGGCCTTCGGTGTCCGAGCAGATGAACGTGTTGCCGTTGGGCAGGCGCTGGCCGCTCGAACCGATGTGACTGAAGAAACCGTGGCTGTTGACGGACCGGTAGGTCCAGACAACCTGGTTGGAAACCTGCCGCGGTTGGTTATGGGTGTCCTTGTCGTAGGTCTCGCGCCGGTAATCCGCGTCGGGCGGATTGACATATCGGCCCGTGTCGCGTCCGCTGGCGTCGACGAACGGGTTAATCTCCAGGATCGACGACTGCGGCGCCCGCTGGAACAGGTATTGACCGTTGTTGAAGACCATGATGTGGCCCGCGCCCGGCAAGCCGGGCCGGATCCAATGCACGTCATGCGCTCCGCCCATC
>CAIYOB010001259.1 GCA_903927685.1 uncultured Planctomycetaceae bacterium
GCGAGACGGCCGCGGCCAATGTGAGATCGACGTGCCGCCGGACTTGTTCGGCACGATCGAGGTTGTCGCTTACCGGTTTGGAGCGGCGGGACTGGCGGTGCGCAAGTCGCGAGCCGTGTACGTCCGGCAGGCCCAGCAGTTGGCGATCCAGGCCGCCTTGGATCAAGAAGAATACCGGCCCGGAGCGAAAGCCAGAATTACGCTTACGCTGACCGATGCGGACGGCCAGGCGGCGCCGGGCGCGATCGGGTTGAAGGCGGTGGACGAAGCCGTGTTCGCCGTGCTGAGCCAGAAGGCGGGTTTGGAGCAGACGTTCTTCCTGCTGGAACAGGAACTGCTGGAGCCCGTCTACGCCGTCTATCCCGGCTGGTCGCCGGAGCGGTTCACCGAACTGCCGTTTCGCGAGCGCAGCCAATTCGAGCAGGCGCTGTTTTCGACGACCGCCCGCCAGGCCGAGGGTCCGCGGGCGATTCCCAGCGAATTTTTCGGCAGCCAGGCTGGGCCATCGCCGTCGAACGTCCAGGCCCGATTGCGGCGCGAGCGGATGGCCCGAACGCCGACCGCCGATACCGAGGCGCCGAGTTCGCGTCCCTCGCCGTTCACGCTGGCGGCTTCGAGCTTCCCGCCCAAACAGGCCGAGGTCAGCGCTCGGCGTCGAGCGGGCCTGGCCCGAGTCGAGATTGCCTGGTGGTCGCTGGCAGGCGTACTGGCGCTGGTCGGGACACTGGCTTTGGCCGTCAGCTTTCCCAAGACGGCTGGCTGCCTCCTGCTGGTCGGTTTGCCGTGCCTCGGTGTGATCGGAGCCGCGGTTTGGATATCACTGCACTGCGCATCTCGAGCGTTTACGGCAGCGGAAGCTGCCATCGGCGGCCGCGCGGTGCCCGAGCCCGCCGCCTCGGAATCGGCGTTCCCGGACCAGGCGGGCTCCGCACCGCCTCGCGTTCGCCAGTGGTTCCCTGAAACGCTGCTGTGGCAGCCGGAACTGATCACGGACGACCACGGGCAGGTCTCGCTGGAGGTCGACCTGGCCGACTCGATCACCACTTGGCGCCTGAGCGCCAGTGCGGTGACCGGCGCGGGCCAGTTAGGTGGGGCTGATTTCCCGATCAAGGTGTTCCAACCGTTCTTCGTCGACCTCGACCTGCCGGTGTCGCTGACTCGCCATGACGAAGTCGGCGTGCCGTTGGTCGTGTACAACTATCTGGATCAGCCGCAGACGGTCCAGCTGACCGTCAAGGATGAGCCCTGGTTCCAGCGGCTGGCGGATCAGGCCAGCTCGCTGTCGGTGGAACTGGCCGCCGGCGAGATCCGCGCGCTGAACTTTCCCCTCAAGGTCCTGCAGGTCGGCAAGCACCAGTTGGAGGTTACGGCCACGGCTTCCGGCGTGGCGGATGCGATCCGCCGCGAACTCGAAGTCGTACCCGACGGGCAGGCGGTCGAACAGCTTGCCAGCGGCACGCTGGCCACGCCGCTGGAGATGCCGATCCGCATCCCTGAGAATGCGATCGAGGGCAGCGTCCAGGCGATTGTCAAGCTGTACCCGTCGACCTTCAGTCAACTGGTTGAAGGCTTGGACGCGATCTTCCAGATGCCATCTGGTTGCTTCGAGCAGACGTCCTCGACAACCTATCCCAACGTCCTGGCGCTGGATTACCTGCGGCGGACCGGCAAGAGCGTGCCCGAAGTCGAGGCCAAGGCCCGGCAGTATATCCACCTGGGCTATCAGCGGCTGGTCAGCTTCGAGGTCTCCGGCGGCGGCTTCGACTGGTTCGGCCACGCCCCGGCCCATCGCATTCTGACGGCATACGGCCTGATGGAATTCGAGGACATGGCGCAGGTCCACGATGTCGACCCGCAGTTAGTCCAGCGCACCCGAGCCTGGCTGTTAGCCCAGCGCCGGCCCGACGGTTCCTGGGCCGCCGAACGGCAAGTCCTTCACGACGGCTTGATGGATCGGATGGAAGCGGCCGACCTGGACTACGGCGCCACCGCCTATCTCGCCTGGGCCGTGTTCGCCGGCGGCCAAGCGTCCGGCGTGGCGGCGCCGACGCTGGACTACCTGCTGGCCCGCTCGCCGGACTCGATTGCCGATCCGTACCTGTTGGCCGTCGCGGCCAACGCCATCGCGGCCATCGATCCCCAGAGCGCGCGGGTGGGCGCCTTCCTCACGCGGCTCGACGCCCTGAAGCAGACCAGCCCCGACGGCAAGCTGGCCTGGTGGGACCAGGCGTCTGCCGGCCGCACGGCGTTCTACGGCGCCGGGCCGGCCGGCCAGATCGAGACCACGGCGATGGCGGCACTGGCGATGGTGAAAGCCGGCCAGCAGCGGGCCACGACTCGCGCGGCGCTGGGCTGGCTGATCGCGCAGAAGGACGCTCGCGGCACTTGGCATTCGACCCAGGCCACCGTCCTGTCGCTCAAGGCCCTGCTGGCCGGAACCGGGGCTGCGTTGGGCGGCGACCGGGAGCAGCGGATCGACGTGGCCGTGGGCGGCGAAGCGGTTCGCGAGATTGTGATCTCCGCGGACCAGGCGGAAGTGATGCAGCAAGTCAGTTTGAGCGCCCAGTTCCGACCCGGCAACGAGTATCGCTTGTCGCTGACGGATCGCACGAATACCGAGGTCGGATACCAGGTCAGCGTGCGTTACCACGTCCCGAGCAGCGCCGAGCCGGTGCTCCCAGAGCTCGGGCCGCTGTCGGTCGACCTTCAGTACGACCGCCAGCGACTGCCCGTCGATGAAACCGTGACGGCCGTGGCCAAGGTCACCAACCGCCTGCCGCAGGCGGCGCCGATGGTCATCCTCGACCTGCCCATCCCCGGCGGCTTTGCGCTGGAGGCCGGTGAACTGGATGAACTGGCCGGCTCGCAGCAGATCGCCCGCTACCAAATCACGCCGCGGAAAGCCATTGTGTACTTGCGGCAATTGGAGCCCGGCCAGACGCTGGAACTTCGCTACCGGCTGCGGGCCACCATGCCAGTGAAAGTCAGCGTGCCCGCGGCGGACGCGTACGAGTACTACGATCCCAGCCAATCCGGTTCCGGCGGAGCGGCGAGACTGGAGGCGTTCTAATGCCTTGTCCAACCTAAGGATTTGGGTCGGTTGCCTGAGATCGAGCCACGAACGCGAAGAGAAATCGGGCTTGATCTCGGCCTAGCCGGACGCAAGCTCTTGCGCCAACGGAAGTCGGACGTCCGAGTGGGCCGGTGCGGGTGAGCCATCTTGCCACACTGCACGAGGCGGTCCAAAATAAGGACGGCGGGCGGCCTGGAATCTGAGCCCGCTCGGAATCCCTAACTGATTCTGGAATCCCGCGATGATCGCCTGGCACCGACTGTTTGGCCTGCTGTTGGATGACCTTTTCCGCGGCTCGGCGTGGCAAGTGGTTGTCGAGATGGACTTTACAGTGGGGAACGGATCGGATACGCGTTTTGGTGCTGAGCGAAGTACCGGCCACCGAACGCAACGCGATCTGGAACTTGTTCAGCGGGGAAGTGACGCGGATTGAGGCCGCAGCACAGCAGTTTCGCCGCCGCA
>CAIYOB010001260.1 GCA_903927685.1 uncultured Planctomycetaceae bacterium
GTCTTCCAGTCGCGCGGCAAGCGATAGTCCTCGATGCGAATCACCGTTCCATCTTTGAATGTCATGGTGATCTCGTAGGTCGCATCCAGATCCACCGCGAAATCTGCGGTGAAATGGACCTGCCCGCCCGGGCCGCCGCGCTGCCCGGCCCGGGTAAACGCTGCGGTCTTTTTTTCCTGCGCCGCGCCGCCGAGTGCGGTGACTTTGACTACGGCACCCTCGGCGACCGACAAGTCCTTCCAGTAGTCCGCGGGATCTTCGTTCAGCCGCAGCCCGGTCACGACGAGGACCGCGGTATTGCTTTGGTACGCGACCTGTTTGGGCTTCTCGGCGGCCTCGGCAGGGGACGCTAACCAAGCCAGCAGGATTCCGACAATCTGGACGGATTTTGTTTTCATTCGAATACAATCTCCCGGCCGACGTCCACGCCTTTCAGGATTTCGAAATAGTCGCCGCAGTTCCGTTCCGTGACCTTCGTGCCGTTCACGATCAGATTGCGGAACACGACTTTCCCGGCGCGCGATCCGCCGGCGCTGAGCGGGCCGAACAGCGACTTGCGTGCGATGTGCGGCGTGTGCACCGTGACGTTCTCGAAGAGCACGTTTTCGTAGGCCGGGCGACCGCCCTCGTCGCCAATCGGCATCAGGAACAGCAGCGGCACAGACGGCGCTTCGACGGTGATGTTCCGGAAAACCGAGTTCTGCACCGTTCCCCGTGAGATGTTGACGGTTTGGCCTCGAGCCCACGAGTTGTAAGCGATGACCTGTAACCCATCCACGACGCAGCCATTCGGATTGCGGATCCACAACGGCTCGGCGTTGGCGAGTTGCCAGACGGTGTAGTTGCGCACGCGGGCCGGGCCGCCCACTTTGAGATTCGTATCAGCCGCCATGACAAAGCAGTCGTCGAGATGCCAGCCCTGGTATGGCTCGGACGCGGGCACCTCGCGGGTGAAACCGTCCGTGTTGCCGTGCCACGCGCCGACCACGGCCACGTCGCGAACGGGCGCGTGCGAGTGGCTGATGTGGTTGTGCGGGTCAGTGATCTGGATGCCGTCCAGACGAACGCCCTTTTCCAGCGTTGTGACATAGGGCACATCGGACCAACGCTGCTTGGCGCCCGACATGGTTCCGCGGCCCCGCAGCAAGGGCATTTCGCTAACGGCAGGCCGGCGTTGGTCGGCGCTGAAGACGCCATACACGTACGCGCCTCCCGCCAGATAGGCGGTCTGCCCGCCGCGTAACGTGATGTAATGATTCGGGTCGGCCGCGTTGAACTGCGAGTAATCGTGAACGCCCGGCTCGAAGTAGATCACCTTGGCCCGGGCGAAATCCTCGACGCTGCCGGTGCGTTCGGGACTGACCACCAGTGTGCCGGGCGTGTTCTTCTGTGGGACATCCGTCTCGGGGGCCCGGGCGAAAATGAACAGCGGATTGCGGTAGCCCTCGAAGGCCTGTTTTGCTTCGGCGATGGTCAGCTGTTGCAAGGCCTGGAGCGGGTTGAGCACGACGGCAAACTTGGCGGGTTCGCGCAGTGTGAAGCGGATGGTGTTCGCTCGGCCGACTTGTCCTTGAATGCCGAGCGTGGAGGGGAAGATCCCGCAGCTCTGCACGGGCAGCGTGAGGCCGGGCAAGGGCCTCTTGAGTCGAACCTCGACCTCGACGGGTCCGCCCGCGAAATCGAAACTCGTCCACGAATGCGCGTAGGTATCTCGGTTATCCTCCGGCCGTTTGTATTCGTTCGAGTGCAGGCCGAGGAACGAGAGCTTGATATACTTCCCCTCTGCATCGAGCAACTTGTCCACAGGCCGGGCATAGGAATAGTAGGTGAACGGCTTCCAAGCCGTATCCCCACTTCGCACCGTCACCTCGTAGTCCGGGGACGCGGGGACATCGCCCCCGGGACCGTCCCAGACAATGACTTGAGTTGCCGCGGACGCGGGACTGCCAAACGCCATCGCGAGCCCCAGAGCCCCGCCCAAGAACAGAATCTGCCTGACTGGTTGCATGAACATGTGCATTCCTTGTAGACCAGCCTCCGATTGTAACGCTGCCGGGTCCGCCGCCGCAGGTCGCACGCTTGGTTTTACCCTGGAAGTCCTGCTGCGGCAATGCCGCGCAGGGCTCTCGCCGGCGTGGCACGGCTCACTCGCACACCGCCGATCAGCTCTGCCATGGGAACGGACGTTGTCGGTGTGCGAGTTGGCCGTGCAGGTGGCGCGAGGCGGCACGGCGTCGAATTTGCAGCCAAGTCGACCGTCGGCAGCGCATCCGCACTGGTGACTCGCCCGCCGGCACTCCTTGTTTCTGGGGGGGCGGCCGTCGGGCGGCGGGCGAGTAAGCAGTGCGACACGCGGGCTCCTGCTTCCGCGCGTAAGAAAGCCCTGATTCCGTGCGGTTGCACGGCACTCAGGGCTGGTGGCTCAAAGGAAGCTTCCGTCTAACCCGCCTTGCGCAGTTCGACCGGGGCTTTCGCCGGCTTGGCTTCCCGAGCGTGCTCGTCCAATCTCGCGATCAGACGCCGGACTCGTTGCCGCGGCAGGAACATGCTGTCCAGCAGCCGCGACGCGTTTTGAATACGTTGGAACACGTATCGCGGTCGGCAATGGTACGTGACGGCATTGTACCGCCCGACGGCCGACAACGACCTGCCGTAGCTGCCCGGAGCGATGACCAGCCGCCGCGCATCCGTCTTTTCCAACACGAACATCAGGCTCGTGTCGTGGCTGTCCGACAGCTCCTGGAGAACGCGAAACCCGCAGACCTCACCCATCATCCGCAGCGTCCACGGCGTAAAGTTATACACGTGCGCGTAATGGAACAGCCGGCTGGGCGCCGCGTGCGGGGCGTAGACGTTGGGGCATTCGACGTACAGCCGCCCGCCGGCCCGGAGCAGGCCCCAGATGCGGCGGAGCGCCTGGCTGGGACGATTGAAATGCTCGATGACGTGAATCAGCAGGACAAAATCGTACGTGGGCATCGGGGGCAGATCGTCCAAGCGGGCATTCTCAATGTCGACGTGCAGCGTCTGACGCGAGAAGCCTTGAAAATCGACGCCGGGCTCGATCCCGGACGCCTCGTAGCCCTGCAGTTCAAACGCCTTGACCGTACAGCCAAGTCCCGCTCCGACTTCGAATACCCGGTCGCCGGGCTGCAGGTAGGACTGGACACGACGGTAGATCGTCTGGCCGACGTTCCAGGCGCGCAGCACGCGTTTGGCCGATGGCTGTCGTTCGCCGTGATAGTCGTGCCGGTACTCGTGGGCATAGTACTCGGCCAACTCTTGGTCGCTGGGGATGGATTCATGGGAAATCAAGCCGCAGCAGGTGCAGACCACCGTTGCGAGATCCCGCCCCCGGCGATCCCGGGAACCGACGCGCTGGACTTCATCCGCGCCGCACAGGTCACACTTTGCGTCGCGCGCGAACGCGTCCCAAGGTGATTCGCGGTAAACACTTACTCTGCCCACGGTGACCCCTCCTGCCAGACGCTAGAATCCGCATTATCCTTATCGTCCTCGCAGGTTCCCGGCTTGAATGTAAGTGCCAACCTCCGACTCGTTACCGCTCGGACACCCCGCGTTCGACCAGCGTCGGCGCGGAAAAGTAGATCGTCCCCGACGTCTTGCGGCGCGTCGAGTCGACCAGCAGCACCGTATCCAAGAGCAGACCGCCGTGCACCCGACCGTCGTCCGCACCGCCCCAGTGTCCGGTTTGCTCCAGCCCGGTCAGATCGAACGTCACCCACCTCCAGCCGGTCCAATCCAGAGTCGGGCCAGTGGGTTGAAACGTCTGACCGCTGGTATCGGTCACGCGAACCCGCAGCGAGTTGCCGGAACTGTCGCCGTACACCCAGATCCCCAACTCGTCCGGCCGCCCTTGGATGACAGGCCGCTCCCCGGCTGCGACGCAGCGCACAAACCGCCAGCCGCTGTCGAATTGATACTGCAGCTGCCACGCGCGGGCGAAAGGCGACTTGCCACCCGCCGGCGCGCCCGCCTCAACCAGGTTTACGGTCGCCGGGACCTGGGCGTCCCCATCTAGCGCGGCTTGGTACGCCGCCACGGCCAGCGGCCGGAAACGGGCCGTGGCCTCCGGCACGACGCTGCGGCCTGCGTCGTCCCGCAACTCGACGGCGACGGATGAATCGCTGACAGCGGAACCGCGCACCGTGAACTCGGTGGACCCGCCCGTCCACTTCACGGGAATACCGACCCCGTCAATCAGCGCCGTCCCTTCGAACCCTCGCTGTGTGGGATCGGCGATCGTCAGACGTAGACCGGCTTCGACGGGGGCGATGCCCAGGTGCAGGGGATTCTCCAGCACGAACGCCAGCCGCTCCTCGCCGCTGCCGATCGTCGCGGGGCCGTCCGCCGAGCCGTTTTCGTAGGCGACTCGGACCTTGGCCGTCGGAAACTCGTCGTTGCGCCGCACCAGAGGGAAAGCCAGCTCGTGCAGCAACTCTTGCCCCGCCGCCAGAGGCAGGTTTGCCGCCTGGTTCCCCGCCGAGGATTCCAGCGTCACGCGAACCTGACACGGATGCCCGAACGGATTCGTCACACGCACGGGGATCCGCATCGGCTCGGGGCCTCCCGCGGTAACCCGCGCGGGCAGCGAGGAAATCTGCCAAGCGGCGGCCGCGGCGAGGGCACCCAACGGCTGGCGGAACGCGATGTATTGGGGCAACGGGCGCAAATCCAACTCCAGTTGACCTTGGTCGACGCCGACCTGCAACGCTTGCCCCAAGCCATCCACCACGGATACGTCGTCGCCGGATGCCAGGCCGAGGGCCAGGCGAATCTTAGCCGGCTGGCCGGTCGTCCAGGCCGCGAGCTTCTGATTGCCGGCGGCGTCGACGCACAACAGCACCCACGCGTCCGCATTCTCCGTCGATAACCGCCGGGCGATGCGGTAGCCCTGCAGTTGGCTCGTCAGCGTCTGGACGGCCCGATAAGCCGGCTTGGGCTGCAGGTCATGCGTCACGGTACCGAAATTGTGCTCGTTGTACTCCGCATCGGTACCGTCGTTCTTCCAGTCGTACCAGATCGATACGGGAATGCCGAGGTACAGGTTGGACAGCTGCTGGCGAGCGATGAACGCGGCTTGCACGTCCAACGAGACGCCTTTGTCGTGCGTGGCGTACCCCCATTCGCCGCTGATGATCGGCAGGGATTTCTTGTGGGGCGGTGCGTACCGCTCGACCAGCGCCCGCAAACGCAGGTAATCGGCTGCCGCGGTCTCCGGCCCCTGGCTGTAATTGCGATACGGATGCACGCTGACGGCGTCCAGATGTTCCAGGGCGCCGGCCTGAAACAACGACTCGAAGAACGGCCAGGGAAAGCCCGACGAGGCCGGGGCCAGGATCGTGGCCTGCGGATCGGCCTGGCGGATCGCCCGGCAGGTCGCCAGGGTCAAGGTCGCGTAGTCGCGGACATCCGGTTGCGGCTTCCAGAAACTGATGTTGGGCTCGTTCCAGATCTCCCACAGAATACCTCGCCCCCGGTAGTGTTCGGCCGCCGCCGCGGCCCAGCGGGCAAAAGCCGCCACACTGTCGGGCTTGCGTGGCGAGGCAATCGCAGTGACTTCCTTGCCCCCGATCGGATCCACGCTGGTGATCGTATCCTCGTACAGCGCGTTCGAGTAGTCGAGGATGTACAGGGCTCGCAAACCGCGTTTTTCCAGGTTCGCCGTCAGTTCGTCGTACCCGTCCCAGTTGTAGTGGCCCTTGGTTCGTTCCGTTCCGGACCAGGAAAAATCCATGCGGATGAACTTGAACCCGGCCGCGGCGATCAGGTCGAGGTCACGCTCGTGGCCGCCCACGAAATGGATGTTGACGCCGATGCCGTCGGGACACTGCAGGCGAGGCATACCCGCGGGTGAACTGTCGGCCTCGGAGGCAAAGGTGAGGCAAGTGAAGACAAGCACGAGCGAGGCGGTGAGGGATCGAATTGGCATGAGGATGACTCCAAGGTGAGTGAGCAGCGTTTGAGAGCAGGTGAGCGGCTCGGCGCCAGCCGCCGGTGTCGGAGCAAATCAGAACCGGCGGCTAGCGCCATTCCACTCACCGGTTCGTAACGGGGGCCCCAGCGGCTACTTCTCGCTCAAGTCCAGGGCCGCGTCCTGCGGGAATTCACGGTATTTCACGACGCCGTCCTGCCAGTAGTGCAGCTTGACTTTCAGCGTCTTCTCCGCCCCGGGGACCGCATCGCCGAACAGGGTGGCGTACGGGCCCAACGGCGTGACGAGGCGGCTGTGGAATTTCGCCTGGACCTGTTCCGTCACATCGGTCTGAGCGGCGGCCCGCTGGACGTTGGTGTAGGCGCGGATGCGCAACGCCGTGGCGTCGCAGACATGGGCCCCGGCGTTATGCACCACGAAATCCACGTGCTTCTCCACTTCGCCGGGCGGCAGTCGCAGGACGAACTCGGCGGAGCCGCAAGCGCCGGCGGTCAGATCCTTGGTATTGAAGGTGCCCAAGACGTCGTGCCGGGAGTCGTCGGTCCAGCGGATCACGCGCAGCTCGACGCCATTGCCCAGGTTCGAGAACAGCGTGCCGCACAAGGTCACCTCCTGGCCTTGCACCGCGGCCGCGGGCGTCCAGCGGAACACGGTGTAGCTGGCGGTATCGGCAATCGGATGCGTATACAGAAAAGACTTCCGCTCGCTGGCGGACAGCACCTGGTCGAACATTCTTTCGGTATAGTGATTCCGCCATACCTCCTCCTGCCGGTCGCTGGGTGCGTAATCCGACACAAACCCCAATTGGTCGCCCTGGTTCTCCAGCCCGTAAGCGTACCCCAGCGGCGAGCCGAAGGCTTTGAATTGCGAATTCAACGGCTTGACGTCGCCTGCCGCGGCGGTCGACAGCAGCCCGCCATTCTTGCAGCTACAAACCGACCAGCGTCCACCCGTGGCGTCGGGGAACTCCGCCGCCACCCCCGTCTGGCCGCTGGGATTGACATAGTCCGCGGCCAAGTCCGCGACGACGTCGCCGTTGATTTCGAAGACCGCTTCGAGGTCCCCCGTCACCTTGGGCCCGTAGAACGCTTTGACCACGTGGGCGTTGACGTACTCGTTCGGCCACGACACGATTTCGTCGTCGGTCAGTCGTACCGGGGACGTGTCAGCGAGATTGGGCACGCGGAAGTACACGTCCTGGCCGCTGGGGTCGATGAATTCGGTCAACGTGACGGCGACTTTCTCCCCCGTGCAGTCCGGATTCAGCCACGCCTTGGCCGTGGCCTTCAGCCCGTGCGGACGAACCGAATCGTCCGGCAGCGGACCGGTGAGCGACGCGGGATCGATGACCAGGTTTCGCGGTTCGGGGCACTTGGCAAGCAGGTCGACATTCTGATCCTTGCCGATGCAGTACACCACCGGGCCGCGGAGCAGGACCACGCGGCCGTCCTGGACTGCCCGCCCGCGCAGGAATCGCCACGCCATGGGCAGCGAGACCTGGACCACGTCGCCGTCGTTCCAGGATCGATCGAGTACGTAACAGCCCAGTTTCTGCTGCCGCGGGTCGATCGTTACCGGGGCCTCGTCATTCACCCGCACGGTGACCTGTTCGCACCACCGCGGCGTGCGGAATTGAAAGGGGAATGCCACCGCGGCTCGATCCGCCGTCGAGAACGTCAGCTTGACTTCGCCCTCGGTCGGATAGGTCGTCTCTTGCTGAATCGTGACGGTCCTGCCGTTCACGTCGAAGGCCTTTTTCGAAGGGGCGAACAGATTCAGGGCGATGCCGCCCTGTGGCGTGCGGTAATAGACCTTCTGCGGCAGTTCCGCGACGGCCCGGCGATAATTCCCGCAGCAGCAGAACGAGTCGCGCGTATCGTACTGACGCTCGCCGGTGAAGGGCGTGAAGTAGCGGATCCGGCGCCCGTCGGGCGAGTTGGCGGCGAACAGGGCGTTGTAGATCGTCCGCTCCAGCAGATCGCCGTACCGCATGTCGCCTTCCAGCCGCATCAGGCTATCAATCCAACGGAGCACATACGCCGTCACGCAGGATTCGCCGATCGCGCCGCGTCCGTTCTGGTTGTAGGTAAAGTGCTCGCCTTCGGAACACGAGCCGGTGACCAGCATCCCGCCCGCGCCCTGTTTCAGCAACTCGTTCCGCATGAAGCGGCTCATGTTCAGCAGCTGATCCTCACCGCTCAGGCGGTACAGTTCGGTCTGGGCGTAACAGCGAGCGAGCATCACGTACACGTGGCAGGGGCGGCGGCTGAAGTCCTGGTCCCACGTCCGCAACGACGCCAATTGCACTTCGCCGCGGTTGTTGCCGTGCGGCACGTCGGCGGCAAAGTCGAGGTAGCGCTGGTCGCCGCTCACGCGGTACAGTTCCAGCATTCCTTCGGGCAGGCCCGCCGTGCAGATCAGGCCCGCGTCGTAGCACGGATGCTGCGGCGTGGGAAACGTCTTCAGGATGTAGTCGCCCATGACTTTCGCGTGGGCCAGCGACTCGGGATTGCCCGTGCAACGGTAATTCCGTACGAAGGCCAGGTTGATGTACTCCTGCTCGTGCAGAATCCAGTTGATATGGTCCTGACGATTCTCGGGCTCGACGGTCCAGAAGCCGAGATACCCGTCGGCGTCGCGCGACTTGACCAGTTCATCGATGATGTACTGCGTGCGAGCGGCAACTTTCGGATCGCCCGTGTAGGCGGCGAACAAGCTGCCGGCGTCGAACACCTTGCCGATGCCGTAATAGACGTGGCTCTGGTCGCCGCGGACCGTGCGGGTGCGAAAATGATTGAGCCAGTTGCCGTCCAGGTCGATCACCATGTAGTGCTGATAGACCAGGTTCTCGATCCGCCGATTGATCTCGCCGCCCAGTTCCTGGTGGTCGAGCGTGACGCGGCCCAGCTGGTCGGGCACGCGAGACGCCACGACGTCGAATGCGGCATGGCGCGACTCGCCGCCCTGGATCGCGGCGGCCCACAACAGGATGCACAACAGGGAAGCGATCGTCTTGCTCATGGTTGAACTCCAATTTCGTGAGCGTGGCTACCGTCGCCGGCAAGGGCATCATACCGCCGAGCGAAAGCCGGGGCAATCAGTTCCTGGACACGCAGATCAGAGAGCGTAAAATGTCAGGCTGAGCGCTGCCTGCAACTGGGCAGCCACGGAACCCGTACGGAAAGAACTGTGCGAATGGCCGCTCCCGACAGGACCCCGCTCGCCGCCGCCGGGATTCAAACGCCGCGCGCCAAACCGCCTCGCAAACGCGTTCCCCAACGCGTGGCGGTAATCGACGTCGACAACTGCACCGGCTGCGAAGCCTGTGTCGAGGTCTGTCCGGTGGACTGCATCGAACTGCGCGAGGTCGGCACGGGCATCAAAGGACTCGAGTCGTGGTGCGAGGTGGACTCGGAACGCTGCATCGGGTGCGAACTGTGCATCCGCTTGCCCCACCGGGACCGGGCCGACGCCTATCGGTTGCTGGTCTGTCCCTGGGACGCGATCGAGATGGTGCCCTGCCGGGGCTGAGGTAATCTGCTCAGACCGCCGCCAGTTGTACGCGGGCGCTCTTCAGCCGGCTGGACAGCATTTGGGCGACCTGGGTCAACAACTGCTGACCCAGCAGGTGGTCGGATTCGCAGTACTGCCGCAGCTTGGCGGCCGCCAAGCGGATGAAGTGCGTCTCTTTGACGGCCGTGGCGAAAGTGTGGCAGCGATAGGGCTCCACCAGCGAGGCCCAGCCCACCATCTCGCCGTCGACCAGCGTGTCCACAACGCGGAACTCGCCCGTGCCCAACTCGCAAGCCAGCGTGACCTCGCCGCGGACAATCAAGTACAAGTACTCGGCCGGATCCGATTCGGCAAAGATCGCCTGGCCAGCCGGAATCGCCTGTTCATCCGCGATGCCGGCCAACTTGGTCAGCGATTCCGGGCTGAGTTGGGAGAAATGGGAATAGCGGCGGAGCGTGTCCGAGGTAACCATGGCGTCATTCCTTGGCAACGTGGTGAGAGGATCGCTTGATAAGGCCGCGCCTTTAGCCCCCCGGCAACTGCCAAGAGTCGGCAGGGCTCAGCCTGACGTCCACCTCCCATCAACGTAGCGTAATGCGTCGCCTGTGACAAGCGGTGGAAGCGGCAGGTGGAAGCGGCAGGTGGGAGAGCGGCGGGGTGTCGGCAGGGGGAAAGCCGGCTGGGGGCTCGCTGCCGGCTGGGGGCTCGCTGCACTCGACCCCAGGCACCAGGTGGAAAGCGGCGACCGAACTCGTCGCCATCTCGACTCGGGACTCGCTACGGCGATACAATCAGCGGGCAAAGGAGACGCCTGTGATGCGACGAAATCCGCTCCGCCTGGCCGCGGGCCTGTTCAGCTTGATTCCCGCCCTCGTCAACGGTGCACCGCCGGTCCAGCCGGCCGTCGAAATCGAGGAGGAAGTCTACCGGTACGAGCCGGCAGACAACGGGGCCGGGCCACTGTGGTGCAGCGGCTCGACGTGCCTGGTCCGAGTCGGCGAACAGGTGTTTGCCAGTGGCCTGGAGACGCTGACCCAACGTAAGCCGCTGAACAACTGCCGCTGGTTGTTGTTTCAACGCGGCGCCGCCGGCTGGGAACGCCTGCACGCCGATCCTGCCGGACGGACCCGCGAACCCTGCCCGCTGGCCGCCTTTCAGGACGGGCGAATCTTCCTCTCCGCCAATCCCACGTTGACGCCGCCTGACCAGTACGGCGGGCCGGCGCGGCCGGAGATCCTGCAATTCGACGCCGCGCGACCGCAGGAGCCGTTTCAGACGCTGGTCCCGCAATGGGACGGCACGCCGCCGTTCACCGAGCACTCGTATCGCAGCTTTGCGGCGGACGGCGCGCGGGGCGAACTGGTGCTGCTGCAGAACATCGGGCACACGCACGCCGAGTGGGCCTTTCGCAACGCGGAGGGCCAGTGGTCCGCCCACGGCAAACTGGTCTTTCCCTGGGGCGCGGATTACGACCAGCCGGAACCGATCCGGCTGTGCTATCCGAATGTCATGCTGAAGGACCGAGCCCTGTACTTTTGCGGCGTCAGCGACATCATCGAACCCAATCCGCAGTGGCGGGCTTACAAGAAGGAACTGACCGGCCAAGACTGGGATTACGATTTCCGCCGCCTGTTTTTCACTTGGACCGCGGACCTCACGCAGGGCAAGTTTCACGAGTGGATCGAAATCGCCAGCCGCGAGGAGACCTGCGGCTGGATCTCCCCCAGTGACTTGTGGGTTGGTCCGGACGGCGTGGTGCATCTGCTGTGGACCGAGCGAGCCCTGGACACGCGGCTGCGTGACAAGTTCTTTCCCGCGGCCCGGCAATCCCACGCGCTGAACTACGCTCAGGTCCGCGATGGGCAAGTCGTCGGTCGACGTTCGTTGATCATGGCCGAGGAAGGCGCCGCCGGACTGGTTCCCGGCGGCGCGCGGTTCCACGTCACGCCCGATCAACGCGTGTGGGTCGTCTGCCACGTCAGCGGAACCGATTCCGACGGCAAGTCGGTAGCCGAGGACCGGCTGTTCGAGTTGCCGGCCGAGGGAGCCGCTGTCCAGCCGATTCGCATTCCGCTGACTCAGCCGTTTACGAACTTCTTCACGGCCACGGCCCGCGGCGGCTCGCCACCCGCCGACGTCCTGGATCTGCTGGGCGTCCGCGCCGGAGGCGGAAACGCGATCAGCTACGCACGGATTCGCCTGCGGCCGGGCGGAGGTACAAATTGAGCCAAGCCCCGCAGCTTGCCACGTCAACCGCCACTGACCCTTTTTGACGTTGTTTTCACCTCCTCCAGTTCGCACAGCGCCGAGCATCCCCGTCACAATATCACGCTTTCAGATCGAGTTGATCGCGGGTATTATGCCGCACGAGACTGCCGGAGATTTGTGGGCCTCGGCGGAGCATGCTGGCGTTACTGTCATCCCGGGAGGTTGTTCATGGATGGAAACGAGGCGAGCGCTGCCCCCGACGACTTGGAGTTGCTGTCGCTAGCACGTCAGGGGCGATGGGATGCCTTCGAGACCCTCGTCACCCGTTTTGAGCCGCGGGTATTCGGGTTGGCTTGGCGGATTCTGCAGCAGCGAGAGGATGCGGAGGACGTCACGCAACAGACCTTTCTGAGCGTCATGGAGCACCTGGACAGCTTTCGGGCGGAGTCCAGTCTCGCAACCTGGGTTCTGCGGATCGCCACCAACCATGCCCTGAAACTGTTGCGAAAACGCCGCGGGCTGGTGATGGTTCCCCTGGAGACAACCGGCAGCGGCAGTCTTGGCGATTCCGAGCCCCTGCCGCACCCGGACTACATCGCCCAATGGCGGGATGATCCGGCCGACTTGGCTCAGCGGGCCGAGGTCCGTCAACTGCTGAACGCCGCCCTGGCCGAAGTCGATGAAAAGCATCGCGTCGTCTTTGTGCTCCGCGACATCGAGGGGTTTTCGACTCAGGAGACGGCCGATGCGTTGGGATTGAGCGTCGCGAACGTCAAAGTGCGCCTCTTGCGGGCTCGGCTTCAGCTGCGCGAGCGTCTGACGCACGTGCTGGGCGACGAGGCAACGCGGGTGCTGTCAGCCCACGACCACGATGAATGACCTTCAAGCAAACAAACGCAGTTTCCAGAAAATCAAGCCAGGAAACCGTAACCCCGCCCCTGCTGGCGGATCTAATGGAAAGGCATTTGATAGGCAGGGGGGCTACCGATGAATTGCGACGAACTGCTCACCGCGTTGAACGACTTTGTAGACGGCGCTATCGAGCCCGCCGTGTGCAGCCAGTTCGAGCACCATCTGGCGGGCTGCAACCCGTGCCAGATCGTGGTCGACAACATCCGCCAGACGATCACGCTGTACAAGGCGGGCGAGCCCTATCCCATGCCGCCCGGCTTCGACCAAGCCCTCCGGCAGAAACTCCGAGAACGCTGGTGCGAGAAGTTCGGGGCGGGAGGCCGCTGAGCCCTCATTCCCAAATGTTGGGGTGCCTGGGGTCGAGTGCAGCGAGCCCCCAGAGCCGAGAACCGGGGGCTTGCCACTCGTACCTCGTGGCTCGACCCCAGCCACCCAACTCCGATTCTTCAACTTGACGACGCCCTTACCCCGGATTCGGCCCCAGCAGGTGGTATTTCAGCTCACGATCGAAGCCCTGACCGTCAGTGACGCGCAGGCGGATTTCGTACTTGCCGCCCTCAAAGACTCCCGCGGGCAGCGTCACGAAGGCGGGCTCCGTGCGAGATTGGCCTGCGGCGACCGCGATGGGATTCACGGGGGCTTTGAGTTCGCCTTGCTCGCCCTGCCCCAAGCTCACGCGGTACTCGGCATCCGCGCCGCTACGATTCTTGATCTTGACCCGGATCTGATTCGTGATTTCTCCCGGCTTCAATTCGGTAAAAGGCAGCCCCAGGCCGCGGAGCAGGGTGACATCGGCGGTTTGCTTGCCTCCCAACACCACGCCGAAGGTGACCAACAGGACCAGCATCGCGACCGGATAGATGATGACGCGGGGCCGCAACAACCGGGTGGGAGTACCGCCGATGCGGGCCTGCGAGCTGAACCGGATCAGGCCACGCGGACGGCCGATTTTGTCCATCACGCCGTCGCACGCATCGATGCACTGCGTACAGGCGATGCACTCCATCTGCAGACCTTCACGAATGTCGATCCCGGTTGGGCACGTATCGACGCAGCGGGCACAGTCGATACAGTCGCCCAGGGGCAGCGCGTCCGGACCGCTACGGCGGCCCTTGCCACGCGGCTCGCCGCGGCGCGGATCGTAGCTGACGATCAGCGAATTCCGGTCCAGCATGACGGATTGAAAGCGGCCGTAGGGACAGGCCACAATGCACGTCTGTTCGCGGAAGAAGCTGAAGTCGAACAACATTGCGGCCGTGGTGGCCAGCATGACCAGGAACGGCGCCGGATGCTCCAGTGGCGAGCGGCGGACCCACTGGGCCAGATTCTCGACACCGACGAAGTAGGCCAGGAACGTGTGGGCCAGGTAGCCGGAAATCAGCAGATACAAGGCGTACTTGAGCACGGTCCGCAGCGGGGTCTGCTTCTTGCCCGGCGTATGCCCCGGGCCGGGTGGTCCGTCGAACAGACGTTCCAGCGGCCGATAGACGAATTCCATATAAACCGTCTGCGGGCACATCCAGCCGCACCACATGCGGCCGAACAACGCGGTGACCAGGAAGATCCCCAAGATCAGGGAAACCAGAAACAGGGCCAGCAGCAGCGTATCGGTTGGCAAGAATGTGAAGCCGAACAGGGTGAACTCGCGGGCCCCGATGTTCAGCAGGATCGCCGGCTTGCCGTGAATCGTCACATAGGGCAAGAGCGTAAAAACGGCAATCAAGACGTAAGCCAAGCAGCGGCGGGCGCGGAGCAAGCGGCCGGCGAAGGGCCGCGGGAACATCCAGCGGCGCGAACCGTCCTCGTGCAACGTCGACAGCACGCGATTTTCCGGCAGGGGCAGTTCGGTGCTCACAAGGATCGGCTCCGCTCAAGTTGGCAGAATCACGCTCGCAACCTCACGATGATACTGCCCGCTGCCGGGCGCGGGAAGCGAGGGCACACCGGTTTTCCGACGCGTCGGTCTGCCTCCCCTCGCTTCCCGGGAGTTTTGGGATATTGTATCAAGCATGGGTAGTCGAACAGGGAACAGCGGCGTCATGACATCGCACGACCGAGTGCTGCAAGTCCTTCTCCGCCTCGTCGGCACAGCCGGCCTGCTGGCGATTCCCTTTGTCCTGGTCCCCAACGCCTGGATGGATGTCATTCATCGGGAGTTGGGCCTGGGCCCGTTGCCCCAGGGCCCGATCGTCGGGTACCTGGCTCGTTCCTCGTCGGCGTTTTACGCGATCCTGGGCGGACTGCTGTGGACGATTTCTTCCGACCTGCGCCGCCATCGACTGGTGCTGGGCTACCTCGGCGTCGCCATTGTCCTGTTCGGCTTGGCCATGCTCGCCGTGGATTTCGGCCAGGGCATGCCGCTCTGGTGGAGCCTGGCGGAGGGCCCGTTCAACATCCTCTGCGGGGCCGCGTTCGCGTGGCTCAGTTGGCGGCTCGACAAGCCGGGCCCATGGCTGCCCTTCCGGCGCATCGGCCCCACCCACGGGTCGCGCGGCCGCCGTCCAGCGGACTGCGATCCGGCCACCAGCTGGATCATTTTCGAGTTCCTGGGCGGTCCCAGCGACGGCAAGTCGGTCCAGGGGGCGCTGGGCGACGGCAGCGATGCCGAGCGGTACTACCTGTTTACCAACCACGGCAGCGTCGGACACCGTTTCAAGGTGGCATCGGAGTACGCCGTCGAGACCCTAGCGCATGAGGAATTGCAGGGCGACGAACCACGTCACTTCCAGCGGCATTACTACGTGGTCACGGAGCGGTTGCAAGACGGCGATGAAGTCTGGGTCCGAGCCGTGTACCAGCCGTGCAACGCTACGTAGCCCGCTCGCGGATAGCAGGCTACCGATCCGCCCGGGCGAGGTCCAGGAACACGACGATCGACGGATTTCCAATGGGCACGTAGTGGCCGGTAAAGCCGAGGCCGCCCGTCTGCCGATTCACGCGAAAGACGGCCACGTTGTCGGCTCGTTGATTGCAGCAGTACAGAAACTGTCCCGCCGGGTCAAAACTGAAACTGCGCGGATAATTTCCCCGGGTCCAGACTTCCTCAACGTACGTCAACTCGCCGTCCGAGCCGACGGAAAAAATGCCGATGCTGTCGTGCAGCCGGTTTCCCGCATAGACGAAGCGGCCGTCGGCGGACACCAAGATCTCGGAGCAGAAATTGCTGCCCGCGAACCCCGGCGGCAGGGTCGAAATCGTCTGCCTGGCGGTTAGTCGCCCCGTGGCGGCGTCGTAGTCGAACAGCACGATCGTCGAACCTTCTTCCTGAATCGAGTAGAACCAACGCCCGTTCGGATGGAAGTGGAAATGCCGTGGACCGTCGCCGGGCGGCAGCGACACCGCCGCCGGTTCGTTCGGTGTCAGGACGCCTTGCTGGGCGTCGAACTTCCAGACAAAGATCCGGTCCAAGCCCAGATCCACGTGCAGCACGAACCGCCCCGACGGAGCGGCTTGAATCATGTGGGCGTGCGTGCGGTCGTGACCGCTGAACGCAAAGCTGCCCGGCGGAGCATTCGTGGCCCGGTTCGGGCCGAGCTGGCCCGCATCGACCTGGACATCCGTGGGCTCGCCCAGACTCCCGTCGGACAAGATCGGCAACACCGCGACGGAACCGCCGAAATAGTTGGCCACCAGCAGGAATCGGCCGCCCGGATGGATGCTGACATAGGTCGGACCGGCGCCGCCAGATCGAACGGTGTTCAGCAGTTCGAGCTGGCCATCCGTGCGATCGATGGCGAAAGCGCTGATCGAACCTTCCTTACGGTCACCGACACGATCCGTCTCGTTGGCGGAATACAAGCGTGTTCCGGCGGCGTTGACGGCCAGGCAACTGGGGCTGGTCCCCAGTTCGACGATCCCGTGCGGCATCAGTGCGCCGCTCGCGCGGTCGACTTGAAACAGGTGAATCCCTCGACCGTTGCCGGGCGGCAAATCGACTTGCGTGGGCAGCACATCGCGGAGCGGCGAGCTGAAGGTCCCCACATAGGCGATCAGCGGCCTGTCGGACTGGTCGGACTGCGCCCGCAATGGACAGGCCGTCAGGGGCACTGTGGCCGCAATCCAGAACGCGGTGAGCAGAAACGCACGACAGGACGGGGCAAGTGGAATCATGGCAGACAATCGACTCTGGACAGGAGGACAATGCAACAAACGAAGACGCTCGTCCCCGCATTGTAATGCATGCCTGCACTCGCGGCCACGATTGATAGGTAGTCACAACGACTCCCGACGCTCGAAAGGGCCTTCGGATTCACACACCGAATCGTCTTCATCTCGGCCTCAGGATTCGAAAGGGGCATGTTCTCCGGCACCGAGCGAGCACCAAATGGGAAGCCGTCGGTCTAAACGTTCGCATTGACATTTCTCGGTTTCGAGCGATTGGATCCCAACGAATGAAGGAGTCAAC
>CAIYOB010001261.1 GCA_903927685.1 uncultured Planctomycetaceae bacterium
CTCGACCCCAGGCACCCAACACGGATTTCCAGCCTTGACGAAGCACGAGAGACCGATCCCGACATCCGGCGTTTCTCACCCGGCGTTTCTCACCCGCTGGCACCCGAACCGCTGGCTGGATATCCTGTTTCCGCACCAATCCTCCGAGACGACGTTGACCTGGGCCGATCGGCATGGGCACCAAGAAAGCGAACCTGATTACCTACGATCCCGCCGGGATTTTCCTACCACGGACGGGCGTGGCCCCTGAGGATTGGCACGCCCTGGCCCCCCAGTTGATCGCGGCCCGACTCGAGATTCTGGGAACGGACCTGCCGCTGTCAGCCGAGCGCGTGGTGTCGCCGGACCGGTCCCCCTTGGACGTGGGGTTCCTTGACCTGCCGGAAAGGACGCTGGCCGAGTATCAGGCCGACAAATCGCCGGACCGCAGGGGGAGCGAACTGGGACGGATACTGCTCACCGCCCGGCGGCTGCAGGACGCCGTGGATCGAGTCGTCGTGTTGGGGGTTGGAGGCTCGTTTCTGGGCCCCCGGGCGCTGATGGAAGCCTGCTGCGAGCCGTACTTCAACGAGTTGGACCGTGGCCAGCGCGGCAGCCGGCCTCGGATGTACTTCGAGGGCCACAACGTGGACAACGATGCTTCGCAGGGACTGCTCAGGCTCCTGGGCAACGGCCGCCCGGCGGACAACATCGACGGCCGCTGGGCCATCGTCGTGATCAGCAAGACCGGAACGGCGCTGGAATCGGCCGTGGCGTTCCGCCAGTTCTTGGCCGCCTTGAAGTCATCCGTCGGCGGCGACGCTTCGCGACTGGCCCGGCTGGTAGTGCCCGTCACGGGCGCGGTCAGTCCGCTGTTTCAGTTGGCTCGGGCGCTGGGCTGTCCCGAGGTATTCCGCATCCCGGACGGCGTGAGCGGCCGGTTCTCGATCCTGTCCGCCGCGGGCCTGCTGCCCGCCGCCATCCTGGGCCTGAATGTCGTCCGCTTGCTGGAAGGCGCCGCGGCGATGAACGAGCACTTCCGCACCGCGCCGCCGGGCCGGAATGTCGTGCTGGATTTCGCCGGCGCCGGTTACCTGTCGGCAAGGAACTGCGGCGCGACGATCCGCGTGCTGAACGTCTGGGCCAAGGCCTTGGAAGCGGTCGGCTGGTGGTACGACCAGTTGCTGGCGGAAAGCCTGGGCCAGCACGGCGGGGGAGCGACCCCGCTCACGACGGTCAACACGCGCGACTTGCCTGCCCGCGCCCGGCAGCACCGCCAGGGCCGGCCCGACAAGCTGTTCACCAACTTGATCATCGATCACTGGCGTTGCGACCCGCTGGCCGTCGGCCACAGCGACTGGAATCATGACGCCTTGGATGATCTGGCAGTCAAGACGCTGCCCGAGATCATGGCCGCGGCGATTCAAGACGCCAACGAAGCAAACCGTGACAGCGGCCGCCCGACCGCCGACCTGCGTCTGCCCCAGATCGACGAATACTACCTGGGTCAGCTGTTGCAGATGCTGATGCTGGCCACGGTGGTCGAGGGCCGCCTGCTTGGCGTCAATCCGTACGACTAGCTCGGGGTGAAACCCTGCATCGAAAGGAACAAGGCCGCGAGCGTCCCATCCCGCCGGCTGCCCGGCGGGATGGGATAAGAACGGTCGTGCGCGGAAGTCGTGCCCCCGCGCTATTGCTTTGCCTGGCCCGCCAGGGCTTTGGCCCGCGCCGCCAGCTTTTCGTTGGCCGTTAACTGGCTGACCTGGCTCATCGCCGCGGCCACTTCCGCGCGGTGGCTGGACGCGATCTTCTCGGCGATCGCGACCGCCGCCAAGCACGCTTCCTCCTTCAGGACGGGATTCTCCAGGTGCGCGACGACGACGGCGAGCGAGCCGGCCGAGGGCACGGTGCCCAGGGCGCTGAGAACGAGCCGTTTCTCCTCGTTGCGTTCGGCTTGAGTCATGGCGTCTTTCAGCGATTCCAGCTTGCTCGCCTCCGAGGCGTCCTGTTGGGGCACCAGACGGACAAAGCCGCGGAGAGCCAAGACCTTGATTGTCTTGCTGGGCGGCGACTTGACCAAGTCGGCGACCATCGGCAGGGCGTCCGTCGTCGGCCATTCGCACACCACGCGCAGGGCGGTGTCCTTGACCTGCTCGTCGCTGGCGGCCGCAGCCGCCTGGACCGTCTGCAGCGCCTTGGCCCCGCCCGCCGTCCGCAGCGTGCGGAGCAACGCGAGTTTCGCTTCCAGCGGAGCGGCGTCCAGGGCCGTGCAAATCGCGTCCACCACGGCCGGAGGCGTCGCCATCGCGGTCAGCGTCAGCAGTTCCTGCTCGCGGACGGTCTTGCTGACCGTCACCCCGTTGACGGTATAGTCGACGCGGAGTCGCTTGACGGTCCCGTTGGCCGGATCGCCGAAGTTGCCGTTGGAGGCTTCGATCGTCATCGCCCCGGCCTTGACCAGCTCGGTTACTTTCTCGGTCACGTCGGCCAGGGCACCCGCGGGCAGGTCGCCGTACTCGGCCTTGACGATCACGATATTCCCGCTGGCGGGTTCGCTCTGCCGGGCACACAAGGCCGCCAAGGCGTTCTCGGCCGCCTGCAATTCGGCTGCCGAACGGGCTTTGACCAGCGAGTTCAGCAGGGCCGGCAGTTCCGCCAGGCCGGCCTGGTCCCGCAGGGCTTTCAAGGCGGCCAGTCGGACCGCCTCGTCCGCATCCGCCGCGGCCTTGACCAGGCTGGCGGCCGTCCCCGCCGCATTCCGCTGGCCGATCATCTCGACCGCCAGCGAGCGCACTTTGACATCCGGATTGCTCAGCATGGCTGCAATCGTGGCGTCAGCGTCCCGGCCGGGAAAGTTGGCCAGGCAGTCCCTCGCCACCGTGGCCAGTTCGCCCTCGGCGTTCAGCGACAGCTCGGCCAACACGGGCAACGCCTGGACGTAGCCCAGGTGTGTCACGTTGCGGACGGCCGCCAGGCGGACCGCCGGATCGGCCTGGGCGGCCAGGGCCAGCAGCGCCGGACCCGCGGCGTCGTCGCCGCGGTATCCCAGCGTGTTGACGATCAGGATCTGCTTGTCGGCCGGCAATTTCGGCAACTCGCCGGCCAGCGCGGCCGTCACGTCGGCGGCAGGCAGCTCCATCGCGATGCGGGCCGCCGCGGTCGTCAGCACGTAATCGGCGCCGCGAATGGCGTCGAGCAGCAGGGCGACGCCCTCCTTGGGCTTCGCGAGAATCACCCCGCGCAAGGCCGCGGCGCGAATCTGATGGGCCGCGTTCGGCAAGCCGCGCAGACGCTCGTAGATCGCCAGTGCGGCTGCGCCCTGGCCCTCGGCCTCGAGCGTTTCGGCACAGCGGAACAGACCCTCACAGAAATCGACCTGGTTGGCGGCCGGAGCGCCGGCCAGCGCACCGTCCAGGGCTCGGGCGGCCTTTGTGGTGGCGATTTCGCCCAGCGCCCGAGCGGCAGCCCGAGCCAGCGCGGCGTCGGGATCGCCGAGCAGCTTCGCGATCGCGTCGACGGCTGCGGCATCCCGCCGCACTCCCAGACTGCCGATCACGCCCATCAGCAGCCGGCCCTGGACCTTGCCCATCGCATCCCGCAGGGCGGCGTCGGCGGCCGGATCCGGGATCTGCTCCAGCGTGTTCCGGGCCATGTGTGCCAGCTTCTCGTCGGTCAGCAGTCCGGCCAGCACCGGGACGGATTCCTTGGTGGCGACTTTGGTCAACTCGCGGCACGCGTCCGCTTTGTCCTTTTGCGGCGCATCCGATTTGAGCACGGCGATCAGTTCGGCCTCCTGCGCAACAGAAACCGCAGGAGCAGCCGCCAACAAGACGGCGGCCAGGCTAAGTGTGAATATCGTCTTCCACATGGGGTCGTTTCTCCTTCAAGATTAGGCTTGCAATCCTTCAGTACACGTACGGCTCGCGCATGGCCCGCGAGCGGAGTCGGTTGGCTTCGTCGTCGTTCAGGAACTCGTCTTTCACCGGGTCGTACTTCAGGTCCCGTTTCAGCCACATGCAGATATTGGCCGCGTGGACCGTAGTCATGGAATGGTGCATAACCGCCGGATTGGCGACGCAAGGCTGGCGGCTCTTGACGCAATCCAGGAAGTTGCGCATGTGGTCCAATGCTCGGCCCGTGCGAGCCACGTACTCGCCGATCACTTTCTTGTACTCGTTCAGCAGGGCCGGGGACGAGACGTCCGGCCGCGAATACCCATCGGCGGCGGCCGCCCAGCCCTCGGTGCCGTCAAACCGCTCGCCGCACGAGCCGTGCCAGTACTTGTCGCCGCGGGACAGGATCATCTTGACGCCGCTGGCAAAGGTCGTGACCATGCC
>CAIYOB010001262.1 GCA_903927685.1 uncultured Planctomycetaceae bacterium
CACAAGCGGCACGCAGTCGGCAACCCGTATGAGCAGCGTTATGCCGGGCCTGCCGGTGACGAGCGCGTCGCACTGCCCCCATACCAGCGGTCGCGACGTGTCCAGGTGCACGTCCCGCTGCGGAAAGGCGATCGTGATCTTGGCCGCGCGCAGCAAGTCGTCGATCGCAAACCGCAGGTCGCTTTCGACGCGCAACCGGTACGTGGTCGTGCGCGTGGCGATCCAGAAGAAGACTTCGAAGTTCAACGTGTTGTCGCCAAAGCTCTGAAACAGCACGAAGGGTTCCGGCTGACGCAGCACCTGCGGGTGAGCCTCGACCGCCTGCTGCAGCAGCCGCGCGACCTCGCGCGTCGGCGAGCCGTAGTCCACGCCTACGCAGATGCTCGTGCGGACTCGGGTATCGGTCAGCGTCCAGTTGGTGACGTTGTTCTCGAGGAACTTGCTGTTGGGGACGACGATCTCGAGGTTCGCGCCCGTCTTGAGCCGTGTACTGCGCGCCCCGATCTGCTCGATGTTCCCCTGCAGGCCGTCGATTTCCACGAGGTCCCCCACGCGGATCGGCCGTTCGGCCAGCAGGATCAGCCCGCTGATAAAATTGTTCAGCACGTTCTGGCTGCCAAACCCGACGCCGATGGCAATCGCACCGCCCAGGAAGGTGAACACGGTCACGGGGATGTGCAGCATCTCCAGTGTGAACAGCCCCACCGTGGCCAGCAGCAGGTAGAACGCGATCGTCTGCAAGGCCGCCGAGGCGCCTTCGTTCATCCCCAACCGCGGCAGCACGCGCGTGCCCAGCAGGCGACTGATCCGCCGCGCGAGGAGGTAGCCGAGCAGCAGTAGAATGAACCCGACCACGACCTTGCCGACGGTGATCGGCTGGTCGTCGATCGCGGTCAACTCGTACTGCCAACAGGTCTTGGCGACATCCCAACTGGACGCCAGCCAGTCGCGGGACGAGACCGGGGCCAACTGCTGATCCAACTCGGCCAGCGTGCGGCGGACCAAGCGTTGCGTCGCGTCCGTCCACATCAGGTGTTCGCCCAGGATCTGGTTCAGACGCTGTGCGTCCTGGACCTGCTGCTCGATCCAAGACGCCGCGGGCGCGTGCCGTTCCCGGGCCACACGCAGCTCCTTCTCCAAGGCGGCCAAGTCGAGGCGGGCTTCATCCAGTCGCAGGTTGATGGCGTCCCGGGTGCGAGCGAACCGTTCGAGCGATTCCTGCCAGTGCTGCCGCCAGCTGGGCAGCTCGGCGACCGTGGCGGTGCGATTGATGATTTTGAAGCGATCGTTCCAGACGCTACGAATCTGGACGCAATCCCGCAGCCGCTCGTTCAACAGCGTCAGTTCCTGCTTGCGAACGTCCTGGGCGCGTTGCCACGTATCCAGTTGGTCTTGCAGGGCGGTGCGTTCGCCCGCACTGCGGTCGGCCTGCTGTTTGGTCTGCCACCAGTGCTGCTCCGCCTCCTGCAGGCGGGCTTGGGCCTGGTCGAGTTCCTGCTTGACCTCGTCTTCCTGCTTCTGCACCTCAGCCAGACTGGCGGCCAGATCCTGAGGCGAGAAAACGGCCCGCTTGGCGATCACGTCGATCTTCTCTTGGAGGGCCCGGACCTGCAGTTCGCTGATCGCCAGTTTTCGCTTCTGGTTCTCAATCTCCGTGGTCTTCAGTCGCTGGACTTCCTCGACCACCTCGCTGTACGCCTCCGCCGCTTCGAGACGGCTCTTCAAGTCCTCGACTGCCTCGGGCTGCCGATTTGTTTCGCAGGCTTCCCGCGCCGCGCGCCGCTGCCGTTCAGCGTCTTCCCGGGTGCGGCGGACGGAATCCAAGAATCGCTTGGCCGCGTCCAACTCTGCTTCCTCGCCCCCGCGACGCGCCTGTTCGCGGGCCAGGTCTTCGTGCAGGCCGTCCAGCAGCAGGAAAGAATAGGGTGGTTGCTCTGGGGGGCCGGCCGACTGAAGGATGCGCAGATCCTCGTCCGCCTCCGTCCGCTGCGACTCGAGTTCCTGACTCAAGCCGGCGGCCGCCTGCTGCTGGGCGTAGACCAGTTCAAGGTACTTGAGCAGTTCGACCTGGGTGACCAACGTCTGCGGCGGCGACGCCGCGCGAGCCGTGAACTCCTCCAGAACCTGTTGGACGCGCTGGCGGCGCTCGGCGGCTTCCTTGCGTTTGGCGCCCCAGTCGGTGGTAGCGGGAGCCGCGGGAGCCGCGGCCGCCGTTGTGGCCGCCACGGCGGGAACGTTCGCGGGATCGCCGCCGCCGGCTTCGGCTGCCGGCAGCATGGCCGGCGGTGACGCCGCTGACATCAGGCAGGCGAGCCCGCAGGCCCCGAGTGCGGTCCACGAAGCGATCCAGCGCCGGGAAACGGCGGAAAGGTCTCGACGCGAGCGGTCCATCATCTGCCCCGGTCTTTACGCGGCCCGCGCCCGCCGCGGCAGCGGCTCGGCGGGCGACTCGAAGTTGAGCAGTTCACGCACGGTAAAATGTTGCTTGTTCTGGCTGCCGAAGTAGATCCGCGCACTGACTTCGCCCAACAACCCCAGACTCAACAACTGGACACCGACCAGCGTCGCAAACACGGCCAACAGCAGCAGCGGATTGCCCGTCATGTCGACGCCCCAGCCCAGCTTCATCGCGAGCACCGCCAGACCTGATAGCACCGACAGCAGGCCGCAACCGAAGCCCAGCATCCCGAACAGCTTCATCGGGCTGGCGGAGTAGTCCAGCATGTACTTGACCGTGATCAGGTCCAGCACCACGCGGAGCGTCCGGGAAATGCCGTACTTCGTCTGGCCAAATCGCCGCGGATGGTGCTGCGTCACGACTTCGATACACCGTGCCCCGCGCCAGTGGGCCAGGATCGGGATGAACCGGTGCATCTCGCCGTACAGTTCCAAGTCCTGGGCGATCTCGCGGCGGATCGCTTTCAGAGTGCAGCCCAGATCATGGATCGGAAACCGGGTCGTCTTGGAGATGATCCAGTTGGCGATCAGGGACGGCAGGCGGCGATTGAGGAAAGCGTCGTGCCGCTGTTTCCGCCAGCCGTGCACAAGGTCGTAGCCCTCGTCGATCTTGGCCAGCAGCATCCCGATATCGGCTGGATCGTTCTGCAGATCGCCGTCCAGCGTCACGACCACGTCATACGAGGCGAACTGCAGGCCCGCTTGCAGCGCGGCCGTCTGCCCGTAATTGCGGCGAAAGCGGACGACTTTGACCCGTGTGTCCGCGGCCGCCAAGGCTTGCAGAGCCTCGATGCTGCCGTCCCTCGATCCGTCGTCGACGAACAGGATTTCGTACTCGCGCCCCAATTGCGGCAGGACCTGGGACAGTTGCTGGTACAGCAGGGGGATGTTCTCAAATTCGTTGTAGATGGGCACGACCACCGAGACGCTGAGCATGTCCGCAGACTCCCTGGGATTCTTCAACCACTTTCCTGCCGGGGCGCGGGAGTCTACGCGGAACGCACAATGCGGGCAATGTCAGTTGAAGTGGACCCGTCGAGGTGGACCGGGCCGTTGGACGAGCCCGTCCTGGACGAGCCGTCGGGATGCGGATTTGTCTCTGGATTTCGGGTTTGGTATATTCCGATTTCCTGGCTGGGACGGTTTTATCCGCTTCGCATGAGTCTGGCGATAATTCCCTTACACGTGCATTTCCCGAGGGACACACGCATCTCACAAGCGGTTTATTGAGTATTGCGCGATTGGCAAATCGAGGCCGATCGCAACGATGGCCCGGAAAATAAAAGTTTCTGCCGGGCGAGTTTCGATCAACATTCTGTTCGCGCTGGGGTATATCTGGTAACTCGTTCTATTCATGTAGAACTTAAAAACAAGCTTATGATCTATGTATCCTTGTTAATCAGTATTCATGCTTAATGTGTATGTTCCAGGGGCTGCGCTCGGCGTTTCGGCATGGGGTGGATGAGAGATCGCCGATTGGGGACTTGGGGGAGGCAAGCGACTCAGGTCAATATCTGGAGTTCGGGAACCGACTGGCAGGATTGGGCGTCCGAGTATCGAGTTTCAATGCGCGCAAGCGTTGCGCGCGCTGGCGATTTGGGGAGGGGACAGGTTTGGACGCCCCGAAAGCTGCACAACAGAAGACCTGTAAGATGCTCCGGCGACGGCTCTTGCGTCCGCCTACC
>CAIYOB010001263.1 GCA_903927685.1 uncultured Planctomycetaceae bacterium
CTGTTCGCTCGTGTTCCTGGGGCGTTGCCCCCAGGCTACGGTGAATATGGCCTTCGGCCAGAATCACAGGCCGAAAATGCGCAACTTCGAAGACTTATGTCGTGCCGCCTCCAGCCGGGACGCCTGTGGTCGCATGCTCAACGGCCCTTGGACGGCGGTCCGGAAACCAGGGAACGAGCATCGAGGTGCCCTGGCGATATCGGCAATAGTCCTCGCCGAGTTTCCTCACCAGACTGCGTTCTTCCATGTGGATTCCCACCACGATATAGCTCGTCATGAGAGCGGAAAACAACGCGTGCCCCCAAGTCATCGTAGGCACCGACCAGAACGCCAGCAGGAGGCCGAGCATCATCGGATGACGCACGTACTTGTACAACGATTTCGCGCTGAAGGGAGGCGGCGTGTAGGGGCGCCCGCGGAAATGCAACCAGACCTGCCGCAGGCCAAACAGATCGAAGTGGTCGATCAGGAAACTGGTGTACAACACCAGCAAAAGGCCCGCGACGAAGACCGACCACATCAGGCTTCGCAGGGCCGGCACCTGGACATCCCAGACAATTCCCGGGATCGGTTGCCAGAGCCAATACACGAGCCCCAGAATCGAGCTGGCGGCGATCACGAATACGCTTCTTTCCAGCGGCTCAGGCACCCACTTCGTCAGCCAAGACTTGAAGGTGTCGCGAGCCATCACGCCATGTTGCACCGCGAACAGCGCCAGCAACATCGTGTTGGTAATGATCGCGTAAGTCAGCGGTGCCGGTTGGCCTGTATCCACCGTTTTTGGGACAACGATCCCGGCCATGAATGCGAACAGGTACAAGAAGGAGACCTGAAAGGTCAGATAGGCGAAGACTCCGCAGGCGAGGATCACTGTACGCCGCATGGCTGACTCCTTTGACGAGGTCGTCAAGACCTTTGCCTGGGGCGCACCGATTCAGCATTTCCCCGACGGCAGTTCGTCGGCAAAGTCCTTGACAGGAAAGTTTGGCGCGCTCGCCGTCTAAGCCATCGTATTGGCGAGGGCGCCGACTTTCCAGGGTCTCGCCCGGGGACGGATTAGCAGCAGGGGGCACGGGAGTGGCCCCGGTTCTCTTGAATCGCGGGCCCGGGCGGCGACGTTGGGGCCGGAGGAATGAGGGAATTCATCGAGGTCCCGACGACCCCATGACCGTAGCCCGAAGAGCAAGCGGGTGAGCCGACATCCCTCGCGTTTCGTGTGCGCTACGATCGGACCCGCACCCGGCGGCCCTCGATCTGCAGGCGTCCTGCGGCGAACAGGCGGATGGCTTCGGGATACGCTTCGCACTCCTGTTCGAAGATCCGGGCCGCCAGGGTCTCCGCCGTGTCGTCATCCAGGACCGGCACGGTCCGCTGCAGGATGATCGGCCCGTGGTCGTACTGGTTGTCGGCGAAATGGACGGTACAGCCGCTGAGCTTGGCGCCGTAATCCAGCACGGCCTGGTGCACGTGGTGCCCGTAGAAGCCTTGCCCGCAGAAGGCCGGGATCAGCCCGGGATGGATATTCATCACCCGGTGCTCAAAGTCCGCGGGAATCAACACATGTTTCAGGAATCCACCCATGACCACCAACTGGACGCCCGCGTCGCGGCAGGACTGGAAGACGGCCGCCGAGTAGGCGTCGGGAGTCGGGTAGTCCTTCGACCGGAGCACCTGCGACGGAATCGCCGCTTCGGCCGCGTATCGCAAGCCGCCCGCAGAGGGACTGCTGGAAATCACCAGCTTGACCGCCACCGGCAACTCGCCCGTAGCGATCTTGTGCAGGATGTTCCGCAACGTGGTTCCACCGCCCGAGATCAGGACGGCGATCGGCAGAGGCGAATTCGGCTGGGTCATGCGAATGGTTATCTCGCGAAAGGCGGCCGGGCAGTGGGGCGTTCGTCGGCTGTCAGCACGTACAGTTGAATCGGGCTGCCGCCGAGGTCGTGTTCGACGGCCGCGGCGCCGTCCAGTGGATCGGCGGCCAGGCTGACGGCGAGCGTCTCGCCGCAAATGTACTCGGCGTTCTCCTGGATCGCTTGCCGCAGCTCGTCGGATTCCGTCACCAGCCCGACCTGGATTCGGTCCGTGTACTGGCAATCCAGTTCCTTGCGGCGTTCCTGGATCAGCCGGACCACATCGCGAGCCAAGCCTTCGCGGAGCAACTCCGGAGTCAAGTCGGTGGACAGGACGACGACGCAGCCGGGCAAGTGCGCAGCGGCCCAGCCCGGCTTGGCCTGCAGCCGGACTTGCAGGTCCTCGGAATCCAGCTGGACGTGCTGGCCGTCGATCTCCAAGCTGACGCGGCCCGTCGCCTCCAATTCGTACAGCAGCAGGCTGCCGACGGCGGCGCCCAGGTGCTGTTTGACTTTGGGCAACAGCTTGCCCAGCCGCGGCCCCAACCGTTTGAAATTCGGCAGGACTTCGTAGGTGATGTAGTCCGTGGCGTGCTGGGCGTACTCGACCTGCTTGACGTTCAACTCGTCCCGGAGCAGGGCGTCGTGCGTTTTCAGCCAGTCTTGGTGCGTGTCCTTGGCCAGGATAACTTCGACCCGTGCCAGCGGCTGCCGGACCTTGAGTTTGGCGTCCATCCGGGCCTTGCGGCCCAGCGAGGCGATCTCGCGGAGCAGTTTCATCCGCTCGACCAACTGCTGGTCGACCGCCGACAGGTCGGCCGTCGGATAGTCGCACAAGTGAACGCTCTCCAACGCCCGGCCGCCGAAAGCGCCCGCCAGGTTCCGCCAGATGGTCTCCGCCAGGAACGGCGTGAACGGCGCGATCAGCTTGCTGGTCGTCAGCAGGCACTCGTACAGCGTCCAGTAAGCGTCCAGCTTGTCCGGCGACCGCTTGTCGCTGCTCCAGTACCGGTCGCGGCTGCGGCGGACGTACCAGTTGCTGAGCGCGTCGGTGAACTCGTTCAGCCGCTGGCAGGCCGAGAAGTTATCATACGCGTCCATCCGCTCGATGACCGCCGCGATGGTCCGGTTCAACTCGCTCAGCACCCAGCGATCCAGTTCGCTGCGCTGGGCGGGCGGGCGGTAGCCGGCTCCTCGCGCCAACTCGGCCGGCGTCAGCTGGCCGACGTCCCCGGCGATCGCAGCCGCCGGGTCGAACCCGTCGATATTGGCGTAGATCACAAAGAAACTGTAGACATTCCACAGCCGCAGGAGGAACTCCGGAATGCTGTCCTTGATCGCCTGTTCGCTGTAGCGGATCGAGGACCAGGGCGGCTGGTTGGCGAAGAAGTACCAACGCAACGCATCCGCGCCGTAGCGGTCGAAGATCTGCGACGGCTCGCGGTAGTTCCGCTTGCTCTTGGACATCTTGCCGCCGTCCTCGCCCAGCATCAGGCCCAGGACGATGCAGTTCTTGAACGGGTGCGGATAGGAATGCGCCACTCCCGGTGCGGAGCCTGCGGCAGCCTGCTCCTGCCCCGCAGCCGGCTCGTCCCCGAACAGCATCGTGCTGATCGCCAGCAGGCTGTAGAACCAGCCGCGGGTCTGATCCAGGGCTTCGCTGATGAAGTCGGCGGGGAATTGGTCCTCGAACCGCTCGCGGTTGGCGTGGGGATAGCCCCATTGGGCGAACGGCATCGAGCCGGAGTCGTACCAGCAGTCGATGACTTCCGGGACGCGTTGCATGCGGCCGGCCGGATCGAATGGCGACTGGTAAGTCACCGCGTCGATGTACGGCTTGTGCACCTTCAGGTCGTCCGGCAGTTCCGGCTTGGCGGCCTTGGCCTGTTCCCACACCTCGACGCCCTGCACGCCCGGCTTGGCCAGCAGTTCAGCATAGCTCGCGACGGCTTCCATCTTTCCCGTGCGGCTGCAGACCCAGATCGGCAAGGGCGTGCCCCAATAACGTTCGCGGGACAAGGCCCAGTCGACGTTGGTTTCCAGGAAGTTGCCGAAGCGGCCTTCGCGGATGTGCTCGGGCAGCCAGGTGATCCGGGAGTTGTTGGCCAGCATCCGATCGCGGAACGTGGTCGTGCGGATAAACCAGCTCTGCCGCGGGTACTGGATCAGCGGATCGTCGTCGGCCCGCCAGCAGAACGGATAATCGTGCAGGTACTGTTCGAGGTGCAGCAGCAGGCCGCGCGACCGCAGTTCCCGATTGATATCCTTGTCCGTGTCCTTGACCCAGCGGCCCGCATAATCGGGCGCCTCGGCTGTGAACTTGCCGTCCGGGCCGACGGCGCAGATCAGGGCCGGACCTTGACCGGCGACGAACCGGGCCTGCTCGGCCAGCAGGACTTCGTAGTCCACTTCGCCGAAGGCCGGCGCCTGGTGGACGACGCCCGTGCCACTGTCGGTCGTCACGAAATCCGCCGCGACCACGCGCCAAGCGAGCGGCGCGACGCCGCCGGCGAGCAGCGGACCCTGAACGTCCCCCAGCGTGCGGTAGTAGTAGTCGAACGGCGGCAGGTAGCGTTTGCCCACCAGTTGCTCGCCGCGGCAAGTCGCTTCCACGCTCAGCTCGCGTTTCAGCTTCCCGGCGATGCTCTCCACGAGCGCCGCCGCGACGATCAGCCGCTGGCCACTGTCCGGGTCGAGCACCGTGGCGTAATCCAGTTCCGGATGAACGGCGGCAAACTGGTTGCTGGGCAGCGTCCACGGCGTGGTGGTCCAGACCAGCAGCGACGTTTGCGGGTCGTCGACTAGCGGAAACCGCACGTACACGCTGGGATCGGCCACCTCACGGTAGCCCTGGCCGACCTCGCCCGAGCTGAGCGCCGTGCCGCCTTGGGCCCACCACCAGACGATCTTATGGCCGCGGTACAGCAGGTCGCGATCGAACAGGTTCTTGAGCGACCACCAGACGCTTTCGACGTAGCTCTGGTGGTACGTCACATAGGCTTCGTCCAGGTGGATCCAGAAGCCCAGTCGCTCGGTCAGCCGTTCCCACTCCTGCATGTACCGCCAGACGCTCTCCTGGCAGCGGTGGATGAACGGCTCGACGCCAAACGCCTCGATCTCCTCCTTGGCGTGGATCCCCAGCTCCTTGCAGACCTCGACCTCGACCGGCAGGCCGTGGGTATCCCAGCCCGCCTTGCGTTCGCAACGGTAGCCGCGCATGGTGCGGTAGCGGGGAAACAGGTCCTTGATCGCCCGCGTCAGGCAATGGCCCGGATGCGGCATCCCATTGGCCGTCGGCGGGCCTTCGTAGAACACGAACCGGGGCGCAGCGGCCCGCCGCTGCAGCGACTGTTCGTAGATTCGCCGCTGCTTCCAAAACGCCAGGAGTTGCTCCTCCAAGGCGGGAAAGTTCACACTGCTGGTCACCGGCTCAAACATGACACTCCAGTCCTTGAGATCTGCCAACTCGCTTGGCCCGCGGGCATCCCCCGCGCGCCCTCAGCTCATGCCTACACGACGTCATCGAGATCCTCGAACTCGTCGTCTTCTTCTTCCTCTTCCTCCTCCTCGCCGCCCTCTTCGGCCAGATCGCCGTCTTCTTCCAGCGGTTCCGCGCCGTCGTCGAACTCGCCCAAGTCACCCTCGAAGTCCGGCTCACCGGCGTCCTCGTCCACATCTTCGTCGGCGAACTTTTCCTCGTCTTCGAAGTTGTACTCGTCCTCCAACTCCTCCTCGAAGTCGTCGTCGAAGTCGTCGTCAAAGTCGTCGAAATTGTCGTCCTCGAAATCTTCCTGGTCGGACATCTCGGCCATGACCTTCAGGGGGTCAGGAGCGACCTCGTCATCCCAATTCGGTTCGACCTGCGGCAGTGGCACTTCCAATTCTCCGATCATGACGGCTTTCTGTGAATTCTGAGGCAACAACAAAAACGAGAGGCTCCGGGGCAAGCTCACAAGGCGGCCTGGGAGGGAGTCTCGTGGCGGGGGATCATCAAGCACGCGACAGGAACTCGCCGGTCCGCGTGTCGACCTTGATGACCTCGCCCTGTTCGAGGTACTCGGGCACCTGGACCACCAGTCCCGTCTCCAGCGTCACCGGCTTGGTGCGGCCCGTCGCCGAGTTGCCGCGGGCGGCCGGATCGCATTGGGTGATCTTCAGTTCCACCCCCGCCGGCAGCTGGACACCCACGCACTGGCCGTTGTAGATCAGGGCCATCATGCCTTGGAGCGACTCCGTGACGTACGGCAGTTCCTCCGCGACATCCTCGCGCGACAGGGAATACTGGTTGAAGTCGGTCTGATCCAGGAAATGCACCTGCTCGTTGTCGGCGTACATCAAGTTGACCGCCCGCTTGTGGAAATCGGCCTGCGGCAGCGAGTCGGTGCCCTTCAGGACAAAGTCGATCTTCTGCCGCGAGACCAGGTTCCGGCCGCGGAACTTGTACAGCGTGGCCGCTCCCCGCGCCGAGGGACTCTGCACGTTCACTTTCTCGATCAGGACGGGCGCTCCCTCGAAATTCACGATCGCGCCCGGTTTCAGTTCTTTTGCTTGCATAGGCCGCCCTACATCAATGCTCCTGTCTGCGGGTCGATGCCCACTCCGTGACACAATTGAGCCAGGCTCTTGAGTACGGCAATGAGGGACCCCGGATCCATGAACTCGTCCTCGTCGGCCACGTCATCGCCGACGAGTTGTTGAAAATGAAAGACGTCAAACCGCGCGTCGCACTCCAGCAACCGCTGCAGTTTGGCTTGCTGCTTCTTGCTCAGCGGCACGGCGCTTCGCTCCGCCTTGAGTTCGTCAATCTGCTCCTGAACCTCCTCGCCTGAAACATACGACAAATCCAGGCCCGCAAAATCGGCCGGGGCCAGGACCGTCAGCGACTCGACCTGCCCGCTTTCGTCGGTCGTGACGTCGGTGACCTCATACGCTTCACCCAGTCCCTCCAGCGTCTGCCGCAACAGCGCGGCCGAAGGTCGATCGGCTTCGCGGAACAGTACGGAATACGTCTCCCGCCAGCGGAATTGATCATTGGCAAATAGCGACATCGTTGGCTCCCTGGTTTCGAGCCGCCGCCGGACTCCTTTCCCGCAGCCCGTTTACCGCCACTGGTCCTCGCTCTCGGGGTTCTCCGGACCGCCCGCCCAGGCTTCCAACGCCGCCAGGACCTCGTCCCGCTCTTCCCGGTTCGCCCACACCGATTCGTCCATCTCCAACCGGATCTCGTAACGCCCCTCACACATGCAGTCGTCGTTGCCGCAAAAATGCGGCAGATCCGAGATCCAGAGGATCCGGTACAGCGGCACGTGCTTGTCATCCACCACACAGAAAACGCCACTCATCGGGCTCACCCCTTCGCTTGCGAGAGTTCCACAGAGCGTCTGGTCGCCGCCTCGACCGCCGCCAGCAACGCCGCCCGCAAACCCCGTTCTTCTAACGCCTGCAATCCCGCGATCGTCGTCCCGCCCGGACTGGCTACCCGGTCCTTCAGGACGGCCGGATGCTCGCCGCTGGCCAGCACCATCCGCGCCCCGCCCAGCACGGTCTGCGCCGCCAGTTTCGTCGCCGTCGCACGCGGCAGGCCGGCCCGCACCCCGCCATCGCTCAACGCCTCGATCATGGTATACACAAAGGCCGGACCGGATCCCGACAATCCCGTCACGGCGTCCAGCAGGCCTTCCTCCACCTCGACCGCGATCCCCACTGCGCCCAGCAGTTCCCCGACCAGTTCGGCGTCCTGACGGGTCGCGCCCGGCCCCGGGGCGTAACCGGACGCGCCGGCGCCGACCAGGCACGGGGTGTTCGGCATGACCCGCACGACGCGCGGCGTGCCCAAGCCGGCGATCAGTTTGGCCAAGGGCGTACCCGCCAGAATCGAGACCAGCAACTTGTCGGGCCCGCAACCGCCCCGCACCTCGGCCATCACCTCGCTGGCCTTCTGCGGCTTGACCGCCAGCACGATCACTTCCGCAGCGGCGACCACAGCGAAGTTGTCGTCCACCAACCGGGCGCCGGCGACCTGCGCAGCAAACTCCGCCCGGGCCGCCTCGACGGGATCATACGCCACCAAGTGCCGCGCGGACGTCAAGCCGGCGCGGACCAGCCCGCCCGCCAGCGCCCGCGCCATCTGGCCGGCACCGATGAAACCGATCGTCTGCTGGATCATGTTACTGTCCCCCCGGCGCCCGCGGTCCCCACTCGGCGATCCGCAAATTGCGGAACGAGATGTTCGTCGTCGGATCGTGCCCCTGAATCATGATCGTCCCGGGTTCCAGCCGCAATCCCTTTCGCGGATTGGCGTCCGCCGGGCGATCGTCGGTCCAATCGCTGACCTGATACCCGTTCACCCACGCCGCCATGTGCGGGCCGTCGGCGACCAGCGTCATGGGAAACCACACCAGGTCGTCGGCGACGACACGCCGCGCACTCTGTCGCCGAAAGAACCCGCCCGTGCCGCAGTCCTGCGGCTGGGTGCGATCGCCGTTCTCGAATCCGTTGTGGATCTGGCATTCGTAGCCGTTCATCTGCTCGCCGGGAATGCAGCGGAAGAAGACGCCCGAATTCAACCGCGGAGCGTGAGTCTGACATTCTAGCTGCAGGGCAAAGTCACCGTACTGCTTCTCCGTCTCCAACTGGCCCCGCCCGTTCTCGACGTGCAATTCGCCCTCGCCGGTGACCGTGAACTTGCTGGCCATGTCGGGATAGGACTTCCAACCCGTCAGATCCCGGCCGTTGAGCAGGTTCGTCATGCCTAGCGGTTTGAGGCGGATATTCCGGAACGCGACCTTGCCGGAATTCAACTGCAGGCCGATATGCCCCCGCCGCAACGGCTTGGGGTCGGTATAGTCCACCGCGGGCTGATCGTTCACCTTGATCGCCACCCGGCCGCCGTCCACCGTGGCCTCGAACGTGTGCCACTGACCGCTGGGGGCCGCGACCTCGGCCTTCTGACGGTGGACCAAGCTGCCGGTCGGAAAGGGATTATCCGCTTCGGCGATGTTCAGTTCGTAACAGTCCGCTGCGGGATCCAGCGGCTGTGGCGGCGTGTGCAGAAAGATCCCACTGTTTGTGCCGGGCTCGGAGCGAAAATCCACCCGCAGGACATAGTCGGCAAACTGCGTGGTCGTATACAGCAGTCCTTTTTCGCCGGAACCGACGAGGATCGCGCCGTCTTCGACCCGCCAGTCGGCTTGACTGCCCGCTTTCCAGCCGAACAGCGTCTGGCCGTCGAACAGCGAAATCCAGCCGTCCGCCAGTTCGGCCGCCGCCAGCAGCACCGGTTCCGGCGCAGGCGTCGGCGCCGCCGTCGTTGCCAGTTCGTCCGCGGCCGGACCGACAGCCGGCTGCGCCACTCCTTGGTTTGCCACCGCCTGTTGCGGCGGGCCGGCCGAGCCACAAGACGACAACGTGGTCAACGTGCCGACGGCCAGAATCACGCAAATCGCGACCGGCAAGTGATGGAAGCGCGAAGACATCAAAAATCCCCTCTACAAGGGAATCGAGCCAAAACAAGCGCAGGGAAGCCCTGCCCGGTTTGTCCCGTTCCGCTTAGAATCTCCAGGTTGAACAGCTACAAATCTAACAACAAGTCGTGTCCTGGAACAGGGTAAGAGACGATGACCGAGCAACCTTCCTACGGCAAAATCCTGCTGACCTTTGCCAGGAACAGCCTGATTCGCGACATGACGTTCCGCACGAATTTCATCCTGGATTGCGTTTCCTCGATCTCTTGGGCCCTGATGAACATCGGTTTTTACCTGATCGTCTTCACGCACGTGGATTCCATTGGTCCGGAATGGGGCTGGGGAAAACATGAGTTTTTTGTCTTTTTGGGGACGACTTGGCTGATCAACAGCCTGATCCAGTCGTTTTGCATGCCAAACGCGAGCGAATTCAGCGAGTTGATCCGGACCGGCAACCTGGATTTCGCCCTGCTGAAACCGATCGATACCCAGTTCCTGATTTCGTTCCAGCGGGTCGAGTGGTCGTCGCTGGCCAACCTGTTGACCGCGTTGGCCCTGCTGGGGGTCAGCCTCTGGCACCTGACCACCCGGCCCGTGAGTCCGCTGGTGCTCGATTGGACGGTGGTTCTGCTGTACCCGGTCTACGTCCTGACAGGCGCGGCGATCCTGTACAGCTTGACGATCGCGTTGGCGGCGACCAGCATTTGGCTGGGCCGCAACCAATCGCTGTACGATTTCTGGTTTTACATCACGAACTTTGCCCGCTATCCGATGGAGATCTATCGCCGGGGCTGGGGAATTCCCCTGTGGGGCTTCTTCACGTTCGTTATCCCGGTGCTGGTCGTGGTCAACGTCCCGGCCCGCCTGCTGGCCCAACCGCTGCACCCGCGAGCGTGGTGGGAATGGCCCTTGGCCGGATTCGCCCTGGTGGCGACCGTGCTTAGCCTGCTGGGCTCGCGCTGGGTGTTCAACCGGGCGCTGCTGAGTTATCGGAGTGCGAGCAGTTAGGCGTGTCGGAGCCGAGGCAGCCCTTTTTCCCGCGGGGGCCGGACTCCCTCTCTCGCCGAACTCGTGTGGCATTCTCGGCGCGTGTGGGCACGGTATGGTAAACTGCTGCGATGAACACCCCGTCGCAATTCGACAGTCCCGGACACGCAGACCGGCCGGGCAAGATCCGCACTTGGTGGCACCCGCTGTTAGCGCGGCTGTTGGACTACGAGTTGGCTACGGCCTACGCGGTGGGCGACGAGGTGCTGGTTGGCCGACTGCCGTTGCGGGTGGATATTCTCCTGATTCGCCGCCAGGCGGGGCAACTGCCAGAGACCAGCCGCCGCGACTTGTCCGTGCTGCTCCCCCTGCTGAATCGCTTCACGCTGATCGAATTCAAGGGGCCCACCGATACGTTGGAGCCGGGAGACTTGGCACACTTGGCGGGCTGTGCTTTCCTGTGGCACAGCCAGCAGGCTGAGCGAGTTCCTCAGGCGGATGTCTCCCTGGTCGTGCTGGCGCCGACGGTTAACGAGGCGGTCCGCGACGAGCTGCTTTCCTTGGGCTGGCAGACCAGGGAGGACGCTCCCGGCGTGCATCGCATTTCCGGCGGTCCCTTCACAATGTGGCTGGTCGAGACTGACGTGATGGCGAGACTGGGACAACCGATCCTGTCGTTGGTGAGCCGAGTTTTCCTGAACGAGCCCGAGCGTATAATAGAGAAACTGACGCGGAGCGGGCACGGATTGTTGTTGTGCTACACACTGCAACAGATTGGGCAGTTCCGCAGTTTGGGCGAGGAGTTTGTGATGCAGCACGCAGACACGCAATACATGACCGAGTTGGAAGAGGAACTGCAGACCGCTGTGTTGGAGGCGATTCCCGTCGAGAAACGCCTGCGCGGGCTGCCCGCGGAAGAACGCCTGCGCGGGCTTACCGCCGAAGAAATGGCGGAGGGCTTGACCGAAGAGCAGGCAACGCGTCTTCGGGAACTGCTCGAGCTTAGGCCGGCGAAGTAAATGCCGCAGCGCCGTGGGCGCGAACCTGGCGGTATGGCTCCTGGCCGGGTTCGCCCTGGTGGCGACGGTGCTTGGCCTGCTGGGCTCGCGTTGGGTGTTCAACCGGGCGCTGCTGAGTTATCGGAGTGCGAGCAGTTGATCCTATTCGGGCTCCACATGCCGTGCGCCGGCCGCCGCTTCCTCCAGCAGCTTACCGATGGCCAGGTGTTTCCGCTGCGCCGCTGCCAGGGGCGTCTCTCCCGTCCGATCAGGGATCATGGGATCGGCACCAGCGGCCACCAGCATCCGAATCACTGGTTCGTAGTTGTTGCTGACGGCCCGGTGAAGTGGCGTGAGTTGGTTCATGCCGCGAGTATTCACATCGGCACCCAGTGCGATCAACGTGGCGATGACCTCCGAGTTGCCCCCCCCGGCAATGTCCGCGAGCGGAGTGTCGCCGAAGTCGTCGCGAGCGTTGACGTCGAGCCCTTGAGCCGCAAGTCGCCGGATCAACTCCGGATGCCCGCTTCGAGCCGCGAGGTGCAGGGGCGTTTGTCCGCGGTTTTCGGTCGTGTCCAACGGCGCCCCTGACTGAATCAAGAACTCGCACATGTCGGTATATCCTCGCTCCAACGCAAGGCCAAGAAGCGTTGGACCTTCTCCAGGCCGCGCCGCGTAAATGGGGCGGAAACGCTGCCGCAAAAGCTTCGGATTCTGCTTGACGGACGCCGCGAGTTCGTTCAGTCGCCCAAAGGCGGCCATCTCGCGGGGGCCGTAGGGCAGGCCATACTCGCGGAGCAGATCACCCATCGAGGCATCCGAGGCGGCGACGGCGAAGTCCATCCCGTTGCGGCGATTGGCTTCGCTGTGCACGTCGGCTCCCCGCTCTACCAGGCTCCGGACTATCGCCAAGCGAACCCGCAATGGCTGGCTGCACGCAATCGCGACATGCAGTGGGCGACCGTACAATTCGCGACCGAACCGTTGCGAGGAGTCGTAGCGCTCGATGTCCGCCCCCGCGTCGAGCAGCAATTCCATCATCGTGATGTTGCCTTCGACGATCGACAAGTGAAGGAACGACGGGCCAGCGCCCACAACCTGACTCGCCCGGGCGCCCCTGTGGATTGCAGTATACGCCAACTTCACGTCGTTTTCTTGGACCGCCAAGATCAGATCCCTTTGAGCCTGCTGCGCCCTGCGGACGGCAGTCTGGAATTGGCGTTCCCGTCCGGCGCGATGGAGCGCCGGCGAGATTATGGCCAACAGCAACCCGACGGCGGCGAGCAGGACAAATGCCTGTCGCAGGCTGAATTGAAAGAACCGATGCCGTTGCGGCAAATGGCCTGGAAGGTTCATGACACCCCCGGTTTTGGGCGTCTTGCTGGCGAAGTCGTTCCCCGCTCGGACAGCAGGGAGTATACTCCGGGCAGACAATCCTCTGCAACGGTCTGCTATCGTACCCACTGTCGTACCCATCGAGTACCGAAGGCAAGGAGATCAAGGATGGGCGCATTGCAGAAGCTGCGTTGCTGCCTGGCAGGGCTCGTAGTCGTAGCTGCGTCGCCCCCAGTGGCGGCGGCAACGAAGGACGTACCACGTCCCAACGTCGTGATCATCCTGGCCGACGACATGGGGTTTTCCGACGCGGGATGTTATGGCGGCGAGATCCAGACGCCGAACCTGGACCAGCTGGCGGCCGGCGGCTTGCGATTCACCCAGTTCTACAACACGGGCCGCTGCTGGCCGACGCGCAGCGCGATCATGACGGGTTATTACCCGCAACAGATTCGCATGGACCCGCCCCGCGGACGTTTGCCGGGATGGGCGAGCCTGTTTCCGCACCACCTGCGGCCGCTGGGCTATCGCTGCTACCACGTGGGCAAGTGGCATGTGACCGGCGCCCCCAAGCCGGTCGCCGACGGCGGCTTCAATCGCTCGTACTGGTTCCAGGACTGGGA
>CAIYOB010001264.1 GCA_903927685.1 uncultured Planctomycetaceae bacterium
AAGAAAGAACGCGACGATTTGCTGCTGGCCGAAGGCCGCCGCAAGGTCCGCGAGTTCCTGGACCAGTTCGAGGCCCGGAGTGCCGCGGCCGGGATTGCGTACCAGGCCATCGAAGACGTCGGCTTGCCCTACGTCGAGATCCTCCGCGAATCGCACCGCTACGACTTGGTGCTCCTGGGTCACGAGACGCATTTTCACTTTGAGACCACGGACGCGGCTGACGAAACGCTGTGGCAGGTGTTGCGGAGCGAGTCCCGGCCGGTCGTGGTCGCTCCCGCCCAACTGCAGCCCGGCAGGTCCGTCGTCGTGGCCTATAACGCCAGCCCTCAGGCAGACCGCGCCCTGCAGGCATTTCAGACTTCGGGTTTGGATTGCGGCGACGAGGTGCACCTCGTCTGCGTGGACGAGGATGAAGCCGTGGCGATTCGTGAGGCGGGGCGGGGAGTGGAGTTCCTGCGTCCCCACGGGATTCGCGCCGTGGCGGTCGGTCGCCAGCCCAACGGCTCGATCGCCGCAACAATCCTCGACGAAGCCCGCGCCCGCCAGGCTCGCCTGCTGGTCATGGGCGCTTGCGGGCATTCGCGGTTACGTCAGGTCCTGCTCGGCTCGGTTACCAAGCAGACCCTGCGCAGCAGCCCCGTCCCGGTCTTTCTATGTGACTGAACATCCTGCTAAACGGTGGTGTTGTACGCTACGGCGTCGGCCTCAGCGCTTGCTCGCCGGTGACTGGCGGAATGTCATGCCAGCCGAAGATGGTCTCGCCGGTGATCAGCGGAATGTCGTGCCGGCCGAAAATGCTCTCGCCGGTGATCGGCGGAATGTCGTGCCAGCCGAAGATGATCTCGCCGGTGATCGGTGGAATGTCATGCCAGCCGAAGATGCTCTCGCCGGTGATCGGCGGAATGTCATGCCAGCCGAAGATGCTTTCGCCGGTGATCGGTGGAATGTCGTGCCAGCCGAAGATGCTCTCGCCGGTGACCGGCGGGATGTCCTGTCCGGCTTGGTGCCGGGCGGAGCGGATGGAACTCAGCGTAGCCTGATGCGACGGCTCCACGGCCGCATCCCGGTCCGCGAGGCGCGGCGTGCCTGCGTCCGTGCCACCGTGCGGAGGCTCACAGGGGGTCCAGGCGATAGCCGAAGCCAGGTCGGAAAGGCACGGTTCCGCCTCAACGCGGGCAGCGGACACCTCCGCCTGGACGGGTGGGCTTTCCATCACCAGCCGGCAGCCTCTGTCGTTCCGAAGCTGACGGACGAGCTCGTCCGTCCAGGGTGGGCTTTCCGGCGCCGGCAGCGGCGGCTCTGCGAGCGGCGTGGCCCCGACGGCCATCATCGTCCGCGACTCCAACGACTCGAAGGCCACGCGTCGGGTGCGACAGGGAGGTGCGGCGACGGAGCGTCCCGCGAAACGTCGGGCAATGGTGCGAAGCGAAGTCATGACAGGTCCCCTCGGGAGAAACGACGGATTTCTTCACAACCGGTCCGCCCGGTTGTCATGATTCAAATTGTCGCGGACCGGGGTTGCGGGGACATTTTTCTTGTCCGTGTCGGAAAGTCAAAAGGACCTCGGGATCCTGCAGGAGCGGCCCGGCACAGCGACCTGGTCTTCGCGTTGCTGCGGCCCTTCTCGCCCAGCGGGCCAGCGCGCCGCTGGTCCTCACGGACCGAAGCTCTCACCGAGCCGGCGAAAGAAGCCGCTCCAGATCTCGTCGACATTGGGCGGCCGGTTCGCCGTGCCGTCTTTCCTTCCTCCGTTGGTCCGGGTCAGCACCAGGTTCCATTCCGGGACCACAACGCAGACGTTGCTGTGCAGGCCGTTGGCGTAGAACGTGCGAGGCGGCGCGTCCGGCCACAGCCGTTGTCCGTTGGGTTTGACTCCATTGACCCACCAATTGTAGCCGTAAATGCCGGAGCCGCGCGAGCGGGGCAGGTCGTCGTTGGGCACCGTGGCGGGAACTTGTACCGTCGTCGCCTGCTCGACCCACGCGGCACTGACAAGCTGACGGCCGTTCCAGTTCCCCCGGTTCAGGAACAAGTGGCCGAAGCGGGCCAGTTCGCGGGACGACGTGTGAATGCCGCCGGTCCAACTCAGCACGCGGCCAACCGGTGAGTCGTTGTCGGTCCAACTCCAATTTGTCATTCCGATGGGATCCGCAATCCGCCGCTTGAACAGCTGGTCCACGGGCTCCCCGGCCGCCTTGGTGAGCAGGCTGCCGAACTGCGACATCGCGTCGTCCCAATACCGGAATTTGCTGCCGGGCGGGAAGAGCGGTGGCGCCGGCGGTCCCGGACTCCAGGAATCGCCCCTTTGTTGGTCATCGAACTCATAGCTCCCGCCGGCCGAATCGTATCCGGAGGTCATGGTGGCGAAGTGCCGCAGCGTCACGGTGGGATACCACGCGGCCAACGCAGGATCGAGTTCCCGGGCCGGGGTACTGAGAGCGACCTTGCCGTCGTCGATCAACAGGCCCAGCACCGTGCTGGTAAACGACTTTGTCGCGGAGAAGATCTGGTACTGCCGGTCGCACTCCGGCCCCGCCCAGACCACGTAGCCATTGCGGACGATGAACACGGTGCCAGCGCCCCCATACTCCTTCAACTCGCCGTCGAGGTAATCCACTGCCGTGGCGAGCTTGGCTGCATCAAGCCCCTGCGAGGCGGGGCTGACACTCGCCCACTCGCTTCCCGGAAAAACACTTGGCTCCGCCGCCTTGGCCGAGACACTGCAAGCCACAACCAACCACAGCGGGAGGATTCGTCGAACGCTCATCGTTGTGCTCCTGCAGGCGCCACCCTGTTCCCACCGGGGATGCATCTGTTTGCATCCGCCAGTGGCTTGACGTGCCTCCCATGCTCGCCTGTCGCTGGACCGTTGGGAAGCCCCCACCCTGCCGTTTCGCCCGCGATTGGGAGCATGCTCGCTCACGAACGTCAAGTGCGTCGCTATCGTGGGGACAAGCTTTCGAGGCCGATCGCGGAGGGTGACCAAGGAGGAATGGTCTTCCAGGCAGTCCCCGGCGAAGACAGGCTTCTGGATGGCGGTTTTCACGCTGGACGTCCGTGCGTGGCAACGGCCGGTGGTTCTGCACCGCGATACCCCCCCCGCACATGGCCCCGCAGGGTCGAAAAATCCGAAGAGTTTGTTGCCCGCCACAAGAAACGCGGAGAATTCTATCGCATTTGCGGGTAATTCACTCTTGGGCAACTCCTAAGCCGCGGGCACGCCAGTGGGTTGTGAACAGAGCATTTGGCTCAGCCGGACGCTCCCGGTGTCGGACGCTCCCGGCGTTGACCCAAGGGCGATCCCCGAGGACAATGCGTGAGTCCCTCAGGGTGTGGCGTGAGTCTTTCGCTTGTTTCGGCTCCGTTGTTGCCGCGTGCGTTGCCTGGCGGTCGGGCCGATTCTCACTCCCGTGCTGGGGCTCTCGTTGTTTCAGCCGCCTTGGTCCCGCAGGCGCCGCCCCGGGCGACTGCCGCGGCAACGAGGCCGTTTCCGGCGAACGGCAGCAGCGGCACAAGGTCACACTGACGCTGGACGGGCCGCTGGCCCTCGATTCGGCCCCTTCGAGCGAGTCCCTATTGGCAGAAAGGCTGCAATGAACAACAACATCGTTTCTTTCGCGTGGCTGCTGACTCTGATTTTCGCCTGGAGCGTGTCCGTTGGTGCGGAGCGACTCGTCGCTCAAGTCGGCGGCGGGCGGACGTTTTACGTGGACTCCGCAGCGGGCCAGGACAGCCACGACGGCCTGGCTCCGGACCACGCCTGGCGGAGCCTCGAGCGGGTCAACGCAGCCGACTTGCAGCCGGGCGATACGGTTCGCTTCAAGAGCGGCGGCCAGTGGCGCGGGTCGCTGATCCCCGTCAGCGGCGACGAGGGCGCGCCGGTCACGTACACGTCGTTCGGCGTGGGGCCTAAGCCGCAACTCCTCGGCTCGCTACCGCGGAACCGCGCAGAAGATTGGGTGCTTGTCCGCGACAACCTCTGGGCCACGCGGCCGCTGGAGTACCAACTGGGCGAGCGAGTTGTGGATCTGCGTGGCAGCCGGTGGAATCATCACCAGGAGGCCGGGGCCCGCGTCGAACTTGCGGCGCTGGACGACAACGCGGCGGGAGCCTGCGTTCGCGTGACCGCGGCAGACAGCGGAACGGCGTCGAATCATGTGCAGTTGTGGGGCCCCGTCGTGGCCGTGGACGAGGGCGAGTGCCTGCTGTTCACCTTCCGCGCCCGCAGCAGCCAACCGTTCCGCTTCCCCGGCGTCGGGATCCTGCAGAGCGGCTCGCCGTGGACTCGGTACGGGCGGTCGGGCCCCGCAGATCGTCCTGTCGGCGCCGCCTGGGACACGTACCAGGTGGCGCTCGATGTCTCGCAAGCGGCGGACGGCGGCCGACTGCACATCAGCTTGGGCGGCCTGCTGCCCGCGGGCACCGTGTTCGAGTTCCAGCCGGAGAGCCTGCAGGCGGGGACGCGCACGATCGCGGACCCGCTGAACGTCGACGTGGGCAATCTGATCTTCGACGGCGGCGCGGTCTGCGGCTGGAAGAAATGGTCGCTGAACGACCTGTCCCAGCCCTATGACTACTATTACGACGGAGCGGCTCAGCGGGTGTACCTGGTCAGTCCAGTCGCTCCGCCGGCGCGGCATCGGAGCATCGAACTGGCCCTGGCCCGGCACGTCGTCAACCAGGGCGGCAAGCACCACGTCATCTACGATGGCTTGGCCGTGATGTACGGAGCGGCCCACGGCTTCGGCGGCGGCGGCACGCATCACCTGGTGATCCGGAACTGCGACCTGGGCTACATCGGCGGGGCGCACCAGTTCACGCGGCCGGACGGCAAGCCGGTGCGGTTCGGGAACGCGATCGAGTTCTGGGGCGCGGCGCACGACAACCTGGTCGAAGGCTGCCAGATCTGGGAGGTCTATGACGCGGCTTTGACCAACCAGGGACGCGGCCCCGATTCCCGACAGGTCAACATCACGTACCGCAATAACTTGATCCGCAATTCGGAGTACTCCTTTGAGTACTGGAACGGTCCCGAGTCGGCCGTGACCGAGGACATCCGCTTTGTCAACAACACCTGCGTGAACGCCGGCAGCGGCTGGGCGCACGCCCAGCGTCCGGACCGCAACGGCAGCCACCTGATGTTCTATACCAACACAGCTGCCACGTCGGGCATCGAGATCAAGTACAACATCTTCTCCAACGCCACCGACTGGGGCAGCCGGTATTCCAGCGGCTGGCAAGTGCTGCCCGACATGGATTTCAACGTGTGGTTCAGCCCGACCGGCGTGATGGCCTACTGGTTCACCCAGAAGATCGCCACGTTCGACGAATACCGGCGGATCACCGGACTTGATGCCCACTCCCAGTTTGCCGACCCCCAGTTCCTGGATGCAGCCGGGGGCGATTACCGTCCGGCCCCGAATAGTCCGGCGCGCACGCTCCGCCCCGATGGCGGGCCGGTCGGGGCCGAGACGTTTTGGAAGTGAGACTACTTCGGCGGTAGCCGACTGGTGAACCGGTAGGTGCCGGCGGCGACTTCGCTGCGGAACAGCCCCTTGTCCACGACCGCGAGTGTGATGCCGGGCTGCGTCTGGACGGGCTGGCCGCTTTCCCGGACCGCGTCGAGCCTGGTGGCCGGGATGACGACCGTCGCGGTGGTGTTCGGCGGCACGGTCAGTTCCCAAGTCATGCTGTCGCCCTCCACACGCCACGCGCTGCTGATTTTGCCGTAGCTGGTCAGCAGCGAAGCCTCGACACGCTGCAGTCCGCTTTCAACGCCGGGCGCGGCGAGGAAATGCTGAAAGCCCGGGGACTGTTTGTCGTAGCGGATGCCCGCCAGGCCCTCGATGAACCACAGCCCCACCGAGATCATGG
>CAIYOB010001265.1 GCA_903927685.1 uncultured Planctomycetaceae bacterium
TGGTCCCGAGCGCAAGCCGAGGGGTCCGTCCAAGTGTCCGCGACCGACGACGACCGGGCCTATCTGGTGGCCGGCAGCGCGGGCGGCGCGGCCACGGCCGCGGTCGGAATCGGGGTGGCCGTCCCCGTGGTCTCCCGGAACACCGCCGCGACGATCCATGCCAGCGCCACGGTGGTCGCCCTGGGAGCCGGCGAGGGCTTGCCGGCGCCGGTCACCGACCCGATGTACATCGCCGCACCGGTCAGCTTCGGCCCCGAGCACGTCGTGTTGGACACCGGCACGATCGATCTGCAGTATCGCCACGGGTACCGGGTCGGCGAGGCGCTGGTGTACCGCGCGGGCTCGGATCACGCGCCGATCGGCGGGCTGCAGGACGGAGGCGTGTACTACGCGCTGCCCGTGGCCGATCATCCCACGTGGGTCCGGCTGGCGGCCAGCCGCGAGGCGGCCGAGCAGGGGCTGGCCATCCCGTTCACGTCGGCAGGCGGCGCCGGCCAGCGGCTGCGTCTGCAAGCCGCGGCGCAGCCCGAGCGGTCTGACCCGGCCGGCGCCAGTCCCGAGCTGCTGAAGGAGCTGCGCGCCCTGGACGCGATCCCGGGCCTGAGCGGAGACGTGCTCTGGGACGCCGGCCCGGAGCAGCCCCAGTTCCACGGCGTCCTGGTCACCGCCACCAGCAACGATCAGATCACTCAGTGGGCCGTGTCGGCCGAGGGAGCCGGCATGGTCGCCGTGCCGCTGGCGACGGGCGTCCAGGTGTTGCGAGGCACGACCCGGGCCGGAGTGGAATCCGGCGCTCTGCTGAACCAGACGGGCCAGGCCCAGCCGAGCCAGTCGGTCTGCGTTTCGGCCGTCAGCTCGTACTATCACCTGGGCGTGGCCGGAGCCGCGGGCGGTGCGGGAGTCGCCAGTGTGGGAGCCGGCGTCGACGTGACCTCGTCGCACCTGACCACCGAAGCCTACGTCGCCGCCGGGGCCAAGGTCCGCGCCAACCAGGACGTGACGGTCTGGGCCAAGGCAGGGGAAGAACTGGTGAGTTGGGGATTGGGCATCGGCGGAGCGGGTATGGCCGCCGTCCGCGGGGCCGTGTCGTCGCTGTGCCTGCGGACCCAGACGCGAGCCTTCGTCGGCGGCTTGGACGACAACGCCGCTGCCACCGCGGTCGAAGCCGGCAACAACGTGCTGGTCCAGGCCCGCGACGACACGCGCGTGTGGGTTCTGGACGGCGCGGTGGCTGGCGGCGTGGTCGGCGTCGGAGCCTCAGTGACCGCGGTGTACGTCGACAAGCTGACCGAGTCATACGTGGGGAATCACGTGACGCTGATCGGTCGGGCGTTAGGTTCCAGCCTCTTGGACGTCTTGGCGGGGGACGGAGCCGCCGGCTTTCCCACCGCCCAGGCCCGCGGCGTGGCGGTCCAGGCTCGCTCGCAAGAAGTGCTGCAGACCTGGACGTTTGCCGGAGGCGGAGGCGTGGTGGGGTTCGCCGGCTCCGTCGTGGCGGCGGTTGTCCATTCGACCACGCGGGCGTTCGTCAACAACGACACCCGGGTCAACGCCGATGGGGGCGATGCGGGAGCCGACCAGGCGGTGCATGTGGCCGCGGCGAACTACGCCGAGCTGGCGAACCGCATTCCCGCCTCCGTGGGCGGAGGTTACGTGGGCCTGTCCGGCGCGGTGAATATCGGCTCGGTGCAGAATCCGACGCAGGCCTGGATCGGCGACCGGAGCACAGTCAATGCTCGGCAGGACGTCCAGGTGTCGGCTAATTCGGATAAATTGCTGAAAAGCTTCGCCTTTAGCGTCGGGGGCGGCTTCGTGGCCCTGGCCTGCGCCGTGGAGGTGTATTGGGTGGGCACGATCGCGGACGATGAGTCGCGCAAGGCCACCACGGGCAAGGACCAGACGACCGCCACCGACACGGTCGAGGCGGGCGTCCAGGCGCAGACGACGCTCGATGCCTTCAACGGTTTCCAAGAGCTGCCGCATTCGGGCCGGGAGGTCCGCACCACGGGCGACCAGCAGACCTCCGGCAATTCGGCGGCGGTCAAGACGACGGCCTGGGAAACTCAGCTCGCGCTGGGCGACGAGGTCCGCCAGAACGAGTTGCCGGCCAGGCTGCGGGCAACCGAGGCCGGCGACCACGCGACGCAGGCGTATATCGGGAAAGGAAGCACGGTCAGCGCCGGCCGCGATCTCAACGTGCTGGCCATCGAGAGCATCGAGGTCTCCCAAATCGTGGCCAACGCGTTCGGCGGGATGTTCTCGCTGGGCGCGGGCGTGACCGTGTTGACCGTCAGCAGCAACACGGCGGCCTATGCGGACAACGGGGCGAACCTGAGCGCAGGGGGCGACGTCACGATCCGAGCCGCCCTGGTCAAAGATAAACTGGATGCACTGGCCGCCGCCGGCAATGGCGGGTTCGTCACGCTGGGAGCCCAGGTCGCGGTCGTCACCGACCACAGCACGCAGGCGGCGTACCTGGCCGACGGCGTGCGGATTCCGTCGGCCGAAGAGGTGAAGGTGCAGGCGGAGGCCCAGCGGTCGCTCAGCAGCCAGACCGCCAACGTGTCCGTCGGGGCTGTTACCGCGGGAGCTGCCGTGGCCCGATCCGAGGCCGACGGCAGTACGCGTGCTTGGCTGGGCCAAGGCGTGATTGTCGGAGCTGGCCAGGATCTGCCGGGCCAGGCGGTGCAAAGCCTGACGGTCGCTGCCAGCCACCAGACGCAGGCGGTCGCCGACGAATGGGCTGTGAAAGCCGGCATCGGCGTCGGCTCGGGCAACCAAACGACGGCGATCGTCCAGCCCACCGTCACCGCGGAAATCCGCGAGGGTTCGCAAATCAAGGTCACCGATGCCGCGGCCGTCACCGCCTCGGCGCAAGCGGAAGCGATTGCCGACGCCTGGGGCGTGAACGCGGGCGGCCTGGCCGTCGGCGTCTCCAAGGCGACCGCCGAGGCCAAACCGGCGGTCAACGCTTCTCTGGGCCGAGGTGTGAAAGTCGCGGCTCAAGATTTGACGATCCTTGGCGTCAGCCAGCCCTCGGCGACTGCCGCCGCGTTCGGATGCAGCGGGGCCCTGATCGGCGTCAACGGCAGCTGGTCATCCGCCGAGACGGCGAGCACCGCGGCGGCTTCGGTCGGCGCCGAGAGTCAGCTGGAGGTCGCCGGCACGACAGCGATTCGCGCCTCGAACCGCACGGCGCAGCACGCGAAATCGAAAGGCGTTTCGGCCGGCATCGTGGCCGCCGGAGCGACCTTCAGCTATGCCACGTCGCACAGTGTCACGCAAGCTACCCTGGGCGCCGGCGCGACGGTGTCCGGCGGCGAACTGCTGTTGGAAGCCCGCGGAGACGATGGGAATCGCGCCGAAAGCGTGGCCGGCAGTGGCGGCTTGATCGCCGGCGACGGAGCCGTGGCCGAAACATTGGCGGACAGCGACACCCGGGCGATCGTTGGCAGCCAGGCCAAGGTGCGCGTGGCCCAATTCGCCAGCCATGCCGAACATACCCAGACATCGAACAGCCTGCTGGACGCCACCCAAGTCGCCCTGGTCGGAATCGGCGGCTATCGGGCGACGAACACGGCCCACCCCACGGTCTTGGCGACCCTGGAAGCCGGGGCTGATATTCAGGCCCAGCAGATCGAAGTCACGGCCGACAACACGCTGAACAAGCCGGACGCGGGCAGCGACGAGTTCCACGTCAAGGTCGGCGGATTCGGGGGAATCGAGGTCAACTGGGGCAAGAGCGAAACGACGGTTGGGCTGGTCACGACGGTGAGCGTCGGCGACGGCGCCAAACTGGTGACCCAAGCGCCCACTGCCGGCGACGCCGACGCGGACGCGATGCTGGTCGTCTCCCAGGATGCAGGCGAAGCCGGTTCGCAGGGCGCCGTGCGGCCGCAACTGGCGCTGGCGGCTCATAACCAGATCATCGCCCGGGACAAAACCTATTTGAAAGCGTTCGGGGTGGTGGCGGCCACGGACGGTTCTTCCCGTTTCCGCGCCGAGACCGACTCGGCCACGATCGAGATCGGCCGCGCCACGCTGCACACTTCCGGCGACACCCGCCTGGAGGCGTCGTCCGCCGCCGACGTCTGGACGCACTCGACCACCGCGGTCGGCTCCGCATTCGGCCGGGGAAGCAGCGACAGCTTGGCCGTGGTCAAGCCGCTCAGTCAAGTGATTCTCAAGGAAGGCGCGTCGGTCAAGTCCCAGGGCGCCACGTACTTGGAAGCGGGCAGTGGCGGCGACTTCGACGTGCAAGCGACCGGCCAGTTGATCGGCGGAACCACGTACGCCACGAGTTCGGCTCAGGCCACCTTGAATCAAACGGACGCGGTCCGAATCGCCGGCGGCGCCAGCGTCCTGGCGGGCGGCGAAGTCCACCTGGTGGCCGACAAGGGCCTGTCCCAAGTCGTCGGCAACGCGGCTGCGACGATGAAGAAAGGCCCGCATGGAGTCGACGAGCCCGTAACCATCACGCTCGGTGACGCGGTGAACACGGCCGACGCGGGCGTCACGGTCGACGGCGAGGTCAAGGGTGCGCTCAGCGAGTCGGGAGTCAACGTCACGGTCGATTCGAAGCTGAGCATCCCCAGCGTGGCGAGCCTCGTGCCGCGGTCCGGCCTGGATGTCCATCAGGGGCAAGTCTACCTGGACCCGACCAGCAGCTTCACGGCCTCCGCCGAACCCCTGTCCTTCTTCTTCTACGCGCAGGTGTACGACAAGGACAACCCCAAGTCGCTGACGCCCCTGCTGTTCCAGCGCGAAGGCGGTACGTACAAGCTGGCGGTCGTGGGCGCGCCCGTCACCGCCTTTCAAGTCGGCCCCAACATTCGCCCGTTCCGGGCCGTCCAGGGCGAGATCCAGCCGGGCAGTACGTATGTGCTGGGATTCAGCGATCGCGATCGCGCCCGGAACGGGGCGACCAAGGACCCGATCTACTCCGGGACGATCCCGTTTGACGGGCAAGGCGCGTGGTTGTACACGCAACGGGGCGACTGGCCCGAAGACGGCAAGCCCTTGTCGCTGGGCCAGAAGTTCGCGGGCACGGACGGCGTCCGGATGAACTCGGGACGCACCTACTCGGCCTTTGTCAGCCCGATCCCCGGCAGCATTTCCTACACCGGCAAAGACGGCCAGGTCACCACGTTCCCGGCCGTCGGCGTCACGACCGTGCCCGCCGGCGTGGGCCAGCCGACGTTCCAAGTCGAGGACCTGGTGGTGACGCTCGGCGAGCGGCTGAAGAAGCTGAAAGAGCTGCTGAAAGAGTACGAGGGGAACCCCGCCGCCCAGGCCGGCGTGCAAGCCGAAATGGACCAGCTGTGGACGCTGCTGCAGCAGATGCTGGGACTGCCCGAGCGGCCCGACGTGCTCCCGGACTTCAGCATACCGGTCGGCGTGCTGGTCGTTCCCGAGATCACGGCCGGCGTGGGCAACATTCACGTCGACGCCGAATACCTGGTGGGCGCCGGCAAGCTCCTGAATCCCGGCGACTCGACCATCACGGTCGGTAATGCCAGCCCCTACGCGCTGCGTTTCGGCAACTTGACCGTTCCCAACGCCAAGGGCGGCCAGCTGGTCTTCAACAAACTGTCCGTGGCCAACACGGAAGAGATCAACAAGCTGAACAAGCCGGGGCATACCGCCCGGTTCGCCGAGATCCAGACCAGCCAGGGGCACAATCCGGCGATCACGGTGCGGACAACGTATGATCCCGCCGCACCGTCGCCTCCGGGCGTGAACGAAGGCTGGAACATGCATCAGTTCGTCACCCCGGCCATCGAGTTCAACGGGGATGTCACGGTCCGCAGCGGCGCCTTTACCGCGGAGAACGTCAAGGGCAACATCGAGGTCCGCGGCAAGATCAGCGCGGCGACGGTGGACATCAAGGCCGGCGGCAATTTCGTAGTGAACACCGACGGGTTCTACCATGTCGGCGGCGACCCGTTGCAGCAGTGGGCCGACCAGGCGCGGGCGGACGACGCGCAAGGCGGCCACAACGCGGACTACCAGAACACCGTGGCCGGCATGGTGCCGGCGGGGACGGCCATCGGTTCGATCGTGGCCGACGGCAATATCCTGATCAACGCCCGAACCCTGAACATCAACGGCCTGGTGCAGAGCGGCCGGCCCGCACGCTCGGCCACCATCACCGACCAGGCCGTCGGCGACGAGCCCGTGCCGCGCAGCGGATTGGAGACGGGCCTGGGCCAAATCTGCCTGGACGCCGCCGGCTTGTTCCAGGCCGCGGACTTGCCGCAATCCTTGGCGTACTACGCTCAGACCGCAGGCCATTACCTCACGCCGCTGCTGTTCCGAGTCGAGGGCGCGACGTACGTCCTGGAGGTCGTGGGCCAGTCGATCCCCATCACGCGGCGGGGGCTGAACAGCGCGCCGTTCGTGGCTCTGCGCGGGACCGTCCAACCGGGCCGGACTTACGTGTTCGGGTTCACGGACCGGCAGATGGCCGGAGGGCAAGGCCAGGCGGTCAGCACGGCGGCGACGTTTTCGGGCACGGTCCCGTTCGCGGCCGACGGCGGCTGGCGGTACACGTCCGCGGCGGCCGGCACGCTGAGCTTGGGCCAAGCGTTCTCGCAGGACGCGACGGGCCCCACGCGGCTGGAAACAGGCAGCCGGACCTACAGCGCCTTTCTGCTGCTCCCCGGCGCCGCCGGCCTGGCGTCCGCTGCGGCATTCTCGGGCCTCGACGTCTACCAGGCGGCCTACGAGGCGCAGCTGGCCGCGGGTCTGGGGCCGAATCCGCTGTTGGTCGTGACCAGCGACGACGGCCGCGGCCAGGGGCTGCGGGTCTGGTACAACGCGTCCACTCACCAGCTGCAAACCGAGGCCCTGGAGATCCGCGGCGGCTTCATCCAGATGACCGGCCACGTGATCAGCACGGGCAACGGCAAGGTCCGCGCGCTGGATGGCTACGGCCAGATCACGGTGGACAACCAGACCGATGTCGAGCTGTTGCTGAACCGCCTGGACACCGGCGGCGAGTCGGGCGTGCAGGGCAAGGTCGTGATCGTGGACGCCAGCCAGACGGTCGTCGACGCGAGCGGCAAACAAGTGCCCTTGGCCACGACCTACGCCTACGACCGAACCAAGGCCGAGGTGCAGATCACGACCAACGAGCCGTCCGACCCCGGCCGCGGCGTGCCCGGGAGGACGGCGGCCTACCAGCCGTTGGCCGACCAGCGGCTGTACTGGGTGACCGGCCAGAAGACGCTCAGCCAGCGGACCCAAGTCTGGGACTGGGAACAGAAGAACTACTTCTGGTCCAAGGACATCAAGCGGCCCAGCGATGCCACGATCACCAAGGACGAGACGATCCCGCTGAATCAGGTCGAGCTGTTGAAAGGCGACTACCTAGGCGAGCCGTCGAGGGCAAACCCGGAGGCGTACCAGTTCTGGGTGACCAAGGTCGAGGACCATTCGCAGGCTCGCACGACCGACTACGGGGTCATCGTGGTATCTCGCGACGAGTGGTTCTGGGGACTGGTCGTCTGGACTCATTTCCGGCAGACGATCGTCACGCAGCAAGGGTTCACTTACGCCTACACCCACAGCGTCAAGGCCGACTATCCGGTGGCCGTCGAGTTCAGCGGCAGCGACAGTGGCCTGCTCCGCGTGACCACGCCCGGCTCGCTGGTGATCGACGGCGGCCTGGTCAACCGGCGCGGCGAGACGACGCTCCGCGGCGATGCGCTCCGGATGACGGGCAGCGAGCCGATCCGGGCCGAGCAGCTGGAGCTGCGGTCCCAGACGGGGATCGGAGCCGACGCGCCGCTGCAAACCGCCCTGGACGGCGGCACGCTGGATGCCAGCAGCGCGGCGGGCGACGTCCGCATCGCGGACGGCAGCGAGGGCGGCGTCAAGGTGGCCCTGGTGGCCGCTCAGGCCGGAGACCTGGACCTGCAGGCCCGCGGCGACATCACGGGCGATCCGAACCCGGTCCTGGACCGGGCGGCGGTCGAGACCCGCAAGGGCCAGTTGGCGCTGGATCTGTCGAGCGCCTTTCAAGGCTCCGCGCCGCCGGCGGGGTTCGCCTTCTATGCGACCAATCTCAACTACTTTGTCACGCCCCTGCTGTTCGAGGTCCAGGGGGATCGGTACGTGCTGGCCGCGGCCGGAGCCAGCGTGCAGGCCGCACAGTGGGGCGAGAACCTGTGCCCGCTGCAGATCGTCCGCGGCAGCCTGCGGCCGGATGCCACCTACGTGTTCGGCTTCACCGATCGCCAGTTGCGATCGGACGGCGGCGCGAGCCTCCGCAGCTGGGGCGGCACCGCCGGCACGATTCCCTACGATGCCACGCCGGGCACCAGCGGCTGGCTGCACACCGTCGACCTGTCCGACGGCCCGGACGCCCTGGCCCTGGACCAGGTGTTCTCCCCGGCGGCTGGCGGCTTGCTGCTCAGCGGCCGTACCTACTCGGCCCAGGTCCAGTACGCTTCCCGGTCGTCCGGGCTGGTGGGCGGTAAGATCCACTTGAGTTCGGAATTCGGCTCGCTCGGCACCTTGGACGAACCGCTGGGGATCGTCAGCGGCACGCGGGCCTACCGGGACGGCGTGGCGGCCGAGGCCCAGCGGGACATCTATCTGCGGGCCCTCGACGGCGATGTGCTGGTGAATCAACTGCAGTCCAGTCACGGCGACGTCGCACTGAACGCGCTGGCCGGCAGCGTTTTCAATAACCTGGATACCATCCGGCGGACGCCGCAGACCGTCCAGGAGCGGCACGACCAGTGGCTGTCCCTGGGCTTGACCGGCGACGAGGCCCTTGCGGAGGCGATCGCCACGTTCGAGGCTTCTCGCACCGAACAGTATCAGACCTACTGGCTGGTCTACCGCCAGGCACGCTTCGAAAACGGCGAGTGGCACGTCGTGCCCTTCGATCCGCAAACCTATACGTTCCACTACACCGACGAACAGCGCGCCGCCCTGCGGAACCAAGGCGTCTCCGACGCAGAGATCGCCCGCCAGGAA
>CAIYOB010001266.1 GCA_903927685.1 uncultured Planctomycetaceae bacterium
GGGCTCCGCCGGTACCGCAACCCCGCGCTGGCAGCCGTACTGGGCGGAATTGTGGGGCTGTTCGGTGTCACGTCGGGGCGAGCCAGTTGTCGATTCGCAGGCCAGCGATGCGGCCGAAGTCACCCAAGTTGTTCGTTGCCAGTACAAGAGCGTTCTCGATCGCCGTCGCCGCAATCATATCCGCATCGGGAATCAACTGCCCGCGGCCGTGAAGGTCCGCGTAGATATCCGCGGCCCGGACGATGACCCCGTCCGTGATCGGCAGTACCTCGTTGTTTCCGCAGAACGCATCGAAAGCTGCGAGTTGAGCCGTTGCCCGTTTCGCCTTCAGACCGCGAAGTATCTCGAAGCGGGTCACTAGGGAGATCGTGAATTGCCGATGGTCCGCCAAATAGGTGCGAGCCCGGTTCAATGCCGTCGGAGTCTTCCGCATCAGCCCTGAAAGAACGTCCGTGTCCAGCAGCGTCTTCGGCTCCATCAGTCATCGCTCCGCTGGCCGAAGAAACTGCGGCGGTCCAGAGCGATCCCTTCGATTTCCGTGATCTCACCGTCCGATAGCCCGTCGTAGACGGAGACGGCAAGCCGCAGGGCTTCGGGATCGCGTTCGTCATCGACGGTGATTCGGACACGCTTTCCCTCCGTGATCGCCAGGCGTTCGCGACGAATGGGCCGAAACACGCCGTTCTCGTAGATGGCGTCAATTGCGCGCTGCATCTTGGCAATTCTCCCGACTTGAACGAGGCGGCATCAGCAGCATTCTACCGCGGCGGATCGACCTCTGCCAGATCCTGCAGCCCGCCCGAAACCGAAGCCTGGGCTGCGGACCGCACGTAGTCCGCCCACGGATCGTATGCGGGGGCAACGGCCGTCACAGGCGCAGGCCGAGCTCAACAAGGCCACGAACCAGATGGCGAACAGAACCCAGGTCGCGCCCAAGAACAGGCGGATACCACTGCCATGCCCTCGGGTGATATCGGCCCCGAGTAGAATCGCGGCCACTAACCCGGCGACAGTCTTGCTGGTCATCGTGGCCCCCGACACGCCTTCGATGCCCGCAGCGGCCGGATCCAGAGTCGCCAACCCGTCCAACGTATCCGAGGGGCCCTGGAATCCGATCAGATCGTCGGCGGCGGGGGACGTGCGGCCGGCAAACCCGACCAGGTGGCCGGACGCATCTTCGACGCGACTCAAAGCGGGCTGCCGGTCTCCATCCACCAGCCGGGCGGCCTGCGGCAGGAACGGCCGGACCTGCTCGATGTCCAGGGCCGCCTGCTGCCGACCCTGCACTTGGGCTCGGTACCACTGATGCTGGTCGCGGACCAGCCAGACCAGGGCGGCCAGCAGCAAGGCGCGGAACAGGTGCAGCAGCCACGGGCGGCGCTGATTCCAAGGTCGGGCGTGGATTGTCTCTCGACCCATACGTCACGTGTCACGGGAGCCAAGGTGGGATTGAAGTCTCCGCTCGCTTGCCCTACAAGTACAACTCATCAGGCCATCGGAGACTCGCCCATTATCGTTCCTGCGCTGCCCGCCACCCCGCCCTGCCAGCATTCCGCGTCCGCGGCCCGCGCCGACCACCGACGGGCCCGGCTGGAAGCCCGCATCCGCCGCCAGTACCAGACGGTTTGCCAGATCTACGATTTCGGCTCGCTGACGGTCCCGCTGACGCGGGTCGCCGAACCCGACGAGATGCTCGAACGGATGGAACTGAATGTGGCCGGCGGCGGTGCCGTCGCGCCGCGCTGGCAGCCGTACTGGGCGGAATTGTGGGGCTGTTCGCTGGTGGTCGGCCGCTGGCTGGTCCGGCAGGATCTCCGGGATATTCCTGTGTTGGATTTGGGTTGCGGGCTCGGGTTGACCGGCACCGTGGCGGCCGCCTGCGGAGCGCGCGTGACCATGGTCGACGCGGCTCCGCCAGCGCTGTTGTTTGCCCGTTTGAACAGCTGGCCCTATCGCGACCGGGTCCACGTCCGGCGGTTGGATTGGTGCCGCGACCGGCTGCCGGACCCGTTTCCCCTGATCGTCGGCGCCGACATCCTGTACGACCGCGGCGACTGGCCGCATTTGGAGGCGTTCTGGCGTGCGCATCTTGCGCCCGGCGGGATCGTTTTGCTGGGCGAAGGAGGCCGCAGTACGGGCGGCGAGTTTCCCGATTGGTTGCACGGCCGCGGTTGGCAGCTCGATCGCTCCGAGACCAGCTTGCCCGGACACCCGCGGCCGATTCGGCTGTTCCAACTGCGTTCAGCCGGCCATCCGTGATTGCAGCAGTTCACAGGTCCGGCCGGCGGCGCCCGCTTGTTCCAGGACCAATTGGCGGGCCCGCTGGCCCAGTTCGTCGGCGTAACGCCGATCGGCCAGGCAGCGGCGGACGAAGGCGGCCAGTTGTTGCCGGTCGGCGACCACGACCGCGGCGTCACGCTCGCGCAGCAAGGCGACCACATCGCGGAAATTGCTGGTATTGGGGCCGAACGAGGCCGCGGCGCCGTACGCCGCCGGCTTCGCCCCGCAGTTGAAGGTTCTCCAAGTGCGTTTCATTCGTCCCTCCTCCCTGAACCGACCGTCGAAACGCGATGTCAGTTCTATTTTCTTCGGCAAGCCCCGGATGCCGACATGAGTTACGGCAACAAGTCGCTCCAGAGACCTCAGGAATCCGCGATTGCCCATGCTGTGGACGAACAGGTGGATCCGTGCGGCGCCGGACCGCTCCGACAGTTCGTGCAGGAATTGGGCGATGTGCGGCACGCTGGCGCTGATGGTGGCTTCGTCCGCCGAATAGGCGGCCGTCGAGCCGTGCGAGGGCCAACTCTAAAACGCCATTTCGCCAGGGACCTTCAGGTCGTAGCCGATTTGTGCCGCCCGCATGGCGGCTTCCTCGAAACTGACATTGAAGCCGTGAATCAAGACGAACAGGTTGCGCTGTCCCGGGTGCCACCAGGTTTCGAGCTTGTTGGCCAGCCCCGCCCAGAGCACGTCGCGCGGGAGGGCGTGGATGCCGTGAACCTCGAGCGAGTCGTCGGCCTCCAGACGGATCCAACGCCGCCACCAGGCCGTGCCGGTGGAGCCGGGTTTGTGGCTTTCCGGAATGAACACGTTGCACACGCCGTAGGTGATGCAGTCGGCGGATTCTACCGAGTCGAATCGCTCGACAACGTCGTCGAACTGCACGGGCTTACGATCGGTCGCGAACCAGACCCGCACCAGTCGCCGGTCCGGATCGATCCAGACTTTCCCGTCAGCGCCTCGTTGGACCCCTTCGAGCGTGAGGCCCTGCTGGGCTTCGCCCCAGAGAAAGTGGTAGAGGGTTTCGCAGAGCTGTTCGCAATCGTCGTCCGCAAGCAGATCCCGCAACATCAGGAACTCGTCGGCCGCCTGAAAATCTTCCGCGTCCGAAATCGCACCGGCGGCGATTTCGGCCAGCAGGGGCCGAAGGTCGATCAGGTACGGATCGGGGACCAGCGTCGTGCCGATGCCGGGGCGAAGCGCGTGGTGGGCGGAACCTGCCGCATGCATGGCGGACGGCCCGAACCACTGCACGTTTAGGCTGCCGGATTCCCGAGTGAATTGGATTTGGAAGTGGTAGGGTTTCATTTGCTCTCCGGGCCAACGGCCCAGTCATTTGCCTAGCCCAGCCCAACGGGCTGGGTATCGGTGTGCCCCAATGCCCAACAGGGCCAACGGCCCGGCCGTTTGCCTCAATCCCAAACGTATCGTTCGTCAACCTCAATCCCGTTCTTTGTCGCAAATGGCCGGGCCGTTGGCCCTTATGGTTTCTATTCCTCACGTACCCAGCCCGTTGGGCTGGGCTAGGCAAACCGCTGGGCCTTCGGCCCGACAAGGACTTCATTCGGCAGCGTCCTCCGACGGCAGCAGGGCGGACAGGGTGGTTGGATCGGCAATCGCGCGGAGGATGGTTTCGATGATCATGGAATCTTCGAGGTCAAGCGGGGCACATAACGCCTGTTCGTTTCGTTCGCCCGCAAGAATTCGTCGGATGGCGGCAACGAGGTTGGTCCAGCCGTGTTTTTCCATCTGCGACAAGGCGGTTCGAAAGTCATCCGCCGTGTCAGGGTCGTGAATTGCCTGAAACGTCCCGAGGATGACCGGCAGGTGGCCCTTCATCTCGTGGGCCGTGCCGGCGAAGTTGCGTTTGGCTTCGCGAGCCAGACGACGGTATTCGGCGGCCCGGTCCGGCTGCGACTGCTGATCGGCGATATCGGCCAGGAGTCCGTAGATCTTCCAGATCTCCGCGGCGCCGGGATCCAAGGTCTTCTTGATGGCCAGGGATTGCTCGGCCAGTTCCCGGGCCTCGTCCAGGCGTCCCGGCTGGGTTCGCAGGAGACCGGCGAGGTTGCGGAGATCCACACTAAGTTCCTTTGGCCAATCTCGATGCCCTCCGATAGCCTTGCGATACCAAGTTTCCGCTACGTCCAACTTTCCCGCTTGTTCGCTCACAACGGCTAGCGCATTCCAAGTAATCGCTGCTTCTGCGAGATTGCCTCGTTCTTCTTTCAATCTCGCCGCCTCGCGAAAATGCTGTTCGGCCCGCTCCAACTGGTTCGCCTGCCAGAAGGCCTTTCCGAGCTGGTGCTGGACGACGGCTTCCGAGGCGGGTTCGCCCAGACGCTGGAACAATTCGAGGGCTTCGTGGTAACGCTTCGCGGCGTCGGCGAGATCGCCTTCCCGCAGCGCGAGCCTCCGCGGCCGATTCGGCTGTTCCAACTGCGTTCAGTCGGTCATCAGTAATTGCAGCAGGTCACAGGTCCGGCCGGCGGCGCCCGCTTGTTCCAGGACCAATTGGCGGGCCCGCTGGCCCA
>CAIYOB010001267.1 GCA_903927685.1 uncultured Planctomycetaceae bacterium
GGACCTCGAACCACCCGCCCACGCCCGGGTTGTCGATGTACAACGCCCGCTTGAGATTGCACACGCGGTTGCTGTGCCGCGCGGCGGTGACGCCCGGCGAGGTCCGGATGCCGGCCACCAGGTCCGCCGTCTCGAGGAGGATCTCCGGGTTGACACGCTGGGCGACCGGCGGGAACGGCTCCGTTCGCTGGGCAATCGTCTGCTGGTACCAGTAGGCCACCGAGGAACAGAAGTCCGGCCGGTACTTGAAGTCGTGCGTCTGCGTCTCGCCGGTCTCCGGATCCGTGACCGCGGCAAAGCTGCGACGTTCCAGCTCGACTTTCAGCGACTTGCGGAACGTGACGGGGGCCTGGATGTGCCAGCGGTACGCCGTGAACCGGCAGTCTTCTCCGTTGGGTTCCTTGATGGTCACGCCCGTATTGGGGTTGGTGAACAGACGCAGATTCCAAGCGTCGTTGAAGAAGTCTTCGCATCCGGTGCCGACGATCGACGGCTCGGCTTCGCCGTCGATGTAGAACCGGTCGTCCGATTCGCCGAACCAGCTGCCATAGCTGCACTGGATCGAAAACACAGTGCCCACGTAATGGCCTTGCCCGCGGCCGTCGAAAATCACGTACGGCGAGAACGGTTTGGCGGGAGACTCCTGGCGATAGCGGGCGTGAAAGTACAGCATGTCGTCGGCGGCACGCGGCAATTCCGCCCAGTCGAATTGCCAGTACACGGTCAACGTGTCGCAGCCTTCGTTCGTCAGCTCGATGCGTGCCTGTCGGCGGAAAGGCATCCGCCAGTAGCAGTTCAGGGCCCGGCCGTACGAAGTCACCTGGATCGGCAGCGTGTTCACGTCGGCACGCATCCCATTGCCCGCGGCAAAGAAGTCGCCGAGCGGCGTTTCGACCGACGGCGTTTCGGCGGCGTCCCAGTAGATCCGCAGGACCAGCGTGCGGGGATAACGCCGCTCGCGTCCCGCGACGGTAAACCACATGTGGCGGATCTCGCCCGGGCCCGACAGCGTCGTCAGCGTGGCGGTTTCGCCGGCGCGGAGATGCCAGGCGTCCTGATTCGACTCGGGATCGAACAGCCCGCTGGACGCGCGACGCGTTTTGCCCTGGATCGTGCGGGTGATTTCCGCCAATGGGTCGGCGGCGGCGGTCGCCGTCACTGCGCCCAGGAGCACGGTGGCCAAGCTGCGGATGATGGCTGGCATGCGAAGATCCTGCCGGCGGGCACGGCCTGGTGCGCCGCCGGACTTGGTCTGAGGGCGGAAGTTTTGTAGGACCGGACAGCCGAACGGCCTCCACCATACCGCGGCGTCACGCGAATGGGAAGCTGCAAACGCGAGGTCACAGCCCCGTGGAAATCAGGGCAGCCGCTGCGGGGGGGCCTTCACGGGGGTCCGACGACGGCGTAAACTGAGCGCATCAGAAGCGAAACGATCGTCGAGGTTGCGAGGGCGTTTGCATGCCGTCTCCGTTTCCCGGTATGGACCCGTATCTGGAAGAACCAGGGCTTTGGCCGGACGTTCATCACGGACTGATCTCCGAGATCCAGGCCCGCCTGAATCAGCGGATCCGCCCCAAGTACCACGTTCGCGTCGAAGAGCGAGTTTACATCTCCGACGAGAACGATCCCGGACGCGAGGTGATCATTCCGGACTTGCGAGTCGCGGACGCGGGCCATGACGAGCCCCGCGACTGGAATGCCGAAGAAATGGCGACCAGTTACGTCGCGGTCGCCGAACCCGTGGTCCTGACGACCCTGATCGACGACGAGATTCACGAGGCGTTCCTGCAGGTGATTGACCGTGAGGACCGGGCGGTGGTCACGGTGATCGAGATCCTCAGCCCGACGAACAAGGTCTCGGGATCGCGTGGCCGGGCCAGCTATCTGGAAAAGCGGCAGGAGGTCATGGCCTCGCCCAGCCATCTGGTCGAAATCGATCTGCTCCGCGCCGGCGTTGCGATCCACACGCGCGAACTCCTGCCACCGGCCGACTACTACGTGCACGTGTCCCGGAAGAAGCAGCGACCCAAGGGGATCGTGTGGCCGATCCTGCTGACGCAGCGGTTGCCCGTGATCGGGATTCCCTTGCGGCCCGCGGACGACGACGTGCGGCTGGATCTGCAAGAGGTGCTGAACACCGCTTACGAGCGGGCGGCCTACGACTTGGCGATCGATTACCGCCGCGAACCGGTCCCGCCCCTGACGGAAACGCAACGCGCGTGGGCCCGGCCACTGCTCGACGGTCGCCGCGTGGAGCGAACTACGGCGTGAAATCCGCGGTAGCGCTTCGCCAGACCTGGGAGCATTACGGCGGGCTATCGCCGACGGCAGGCTTGTCAGCTCGCGCACGTTCGACTTGGGACCGCAGACGCTCCGATTCCTGCCGGGCAACTTCCAAATCGTTGCGCAGCCGGGCCGCATACTGCTCGATCATCTTCAGCTCTTGTTCGGCCGCGGCCCGGCCGGCGATCTGCCGGTCGATCCGCACCCCGACGGCGTCCTGCAATTGGCTCTGGGCGACGATCAGCCGGGCCTTTGTCTCGCGATGCGCCCGTTGCTCGGCTTGCAGTTCCGCCTCGAGCCGCCGGATGACCAGGGCCGATCGCTCCCGCTCTTCGAGCACCCGTCGCCACCACAGCCCCGAGTAGCCGAAGAAGATGGCGCTGACCAGCATTCCGGCCAGCAGCGTGCTGAGCGCGAATTGCCAGCGGGGGCGCCGGGAGCCTGGAGCGGCTCCCTCGGCGGCAGGTTCGCGGGAATCGGTCATGATGGATTTCGTGGCTTCGCGCCGGCCAGGATGCACGAAGCCTGCTCGGCGAAACGGGGCGCACGACCGGGCCGACGGTCAGGACTCACGCGGCCCGGGCCAGCGGCACCGTGCTGCGGTCCTTGGCGGCCTCGATCGTCCGCAGCTGTTCCCAGTTCGCTGCCGGCATGGCCATCGCCAGTTTCAACGCGCCCACCGCCCCGGCGAACACCGAATCATAGACTTTGGTCACGACCCCACCGCCCAGGGGCAGCAGGGCCTGCTCGATCACGCGGTCCAAGCCTCGCAGCTGGCTGCCGCCGCCGCCCAGTAGGATGTTCTTGAGCATCGGGTTCTGGAACTCCGGATCGAAGCGCGCGATCACCTCGCGGATTCCAGCCACTATGGGCTCGACCACCGTCAGACACGCTTCCTTGAGCGCCTCGGTGAC
>CAIYOB010001268.1 GCA_903927685.1 uncultured Planctomycetaceae bacterium
AAAGAAATGAACTCCTTAACGGCCTAGGGCGACCTTGCGACGCGTTGCCAGCGTATCGCGTGTGCTGCACCTGGCAGCGAACCAACACGCGATGGACGTCGGGATCACGTTACCTACCCGACGTCCATCAGGCGAGCCACTGCGTCGGCTGTCGACCAACGACTGGATGAGTGCATCCACGGCATCGAAGGGCATCCCTCAAGCCTCGCTGGAAGCATCTTGCTCCGCCTCCTCGAGCGCCTCGATCAGTTCCTGGTCCGAGACCCTCGGCCAGCTGAACGGCACGGTCCGCTGCCAGCCCCGCTTCTGAAACATGCGGTCGCTCCAGCCGGCGCGGATGAGTTCACATTCCCGCCGGATCTCCTCCGGCGACGGATTATAGATCCGGGGATCATCCGTGTCCGTGGTTTCGCTGCGTTTCCGTCCTACCATCGCAAGCATTCCTCCGTGAGGGCGACCGCTGCTTGGGCCGCCTGATTTCTCTGTCGCCGAGACCCCTGTGAACACCTGGGATGCCTGTGAACACCCCCTGTGAACACCTCTAACGCATTGCCCCGCAACGACTTAACTGCCCCCTGTTCACGCTGTTCACGGTGTTCACGCGAAATATGGAGGCCATATATGCGATGTTTCTTTGTGACCAAACCATCACGATTGACATGTACAGCCTCATGCGACCCCTTAAATGCTGTGAACAGTGTGAACACTGTGAACAGAGAGAGAGAGAAAGAGAACTTCTTACTTCTTCTATACTTACGACTATCTTCTTGGTGTTCACAGCCAAGGTCCTGGGTGTTCACAGTGTTCACAGCAGAGCTAGAAAGTGACCCGTTCCAGGTCCTTCGTTTCCGAGTCGTCACCCATGTACCGGTCCACGAACTCGTGGAGTCCAAAGACGACGCAACGGTTTCGCGACCCGCCAACCCGCCGGATCGCTACTTCAGCCCCGTCGATTCGCCGCAAGTACTGGTCGATGGATTGCTCGCCCCAGCGCGTGCCATACAGCAGCTTCCGCCTTACGAGCTGGTATTGCAGAACGATCTTCTGTGACACGCCCAGTTCCAGCTTGATGCCGCCGGCCTCCAGGACTTTTCGCCATTCGTCCCGATTGTCGCCCGTCGCGACGTTCAGAACGTGCTCGATGGCCTGCCCGACCGTCAGCCGGCGTGTTTCCAGTTGAACCGTGGCACCGAGAACGTCGGCAATCAGACTGGCCTCATCCGCCTCGACCGGGGAATCTGTCTGAGCGTCCGCGAGCATGGAACGTAGCAGGCCGGCCGCTGAGCCGGCGTTCATGCCCATCAGCGTGGCGACCATCGCCGCCGGCACGGCGTAGCTTTCAACCAGCCGCTGGTCGACGCCGTCGAGCCGTTGCTCCTTCAGCGCCAGTGCCGTTTTCCGGGCCTCCTGGCAGGCCCAGAGAGCCGCGGCGAGGCTCCGCTGGCCCAGGTCGTGTAATTCGTCCGGCGACGGCAGACGCAATTTGCCGGCCATTTCCCGCAGCGGCGGCAGCAGGTTCAAGATGATCGCCCGGTTGCGGTCCGCCTGGTCGTCGTACGACAGCGAGATCCCAGCCACCCACACGAGATGGCGAAGGGTGAATTCGATCGCTCGCCCGCTGCCGGTGCCGCGAAGCGCCGCCGTTCCCCGGCTGGCCGAGCGGAGCATTTCCAGGATCTCCCGCTGCCGGGCGACCTTGGCGCGGTTCTTCGCGTCCACCTCGTCCACGATCACCACGCGGGCCGAGTTGCAGATCTTCTGCCTCAGGCCCGCCGCGGTCGTGTCCGACGTCATGATCACCAGGTCGCGGAACAGGCCCGCCAGGGCCCCACAGAGCATCGACTTTCCCGTATTGCTGGCGCCCAGCACATCGATCCGCGGCCGCCAGGCCCAGACCGCCTGGACCCACGTGGCCAGCACCAGGCCGGCGGCGATCAGTGGATCGTGTCGTCCCTGCCAGCGCCAACGGCCAAACAGGTTCACCAAGTCATCGGCCACCTTCTCGCGAAAGCCGGTTTCCTTGGCCTGATCGAGCAGGGCGACCAGCTGTTCGTAGTCGTACCACGGGCGAGCGCCGCTCTCGAACGACAGCAGGTGTCCGCGGTGGCGTGGGTGGGTCAGTCGTTCGACGCAGCCGTCGTAGTGCATCGCCTCGCTGCCATTGACGAGCACGACGGCCTGCTGGTCGCGTCCGGCTTCGTCCTCGACTGGCCAGCAGCCGAGCCCCAGCTTGGTTTCGTCGGACAGCAGCCGGCAGGACGCCAGCAGCCCGATCGCCCGGCGGACCTCGACCACCGGGTACATGCCCGGCACATCGTCTTGCGCCGACGACAGCACGCACTGCTTGACGGGAACGCCGAACAGTTCGACCAGGTCGTCGTATTTCAACCGTGCCAGGCCGCTGAACCGGACCGTCCGACGCAAATAGGACGAGTAGGCTTCGATCTGCCGCTCCTCGGTCTTTCCGAGCACGTCGATCTGCAGCGAGTCCGCAATCTGCCGCTCGGTGAAATAGTCCAGGTTCGTCCCGGCCGCCGCGTCGGCTGCAGCGGCCGTTGGCTCCTCGGCCGGCGGCTGCCAGATTGGCGTCGCCTCCGCGATGGCCAGGAGATCCGCGTAAGTGCGCGGCGTCCATTCCGGCTTGCCCTGCGTCCCGTCCATCGATCCCTCCGCGGAGTACCGAGCGTGCTACCATTTCGCCGCCACGGCTTCATTGCGTCTCGTCCAGAACCCGGTATACGCGGCTTCAACCTTGGTCTTGAGGCTTCGCGGTTTCTTTTCGCCGCCCACTTCGAGGTCCTTGGCCCAGAAGTCGCTCTTGCGGTCCATGTACGCGGACAGCTCGCCCAGCGTCGTGTAGCCCGCCGCACGGAGGTACATTTCCACGTTGTCGTCCAGATCCAGGACGCCTAGCGGCTCGGCTTTCCAGGCGTCGTCATCGGGAGCCTCGCCAGCGACGGCCGCCGGCGTTTTGGCGTCGGCCTTGGGCAGCAGCGGCCGATCGGCGTCGTTGATCCCCGCCCGAGCGATTTGCTCCAAGTCGGCCGTCCACAATCCATGCCGCTCGACCACGGCGCGAAACTCTTCGGTGTCGTGCTTCTTGATGCGGCAGACGAGCCGGTCGCGGTCGTTCTTCTTCGGCAGCCCGTCCGAGTCGAACACGATCTGGGCGTGGCACAGTTCGTGGTCGATCAAGGCTCGCTTCTGCCCCTCGTTCAGCTGAGGCCAAGCTTCCTTGTTCAGCAGCAGCATGAAGTCGAACCCATCCAGCTCCCGGTCGAGATCCGTCCGCTTCTGGCA
>CAIYOB010001269.1 GCA_903927685.1 uncultured Planctomycetaceae bacterium
TTCCGTGAGGCCGTGCTGGGAAAGAAGCGGGATTACAAGCTGGGCTCCGTTGACCAGAGCGGGTCCAAGGCGGTCGTCGCGTTGGTGTCGGGGACGCCCAGTGCCATCGGCTACAGCGGGATGGGCTACCAGACGCCCGACGTCAAGATGCTGCCGGTGGCGAAGCAGACAGGCCAAGCCGGGGTGGCGCCGACTTCGGCCAACGCGGCCAACGGTTCCTATCCGATCACGCGACCGTTGCTGATCTACACCGCCGGGAAGCCAACGGGCCCTTTGAAAGACTACCTGGATTGGATCCTGTCGGAGGAAGGCCAGACCGTGGTGCGGGAGCTGGGATACGTGTCCCTGGACGAACATGAGTGAACGGCCTGCGAACTCCGTTTCCCGCACGTCCGCGCCGGCTGGCTTCGCCCCGCGGCTGAGGTCGGTCCTGGCGCGGACCGAACCGCTGGTCGAATGGACGATCCGGCTGTGCGGCTGGAGTGCGATCCTGTTTGTGGCGGCCATCTTTTTCTTCGTGTTTCGAGAAGCCGCTCCGGTGCTGTGGGGCGAATTGGACCTGTGGGAGTTCTTCACCAGCCCGAACTGGATTCCGTCCTCCGAGGTGCGTCCGCAGTACGGCGTTCTCGCGCTGCTGATCGGCACGCTGTCCGTCACGGGATTGGCCATGCTGCTGGCCGTTCCGCTGGGACTAGGGGCGGCGGTCTACCTGTCCGAATTCTGCAGCGGCAAGGTCCGCGAAGTGCTGAAAGTGGTCATCGAGTTGTTGGCGGCCATCCCGTCCATCGTGTGGGGATTCATCGGCTACATGGTGATCGGTCCGGTCCTGATCGAGGTGACAGGGGCGGCCGTCGGGATCAACCTGCTGAACGGCGGCATCATTCTGGCGCTGATGAGTGTGCCGGTCATCGTGTCGGTGGGCGAGGACGCACTGAAGGCCGTGCCCGACTCGTACCGCGAGGCGGCGTTGGCGCTGGGCGCCAGCCGGTGGGAGATCGTGTACCGGGTCCTGTTTCCGGCGGCCAAGAACGGCTTGCTGGCGGCGGTGCTGCTGGGCGTCGGCCGGGCCATCGGCGAGACGATGGCCGTGCTGATGGCCACCGGTCACGCCGTGCAGATCCCCACCAGTCTGCTGGATCCCATCCGCACGCTGACCGCAACCGTGGCCGCCGAACTGGGAGACGTCGTCGCGGGCGGGACTCACTACCGGGTGTTGTTCGTGATTGGGTTGGCGCTGTTTGCCGTGTCGTTTGTGGTCAATCTCACGGCGGATCTGGCTGTCAAGGGAATACGCAGTGACAAGAACGGCTGAGGCGAGCCAAAGCGACCGGCTTCCCGAACAGGAGGTCTTTGCCCCTTCGCCGCTGGAACGGCGGAAGAAGGTCACGGAGACCATTGCCCAGTACGTTTTCCTGGCGATGACACTCAGCCTGGTCGTGCCCGTCTTCGCGATTCTGGGCTACATCCTGGTGCATGCCTGGCCCGCGCTGACGCCGGCCTTCATTTGGGAAAACCCGCGGGATTTCATGACCGCCGGCGGGCTGTGGGCCCCGTTGATTGGGACGTTCTTCCTGGTCCTGATCTCGCTGTTGGTGGCGGCCCCCGTGGGGATCCTGGCGGGCGTCTATCTGAACGAGTACGCCGGCGACAACTGGCTGACCCGGATTGTCAATCTGGCGGTCGTCAACTTGGCCGGCGTTCCCAGTATCGTGCATGCCTTGTTCGGCGTCGGGGCGTTTGTCCTGTTTGCCGGCCTGGGCCGCTCGCTGCTGGCCGCCTCCTGCACCCTGGCGGTGATGACCTTGCCGGTGATCATCACCAGCACGCGCGAGGCGTTGGCCGCGGTCCCGATGTCGTTTCGGGAAGCCTGCTGGAACCTGGGCGCCTCGCGCTGGCAGACGATTCGCACGATCGTGCTCCCGAATTCGATCAGCGGGATCCTGACCGGGGTGATCCTCCAGGTCTCCCGGGCGGCGGGCGAAACGGCCCCCATCCTGTTCACGGGGGCGGTGTTCTTTACGCCCATCCCGGACCACGGCTGGCAGGCCTTCCTGCCGTACGGCCTGGGCGACCGCTGCATGGCCTTGTCGATGCACCTGTTCACCCTGTGCACCCAGGTGCGCGGCGTTTCGGACGAACTGCAGTTCGGCACCGCGTTCGTGTTGATTGGGCTGGTCTTGCTGGTGAACAGCCTGTCGATCGGCGTGCGGACCTACCTGCGTTCGCGAAAGAGGTGGTGAGTCCCATGGCGGCTGCGGTACGCTTCCAAGACGTCTCGGTGAACTACGGCGCCCACCCCGCGTTGCGCGAGATTACGTTGGAGATTCCCGCCAGGCAGATCTTCGGGATCATCGGTCCAGCCAATTCGGGCAAGACCACGCTGCTGAAGTGCATCAATCGCACCATTGACTTTGTCCCGTCCGCACGCGTCCAGGGGCAAGTCCTGGTGGGTGGCGAAGACGTCGCACACATGCGCAACGCCTATGCGCTACGGCGGCGCGTCGGCATGGTGTTCCCGCTGCCGGTGGGCTTGCCCCTGTCCGTGTTTGACAACGTGGCCTACGCGCCGCGGCGCGCCGGCTTGCACGACCGCGGCGAACTCGAGGCGTTGGTCGAGACGTGTCTGCGGCAGGCGATGCTGTGGGACGAGGTCAAGGACCGGCTGAGCACCTTGGGCACGAAGCTGTCCGGCGGCCAGCAACAGCGTCTGACGCTGGCTCGGGCCCTGTCGCACCGTCCCGAGATCCTGTGCCTGGACGAATTCTCGATTGCGATCGATCCCGTGACCACGATGAAGATCGAGGATGTGCTGCTGGAGCTGAAAAACCAGATGACGATCGTCCTGGTGACCAACCTGGTCCAGCAGGCGCACCGCCTGGCCGATCGCACCGCATTCCTGAACAAGTCGGAACTGATCGAGGTGGGCGAAACGGAAAAGATCTTCGAGCATCCCGACAACCCCGCCACCGAAGCGTATGTCACGGGAGGGTTCGGCTGATGACGGCCTCGGCGTCCACTCCACTCGCTGCGCACTGCATCCACACCCGGGACTTGAACCTGTGGTACGAGGACTTTCAGGCCCTGAAGCGAATTACGGTCGAGATCCGACAGGGTCTGATCACGGGCTTGATCGGGCCGTCCGGCTGCGGCAAGACGACCCTGCTGCGCTGTTTCAATCGGATCAACGAGCGGTACGGCAACGTCACGACGACCGGCGAGATCACCATCCTGGGCCGCAATATCTACGATCCGGGCGTGTCGCTGAGCGCCCTGCGAAAGACGGTCGGGATGGTCTTTCAACGGCCCAATCCGCTGCCCATTTCGATCTTTGACAACGTGTTGTTCGGCATCCGGGTCCATACGCCTCGCGGCGAGCTGCCGGCCAGCCGTCAGCACGAGTTGGTCGAGACGGCGCTTCGCGAAGTCGATCTGTGGGACGAGGTGAAGGACCGCCTGAAGAAGAAAGCGACCGGCCTGACGCTCGAACAGCAGCAGAAGCTGTGCATCGCCCGCTTGTTGCCGCTCAAGCCCCAGGTCATCTTGATGGATGAACCCTGTTCGGCTTTGGACGCCGAAGGGACGGAACGGATCGAGGAGCTGTTGGACAGCTTGCGCGATCGCTATACGGTCGTGATCGTCACGCACAACATGGCCCAGGCGCGCCGCGCGACGGACGAGTGCATTTTCATGCTGCTGGGCGAGTTGATCGAGCATGGCGCGACCGAACAGATTTTTTTCAACCCGCAGCGAGAACAGACGGAAATGTATATCGAGGGCCGCTACGGGTAAGAGGGGAGACGGAGCGATGAAGAAGTTTGACAACGAACTGGCTGCCGTGCAAAAGTCGCTGAGCGAAATGGCGGACTTGGCGCGGTCGATGGTCTACGTGATGGCCGCCGCCGTCAAGGACCGCACCCGGGACGTCCAGGCGGAAATCTACGAGTCCGAAGGTCGGCTGAACAAGATGCAGACCCAAATCGACCACGAGGCGATCCGGATGTTGACCGTGTATGGTCCGGTGGCCAAGGATCTGCGGTTCATCCTGGTCAGCACGCACATGACGTCCCAGCTCGAACGGATGGGCGATCAGGTGGTCAACGTCATCCAGTCGTTGCAGATGATGCGTTCCGCTGCGGCGACCCACCCGTTGCTGCCGAATGTCGTGAAACTGGCCCATCTGGCCTGCGAAATGGTCGACGCGGCGCTGGACGCTTATTTTTCCCAGAACGCCGAAAAAGCGGAACTGACCCGGCAGCGGGATGACGTGGTCGACGCGCTGAACGACCAGGTGCTGAAAGAAGTGCTGACGGACGAGGTGCTGCGCCAAGTCCTGTCCGGCGCGACGGATATCGCCGACGCCGTGGCCCAGATCCTGATCGCCCGCTACCTGGAGCGGATTGCGGACCAGGCGAAGAACATCTGCAAAGAAGTGATTTACATGGTCCGGGGCGACGACGTCCGCCACAAGCGTCCCAAACCGTGGGGGACGCCAGAAGTGGCGAGTTGAGCGGCGGTCGCGGCGCGGGACGGTTGCGCTCAGCGTGCGCGGGGCGCGTGAACGGCGCCGATTTCGCACGTCTCCGCGGGCTGCAATTGAGCCGCCTTTTCGTTCTCGCGTTTGATCGCCTCGTATACCTCCTGACGGTGTACGGGCACGTCCGTTGGCGCCTGAATCCCCAGCCGCACCTTGTCGCCGCGGATATCTACGATCGTGACTACCACGTCGTCGCCAATGATGATGCTTTCGTCACGATGTCTCGACAACACCAACATCGTTGGCTCCTCATGTCTATGCTAAAGCTTTCCCCGTGCCTCCCGGCAGAACTCGCTCCCAGTGCCTCGAGTTCATCCGCCGACTCTCGACTCACTGGAAGTATCGGCGACACTTAACGCGGCAATCACTTCGCAGCGCTTGCCGCGGCGGCTTTTGCCGGGTTCGCTGGTGAATTAGGCGATCTTGCGCAAGGGCAGCGGGAATTTGGGCAGGGCGAGTTGTAGCGGTTGTTCATCGCCGGTCACAACTTGACGACCGATGCGGCGATTGAGGTTCAGAATCACGGGCGCCCGCAGGTTCAGCGTCAGCCCGTCCTCGTTGCGACCGACCGGCACCAGGACGAACGCTTCGTCCAGTACGGCCAGTTCCAGCGGTGTCAGCTGATGGCGCTGGATCAAGACGCGATAGTCGGGAATGAAACGGCGCGGACTGACCATGGGCAAGGCCACGGCCGGCTCGGTCACGCTCTGCAGCCACGCCACCCCGGAACTGCGCGGGTCGGCTAACAGGACCCAATGGCGGTGGGCTTCCAGCCCGATCAGGCCGCGCGAGAACAACAGCACATCCTCGGGCATGATTTCGACGCTGCCGAACCGAGAGGTGTTCAGTTGCATAACCGATTCCGTGTAGGGTGAACATCCGGACGAACCGTGTCCGGTCGGGCAGATGCCGGGGCGAGAGGGGACCTTCTGGGATCAACATCGGCAACAAGGGCACCGCAAGACCAGCAAAACCGCTAGAACTGGATCAGCCGGTGCGAGGCGGGGATGGTTGCATGGCCGTGCGCGGTGCGATAGAACGTTGTCCTGGGCCCGCTTCTGGCAGTGCTCTTGTCAGCGCATCGTCGTCCGCTCGCTCCGCGAGCGGTTGCTTTGGGGATCGTCTTTGTCAGCGAACGAAAGGAGAGACGCAGAAATGGATCAGAAACCTGAGAACTTATCGCGTCGCGAGTTGTTACGGCGAGCGGCGGCAGCCGGGGTCGCTATCCCCTGGCTGGTGCGTGGCCGGGCACTCGGCCTGGACAGCGTGGCAGCCGCCTCGGAGCGAATCACTCTGGGTGTGATCGGCATCGGGCCGCGGGCGACGTACGACTTGCGCGGCATCCTGCCCAAGTCCGACGTCCAGTGCGTGGCGATCGCCGACGTGCAGGCCAGCCGCCGCGAGGCCGGCAAGAAGCTGGTCGACGAGCACTACGGCAACCAGGATTGCGTTCTGTACCGGGACTTTCGCGAATTGCTGGCGCGCCCGGACATTGACGCGGTCCTGATCGGCACGGGCGACCGCTGGCACGCCCCGGCGTCGATCCTGGCGGCCCAGGCCGGCAAGGATGTGTACAGCGAAAAGCCCTGCGGCCTGACAATCGGGCTGTGCCAAACCCTGGACGACACGATCCGGCAGACCAAGCGGGTCTTCCAGGCCGGCACACAGCGGCGGAGCGTGGCGAATTTCCAGGCGGCGATTCGGCTGGCGCAAAGCGGCAAGCTGGGCAAGATCCACACGCTGTACGCCTCGGTCTACACGCCATCGATCGAGACGACCTGGCTGCCGGGCGAGCCGACTCCGCCGCGCGACGTCTGCGACTGGGATCTGTGGCTGGGCCCGGCTCCGTGGCGGCCCTACAATTCGAGGTATGTCGCCGGGGGCTGGCGCGGGTACTGGGATTTCGACTCGGGGGCCAAACTCCTGGACTGGGGCGCCCACACGGTGGACCTGTGCCAATGGGCCAATGCCGCGGACGACACGCTGCCGATCGAGTACGAGCCGGCGGGCAAGACGATCCAATGCCGTTATGCCAATGGCGTGAAATTGATCCTGGACTGCCTGGAGACTCCGTTCGGCCAGCGTCCCGGTTGGGTCCAGGCGCTGGGCACTTGTCCGGTCCGGTTCGTCGGCGACGAGGGTTGGGTGGAAACCGGGGACAGCGGCGGCATCGAGGTGCAGCCGGCCTCGCTGAAAGCCGAGTTGCAGGACGTGACGGGCAAGCGGGAGAGCGGGCTCGACGTGGCCACACACTCCCGCAATTTCATCGATTGCGTCAAGTCACGGGCTCAGCCCGCGGCCAACTCGAACGTCATGCGGCACTCCCACATCGCCTGCCACGCGGCGGCCCTGGCCTGGGTATTGAACCGCAAACTGACGGTGGACCCGGTCAAGGAGGAGTTCGTCGGCGACGACGAGGCGAACGGACTGCGCACCCGTCCCGCCCGCGCGCCGTGGGCCGGTTGACGGGCGCGCCGTGAACGACCAGCGCAACCCCAGCCCGCGGCGGCGCTACGCCGCTTCCAGCGCCGCTGCGAGCATGGCCAGGACGTTCTCCGGCGGGACGTCGGCCAGGATGTTGTGGACCTGCTGGAACACGAAGCCGCCGCCGGGCTTGAAGACGGCCACCTGCTCTTTCACATGCCGGCGGATTTCGTCGGGTGTCCCGGTGGGCAGGACTTTGTGCGTGTCGCAGCCGCCGCCCCAGAACGTGATCCGGTCGCCGAAGTCGGCTTTCAAGGCCCGCGGTTCCATGCCGCGGCAGCTGATCTGGACGGGATTGATCGCGTCCAGGCCGGCTTCGATCAAGTCGTTCAGCAGTTCCCGCACGCCGCCGCAGCAGTGCAGCATGACTTTGACCGGCGCCAGTTCCTTGGCCCGATGCCACAGCAAGGAATGCCGCGGCTTGAACAACTCGCGGTACATCTGCGGGGAAATCTGCGGGCCGTTCTGCATCCCCAAGTCGTCGCCGAACAAGATGATATCGATGTACGGCCCGACGGCCGCCAGGAAGTTCTCCAAGTTCTGCAGGTGCAACGCCAGCAGCCGGTCCAGGAACTCGCCCGCCCGCTTGGGGTCGGCGGCCAGCAGCATTAGGAACCCGTCGTTGCGATACAGGAACTGGCCGGTTTCCAGCAAGTTGCCGCCGAACAGGCCGATGATCGCCCGGTCCGTGCTTTCGCGCAAACGCTTGGCGCCCTCCGCCAGACGCTGCAATCCGCCCGGGCCGGTGGTCAGCGGCCCCGGGGGCGACTTGACCTGGCACCACATGTTCTCGGTCAGCGCTTCCTCAAGCTGGTCCAGGTCGTCCGCTTCGAGGTACGGCCAATAACACTGCTCAAAGTACAACGCTCCGTCGGGCATCTGGGCCAGCACTCGCCCGCTGGGGGACCGCATGATCCAGCGGCCTGCTTCGCGTTCGGGCAGCGCCCAGGCGGGCATCTGGCACGGCGAACCGTCAGGCAGCGTCCAGTCGGCCCAGTGCTGATCCTCCAAGGCGAACCCGCGGCCCAGTTCGATCGTGTCCACGCCGAACCGCTGCAGGACGTCCTCGTCGACGATCGCCAATTGCTGGACCGGATCGTAGACGCGGATCGTCCGTTCCGGCAGGCCCAACGCGGCCCGCAGCTTGCGATAGGCAATCGCGGCGATGCCCGACGAGCGATGGCCGCTCAGGTCGATCGGCGCCCGGTCGGGCTGTTCGTGATTCAATGCCGCCAAGACACGTTCGCGAGGAGTCATCGTGAGGCACCCTTGTTGACGGATCGGTCGGTTGCAGGTTCGGCTAGCGTCGGCCCGCGGCCGGGCAGCGATGATTCTACACGCTGGCCGTTCGTCCGGAGAAGCCCCGGCTGGCGTTCGTTTGGACAGATGTGTTGGCATGGCCAAAGCCGGCTGGCTTGCGCCAGCCGACCGCCTTGCGCCGGCGTCCCCGCCCGACGCTCAGCCTCCGGCCGCTTGGGCTTGCAGCTGCCGGACGGCGGCCACGTATTGGGTCAGGTAGTCGGTCAGTTCCGTTTCGATCGCGACCGGATCCTCGAACAGGCTGTTGGCCGGCTGCGGTTCCTGGGGCGGCAGATCCGCAAAGGGCGTGGCGGCCCGCAGCCGCTCCTGGAATGTCGGATGGGTGGCAAACCAGGAGGGCTTCTCCTCCAGCAGCGCCCGGTACATTTTCTGCCGGTCTTCGCTGGTCACGTTCTGGCCGTGGAACTCGCGAAACGACTCGTAGATGTTCTCGAACGCCTTGCCCTCGGCCAGCAAGGAATCGACGTTCTGGAACATCATGCCCTCGAACATCATCCCCTCGGTCGCGACTTTGGTCAGTGACGAAATGAACGCTTCCTTGCCGTACAAACTGACCGCCATCCGGTCGGCCAGAAATTCGCGGGAACGGGAGAACCCGCAAGCCAGCATGCTGTACGCGTGATAATACAGCCAGAAGAACCAGAAAAACGGATTCACATAGTTCAAGCGGCCGCCAGCCCCGGCCATGCCGGACAAGGCCTGCTGGATGGACAGCGTGACCTGGTGAATGAACCGGCTGTAAAACGTGTCCTGGTGGCTGAAGTGGGCATACTCGTGGGCCAGGATGGCTTTCAATTCGCTGATCGTCAGCGCCGACATGGTGGACAGGCCGAGCGTCAAGACGCGGCGTTTGACGCCGAACATGCCGAATGGACCGCGGCCTTCCTGATGCACACCGATCGAGGCTCCCGGGGCCAGATAGACTTCATCCACGGCCGCCGTGTCGGTGCGGCTGGCCACCTCGCGAATGGCCCCGATCAACCGCGGGCAGTCCTCCGCCGTCTTGCGGATTCCGAAACTGCCGCGGCCGTGCGAAGCGAACAGGCTCTTCAACACCGCCCAAGCCATGCCCAATCCGGTCAGGACGATAATGACCAGCAGTTGGACGGGAATCCGCGGCAGCTTGAAAATCAGGTACAGCGCCGCGCCGGTGCTGGCGACGAGTCCTGCGATGACGAAGGGCACGGAAACGTAGAACAGCAGCAAGCCCAGGATCAGGACCAGCATGTACATTCGGGCCAGGCTGGACTCCTGGCCGCTCATGAACACTTCGCCGCTGCCGAAGGCGGCGCCCGCCGGCGGCTCGGGGACGCGCGGAGTGAGGGCCGACAGCACGACTCCCGCCCCAGCCATCAGCCCCATGATCACCGCATAGGCGGCGGCAAACCAGGCCATGATCCCGAGGAACTGCTTGACGAAACCCGGCTGGCTCCGCTCCTCGATCCGGCGAACCGTCTCAGCACCGATCAGTTCGGCCGGCTCGGCGCCCAACTCTCGGGACTTCTGCAAGGCCGCCTTGGATTCGGCGTATCGCTCGTCGCGAGCCAGGGCCAAGGCGAAATACGTCTGCAGATCGCCGTCCTCAGGAAAGCGACGGCACAGTTCCTCCAGACGCCTGGCCACGCGGGTGTCGGAGCCCGGACTCGACAACAGGGCACCCGCCAGCCAGTGGGCCAACCCGACGTTGCCGGGGTCGGCTGCCAGGGCTTTCTCGAACAGCGCCGCAGCCACTTGGAACTGTTTCGAGTCCATGGCCTCCATCGCCTGCTGCTCCAGCAACGTGGCGACTCGCGCCGCATCCGGAGCCGCCGCGCCGCCCTGCCCCAGCGTCGGCGTGGCCATGCTGAGACTAACAAGCCAGACAAGCACCAGCCGGCCGCAGCGGCCGCGGAGGCTCCCGGTGATCATGGCTGCATCGTCCTTTCGGAATCCGAGAAAGAGCCTACAAATCGCCTGCTCCGGTCAGGCCCACGTCCCGGAGGTGTTCGACCTGATTATACGCCGTCAGTTCCCAGCGATCAGCGCCGTCACAGCGGACGATCGTGATCGACGCGTTTTCCAGCGACGGAGTTGCCGGCCCCGCGGGGACCTGGACGAACGCCTCCAGCGTCACCACCAGCAACCGGCCGTGGGCGATGATGGCCGCGTGCTCGTGCCCGGCCGCGGCGATCTCGCGGAACGCGGCACAGCCCCGCGTCTGCAGCGAGCGCCGTGATTCGCCGCCGGGAACGACGAAGTCCGGATCGCCGGCCGTCCAGCGGGCGAATTCCTCGGGATACAGTTCGGCGACTTCGCGCCGCAGCCGTCCTTGGAAAACGCCGACGTGGATCTCCTGCAGTCGCGGGTCGATCCGGATCGGCAGATTCAGCCGACGTTCGACGATCTGGGCGGTCTGGTACGCCCGCAACAGCGGGCTGGCATAAATCGCTTCGATCGGGCAACCGGCCAGCGCCTCGGCAATCGCTTCGCCCTGGCGCCGGCCGAAATCCGAAAGTGGGATGTCCAGTTGGCCCTGAATGCGGCCCTCCGCATTATGGACGCTTTCTCCATGACGCACGCAGTACAGCCACATGGGCAATCGACTCCGGGGATTTCAAGGCACTTGGTCACGCTGAACGACCCGACAGCACACGGCCTTGGCTGTAGGGGTCCATACTGGGAAACGGCGCGGGCTTGGTGCAGCGTTCCTCGTGCTCTCCGTTGCTATACGACCAAGCTCGCCTGACATTCAGGCCAACCGCAGACAATCTAACACAGTCGGTCCGTTCCTGCAGCGAGGCTGGTGTCTTGTCCATGATGTCTTGTCCAAGTGGAGAATTGGGACTGGATGCCTGGGGTCGAGCCACGAGGCATGAATGGCGAGCCCCCAATTTTGGGCCGCAAGAGGCTCGCTCGACCCCAGGCATCCCTCCATTTCGCCTGGGCCGCGCACGGGGCTCCCTGCTGGCAACGCTCACGAAATAACTCTCCCCATTCGGCTCAGTTCGTCTAACGCCGAGCCGGCAGGCGACGGCGGATCAGCGGGATGCCGCCACCTAAGCCGTCGCCTGCCGGCTTGGCGATAAACGAGGACCCTATTTCGTGAACGATGGGTGAATGACATGCCGGCCAAGGTCCCTCAGGTGTTTTTCCGTCACGATGCACGCATTTTCTCACTGAGGGCCGCGAGGGCCCGGACCCACAGCATCCGCACAGCCCCAACCGAGCGGTTCATGCGGACGGCGATTTCGTCGTGCGACAGGTCTTCCAAATTGCGGAGCACGATCACTTGCCGGTAATCTGCGGGCAGTTGTTCCAGTACCCGGGCCAACTGCAACGCCTGTTCCTGAGCAACGACCTGAGCACTGGGCGTCGCTTGGTCGGCGGCCAGCAACTGGTCGAGTCGCAGCGACGACCGGCTCAGGGAGGCTTCCAGTGGGATCTCGCGGGCCATGTCGCGCTTCTGCGTGCCGGCGAAATGGCGGACAAGCTTGGCCAATTGGTGCGCCAGGATTTGCCGCAGCCAGGCGCGCCGCTGGGCTTCGTCCCGGCCGCGAAACCGGTCCCAATTCTGCCAGGCTTCCAACAGCGTCTGCTGGACCGCGTCGGAAGCCGAGAACTTGCCCTGAAATCGGCTGTCGATTTCCAGCTTGGCCAGCAGCCGCAGCCACGGTTCGTAGCGGCCCAGGCGTTCTCCCCAGGAGTCGCCCGGAGCGGGGTTGGCCGACGAAGATTCAGGCGGAGCGGTCACAGGTTTGATTCTCCCGGTCGTCGCCGCCAAAGCCAGGCCCGGCGCACCAGGCCGGCAGCGTTGACGGCGAGACACAACGTCCACGCCAGTCCGAGAAAGACGGGCACCGCAATCCAATACCAACCGGACCACGAGTAGTATTCCTCCGGCTGCAACGGGGCCCGATGCCGGACACCGGCAACCAGTTGAAAGGCCATCAGGCCGGCCATCACGAGCAGGCCCGCCGCCAGCCAGGCCGCCGCGATTCTCCAGCGGCCCTGCCAGATCCAGCGGGCGAGCGTCGCCAAACCGAAAATGACGGGGCCGGCAAACAGGAACGCCCCCAGCAGCTTGTCCGGCAGCGGGTGGCTGGGACCGCCGCCGGGTTCGAGCAGGACTCCCACCAGCGCCACACCCGCCACGGCCGGCAACAGGAGCAGGGTCTTCAGCGTCCACTGCCGGCGGCGGGCCAGACGCCCAGAATACACCAGCGGCAGAACCGCCAAGGTCAGCCCGTAGAAGGCAAACCAGCCCAGGTCGCGAAGCAGGGATGCGAGTTCGTGATCCTGCGGCCGCCACGGCAGCGGCCGCCGCAGCCGCGGATCGGCCGCCGCCGGCGCAAGCGTCGGCGCGGCAACCGCCCGCCAACGGCTGCCCGCACCGGGGGCGAGCGCCGCTGCCGGCTCCGTCGCGCCCGTGCCGCGGCGCAGGATCGCGACCGTGCGGAACTGGTAGACCGCACACGGCGGCAGGTCGGGGGCCGGGGCGTTCAACAGCCAGGGTGGGTCCAGGGCGGCATTCAGTCCTCCGGCCGGCGGACCCACGCACAGCCAGGCAAATCGGCCGGAGCGGGCATCCACGCCGCGCAGCGAATGGTCGCCGCCGCCCCCCATCACGACGATCCGTCCCGCGGCCGCCGGATCGGGCAGCAAGCCGACGACCTGTTCAAATGCCGTGAGGTGCTCGCGCCGCCAGACCGGCCGATCCAGCCGCTGCGGGGCCAGCAGCGACAGCCAAGTGCCGCCCCACAGCACCAGGTGCTCTTCGCCGTTCCCCTGCCCGTCGATCGGCCACAGCCGGTTGCCCAGCGTCCGCAGATCCGGTTCCAACTGGAATTCGGAAACCAGCTTCCCGGTTTCGTCCAAGACGTGGACCTGATCCTGATTCTGGTGGTTGCGGGTCAAGAGGGCAATCCAGTGCTGGCCGCCGGGGCGCCGTACCGTGACCGGCCGCAAGCGTGTCCGGAGCCGGCGGGGGTCGCCGCGGACTTCGTTGGCGTGCCGGCTGACGGGCGTCTGCCAATGCCAGCGCGCTGCGCCGGTCGCGTGGTCCAGGACGTCGAGGCGGGCGAACGTTTTCGTCACCCCGTCGGCGTCCACCGCGTCGGGCAGCGTCAGCACGATCGTCTCCGCCCGCCCGTCGGCGTCCAGGTCGGCGGCGGCCGCCGGCGGCACATTGCTGAACGCCAGCTGCTGGTCGACCGCCGGCGGCAGCGGAAACCGCCACAACGTGCGGCCGCTGGCGCCGCTGAAGGCCCGCATTTCCAGACGCTGGTCGAGCGCCTGCAGCTGGCCCGGAAGCACGACATCCAGGACGCGATCACCGTCGTGATCGGCATAAGCGGCTTCCCTGCGAGGTGAGCAGCAGCACGTCCGTCCGCAGCTGCTCCGCGGCAGCGAGTTGCGGGGCGCCCGACGGCACAGACGCGGCGGCCGCGGCGGCTCCGGCCACCGCTGGCGTCCCACTCGCCGCTGCGAGCGCGCTGCCTTGCGCCGGGGATTGCCACACGCCGAACGGCCGAAACGCCCGTTCGATCCGCACGTCGCGCCACAGCAACTGGTCCTCCAGGTCGAGCTTGCGCTCCCATGCCTCGCCGCGAGCCAGCCGCACGTCGAACGACTGGCTCAGCCGGCCGTCGCCTGACACGCGCAACTGATAGTCGCCCGCCGGCACCTCGACCCGGCTTTGGGTCGGCACCGTCAGGGGCGGGATCACCGGCTGGTCTCCGGCTCGCAATTCCGCCACCAGCGGCGGGCAATCGGTCTTCAGCAGCAGAAAGGCCAGACGGCTCCGCTGCCAGAAGTAACTGCCCACCGCCCCCACGGCCACCAGCAGCAGCGTGACGGCCATGGCGGCGGCGGACAGGGCCACGCTGCGTTTCTGGCGTTTCAGCCAGCGAGCTGCCCGTTCGACAACGTGGGCGCGCCGCGCGGAAATCGGCCGCCCTTCCTGGAAGGCTCGCAAGTCGTTGGCCAGTTGCCGGGCGGACGCGTATCGCTGCGCGGGCTCTTTGGCGAGGGACTTTAACAAGATCGTCTCCAGATCCCGCGGCAGGTTCGGCCGGCGGCGCCGCGGCGCCAACGGCTCGGCCGTCAAAATCTGGCGGATCACGTCCTGCGGGGTGGCGCCGGTGAACACCGGCCTGCCCGTGGCCAACTCGTACAAGGTGGCTCCCAGGCTATAGATGTCGGTGCGGTGATCCAGTGTGTGGTGGGCCGCGGACGCTTGCTCGGGACTCATGTACCGCGGGGTCCCGAGCAGCGTCCCGCTCAGACTGAGTGTCACGTCGTCCAGGCGTTTGGCCAAGCCGAAATCGGTCAACCAGATGCGTCCGTCGCGGTCCAGCAGCAGGTTCGACGGCTTCACGTCGCGGTGGATCACGCCCCGGGCATGGGCGTGGACCAGGGCCTCGGCCGCCTGCAGCCCCCAATCGGCAACCTGCTGCACGTCGAGCGGCGCTCCCCGCTCGCGCAACACCCGATCCAGGCTGGGACCGTCGATGAACTGCATCGCGTAGTAATTAACGCCGGCTGCGCTGCCGACGGCGAAGATCGGGACGATGTTGGTGTGGTGCAGCCGCGCGACGGTTTCCGCCTCGCGGCGGAATCGCTGCAAGGCTTCCGGGTCGCTGACGCCGCCAAAGCGGAGCACCTTGAGCGCCACGCGCCGGCCCAGCGAGATCTGTTCCGCCTCGTAAACCGCGCCCATGCCGCCGCGCCCGATCTCGCGGCCAATCCGGAAATCGCCCAGGACTCGCTCCGGCGACCGTTCCGGACCGGCGCCGGCCGCGTGGATAAAGTCGATCCCGGCCAGGCAGGCTTCCAACGCGCCGGCCAGCTCCGGGTGGTCGGCCAGCAACCGCGCCCGATCCGGTGCCGTCCCGGCCTGGAGATCCGCCAGGTATTGGTCGATGAGTTCGGCCAGACGCAGGTCCTGGTCGTCGCCTGGCCCGCATTCCTGCGTCGTTGTATCTCGCCAGGCGCCCGGCTCCGGCGGCTCCACCCCCACCTCCCGCAAACGGTCCGGTTTCTCGTTCGCCACCTCAACAACCTCCGCCATTGCTCGTGTCACGCCTGGTCCCCTCGATTCCGCCCCGAGTCCTAAGTACCCCAACGGCCCGGCAACGTCACGCGCGAAAAGCAAAATTGTCCGGTCGGGTCTGGCGGGATGGGATTGGCTCGCACCTCGAGTGCGGTCGCCGTGAGGCGGCTGAAAGGAACCGGCTGCCGAGTCCTCCGGTACTGAAAGACTCACGAACGTCGGTGGGTCGAGCAGGACCGCAGGAGCACTGAGCCTCGAATAACATTGTAGGTCGAGCACCCCAGTCGTGCCAGTGTGGCCGGGGAGATACGTGGCCGGGGAGATACGGCTTCAGGTTCGGCTGGACCGTGCATGAACTGAGGCTGCGGGAGACTATCGTCCGCTTGGGCCTGAGATCAGCGGGGTGACCGAGGCGCGCTGGCGAGTGTAGGCGTCGAAGTTCATCAGCAGGTCGACCAGCGAGTCCAGTTGTTGCACGCTGGTGCCGGGATACAGCGTCTGGGCGACGCCGCCCTGGTGCGGCGCATCCGGCTGGAACGGGATGATGATCGGCATGCCTGTGTACGGCAGCACCGACACCGGCTCGGCGATCCACCGCCGCACATAGTCGGGGCGGAACCGGCGGTAGACGTCGGCCAGGTTCGGGCCTTTGGCTCGGTCGCTGGTCTGCGGAGCGAAATCCCCGACGAGGTGGCAGGTGATGCAGTAATTCTTGTCCGTCACGATCCGCATGGCGGCGGATAACCGGTCGCTGTCCGGCGAAGCGGCCGCGTTTGCGGGAGCGTCGGCCGCGGGCGGCTGCTGGCGGAACTCGGCTGCCGCTTGCTGCAGGTAAGCTCGGCTGCGGCGCTCGATCGACTGGTACGGGTAGGCGGCGCCATCTTGGGCGGCAAAGTACCTGACCAGCGCCGCGGCTTCCTCCGCCGACAAGCTGTACTTGGGCATCCGCAGGAACGACGCGGGCCGGACGACCTCCGGAGCCAGCAGATAGTCGTGCAACCAGCCGGGCTGGACCTTGGCGCCCTCGCCCAGCAGCGGCGGCGGGAGCCAGCCCCAGGCTTGCGAGCCCTTGGCGTTGGGGTTCGCAGCGCGCTCGAGCTTGGTCACGTGGGGTAGCAGATACTGGGCCAGAAATCCGCCCCGGGCTCGCTGCCGGGCGACGATCTGATCTCCCAAGATCTTGACGGTCACCTGCCCCACCTGATAGCTCCGGCCGTCCAATGCCGCCGGTTGCCACAGCTGGAACGGGTACTCGAGCGTTGGGGGCAAGTACGGTTCGTCTTCGAACAGCTCGTCGCCACAGTCGTCGAAGACCAGCGGGCGGCCGTCGTCCGCCAGCGTCGGCATGCCGACCACCGTGGCGTGCAGCAGACCCCGCGCATCGGGCTGCCGGGAGCGCTCCAGCTGGTCGGGCGGGAACGGGTGCGCAACCCAGGGGAAGACGGGTTTCTCCGGAGGCGGCTGGAACGAACCCGGCTCGTAGGCCAAGTGCCACTTCTGCGGTTCCAGCACATGGCAGCTGGCGCACTTGTACCGCTCCAGCAATTCCTGTCCGTCGACGATCGCGGCTCGCGTGGCCTTGAGCGTGGAGACGTATTTGTCCGTCGGCGGCTGGGCGACCAGTCCCAGGACGAACGTCATGATCGCCTCGCGGTCCTCGGCCGTGAAGGGAAACAGGGGCATCCGCAGGCGGTCGCGATAGGCCTTGTTAGCGACGACTTGATAGTCGTAGCTCCGCGGCTCGGCCAGCTTCTGGTGCAGGAAGCCGATGCGCGTGCCGGCGTCCAGTTGCTGGCGGAAATAGGCGGCGTTGGCGGCGGCCTCGGGCGACACCGCCTCCGCCGGCAAGAGGTTCTCGCCGTGGGCGGCGAGGTACGCCGAGATCTTTTCGAAGGCCAGCAGGCTGGGCTGCTTGCGTCCCCAGTCGGACAGCGGCGGGCCGATCTGCTTGGCCGTCTCGAAACCGGCGATGTCGTGGCAACCGAAACAGCCGTATCGGGTGATGCTCTTGCTGCCGATGTAACGCAGTTTCTGTTCGACGGTCGGTTTCGTCGGCCCCGGGCCGCTGGGCGACAACAGTTCTCTCTCCGCCGCTGGCAGCGTGTTCGCCAGTTCGGCGGGAATGCCCTGCTGGACGTACTGTCGGGCTTGGCTGTCGCGGAACATTCCGCGCAGGTACTCGACGGTCAGCTGGTCCAGCGTCGCCGTGTCGACCTCGGGCAGCGGTCGCGGCTGGTAATCGGCACGGGATTCCTGCAACAGGAACTGGGCGAGATCCGCCGCCGGGTCGGTGAGCGCCAGGACCTGACCGGCCGCATCCCGTTGCGAAATGGGCTCCAGCAGCAGGTCGGGCATGATCGTCCGCGGCAGGTGCCGGGCCGGTTGGCGAATGAACTCGGTGAGCCACGCCAGTCCGGTGTCGCCAGCCAACTTGCCGGCGATGTTCGACAGATCCGGCCCGGCGACCAGTTCGTCCGGGTCGCGGAACGGGTCGGCATCGGCAAACGCCGCGTGCGTATGGCAAGCGAGACAGCCGCGAGTCTGGAACAGCACGCGTCCCCGCGCGGCTTGGTCCTGGGCCGAACCGGGCGTGACGCCTGCCGGTGCGGCGGCGGGCGCTGCGGCCTGCGCGCCCTGGCGGAGATACGCGACGATCCCGCGGATCTCCAGCGGTTCGTACTGTTCGGCCAGCTGGCGGCTGGGGCCGTCGAGATGGTTCCATTGCCCGAAGACGCGCGGCATTCGCGTCGCCGGGCGAAAGCGGCGTGGATCCAGCAGCCAGTCGTGCAGGAAAGCGTCGGTCCAGCTGCCGTCGAGATACCGCAGGCTCGGCCCCGGCGGCCGCTGCCGGCCGGGGAAGGGGGAGGCGGTTTGTGCCTCAATCGCCGCGGCAGGCTCGGTGCGCAAATCCGGCCCGACGCTCTTGCCGTCTTGAAAGCCATTGATTTCGTGGCAGCCATAGCAGCCGTAGGTGCGGACCAATGTATAGCCGCGCAGCAACTTGGGCGCGGGCGGTTGCGGGAACCGTTCGCTGGGCTGCAAGTCGACGACGCGATGGTGGCACTTCGGGCAAGCGCTCTCGACAAACCGCTGCGGCAGCATCGGGAAATCCCAAGACGGATTGTCGAACCAGCCGTGCTGGCCGCGCCAGCGCTGGCGGTCGGCCAGGTCGTTGGGCGCGTGCGACGCCCAGCGGAACTCGGTGGCACTGCCCTGCCCCTCGTGGCAGATCGTGCAGGCAAAGTCGGACAGCTTGTGGGGGCTCGATTCGCCCACGAACAAGTCCAGCCGGGGATGGCTGGCAAACGGATGCGGCAGCCCGCGGCGGACGGTCAGCTGCAGCGTGGGAGTCGTCGCCGTCTGCCCGGGCGGTTCGTCGTCGTCGCGATCCTCGTCGTCGCCCGGCGCTTCACCCTTCGCGGCGTTTCCGGCGGCCGCGAGCGGCGGCTGGGAGGCCGCCGCCAGCAGCTGGGCGACCGCTTGTTCGCGGCCGGCGACCGGCACGCCGTTGACCGCGACCAGTACGTCGCCGGCCCGCAAGCCGGGGGCGAGTTGCGGCACGGGCGTGGCAGCCCCGATCCGGAACTGGGCGGACAAGATCTGCTCTGCGCTTTGGGCGACCGGGGGCGGGGTGGTCAAGACGGCCGTGGCCGCGGGGCTGCCGGGCCGCACGTAGCATACGGTCGCATCGTCCGGGCGGAGCAAGCCCTGGCTGGCCAGCAGCAGGCCCAACGACGGTTCGAGCGTGGCTGCGGGGGATGTCGCGTTGCCGGGAGTGGAGGTTGCGGCTGGGGCGGCAGCCGCGTTCGTTTCGCGCGCTCCCCGTTGGGTCGCGGTTAAACGAGGGGCCCCGGCGCCCACGGAGACGGTGAACTGAAGCAGTTGTTCACCCGGATACGCGGGGGCGTCCGGCGAACCGGGTTCCGTCTTCTGCATCGCGGTGTGGCACGTCGTGCAGCGGTCGAAGCGGGGGACCTGGCGGAAGTTGAGGTCTTGCGTCAGGCCCTCGGCCCACAGGTTCTCGATCTGGAGCGGCGAGTTGAAGGCATCCAGAATCGGCAGTTCCAGCAGCCGCTTGCCGGGCCAGGGCAAGCCGTGCTCGAAATAGAAGTACTGGGAATCCCGTGCCGCCGCGGCCTCCAGCTGGCTCAGTTCGGCGGTGCTCGCCGCTCCCGGATCCTGCCCGGTGGGCGACTGGTACTGCCGCCAGGCGGCAGTGAGGGATTCGATCCTTCGGGCCGTCCGCTGATACTCCTTCCATGGCCGCCGATGGTCCCGGGCCAGCATCCACACGGTGGTCGCCAACAGCGCCAGCGAGGCCACGGCGAACAGCCGGTGCAACAGCTTCAGCGAATACCAGGTCTGGTCGGTGGCAGGCATGGACCTCGTTCCCCGCCGTTACAGGTTCAGGCGGTACTCGGGAATGGACACCAGGTAACTGAGGTTGCAGGTCCAGCGACCGAGCATCTTGATCGGCAACAGGACCATCAGCAGCAGCAGAAGGATCATGATCGCGTACCGCACGCGGCCCAGCTGGCCGCGCAGGTCGCGAAAGAACCTGCTGGTCCTGACCAGCAGCCAGGGAAGGCCGGCAAAGTACAGGGCCAACAGCGTCAGCCCCGGTAGCTCGCGGAGCAGAATCGTGCCCAGCTGCGTCAGGACGCCGGCCCCGTCCGCTGCCAGCGGCTGGCGCGTCTGCAACAGCCAGACCCAGAAATACTCGGACAAGCTCACATTGACCAGGTTCGACGCCCGGTGCGGGTCCCAGGTCTCGTACAGTCCGAAATAGTTCCACGTCGGTCCGCGCAGAAACGTGCCGATCAGAATCAGCAACGTCCACAAGGCCAGGAAACCGAACTGGTACGCCAGGTAAGCAAACGGCCGCTGGCGGATCGTGTAGTAGCCGTTGCCGAGCTTGTTCCTGTCCAGGTACGGGAGGGCCGACAAACCGACGATGATCAAGGCGGGCAGTACGACGCCGGCCAGCCAGGGATCGAAGTACACCAGCATCTCCTGCAGGCCCAGGAAGTACCACGGAGCCTTGGAGGGATTCGGCGTGCGGAGCGGATTGGCGGGCTGTTCGAGCGGCGCTTGCAGGACCAGCGACCAGTAGATCAAGAAGGCCGTCACGGCCACCATGCAAATCAGTTCGATGTAGACCAAGTCCGGCCAGACCAGCACCTTGTCGCTGTCCCGCTGCTCGACCGTGGGCTCCCCACGCTCCAGCCGGTCGTCGTTCTCGATCGCCCGCGAAGCGCCCAGCCACGTGAAGAAGCCCAGCAGGAAAATCATGCCCACGATCGGCACGTTGTCCGGCTTGCCCACGATCCGGGCAAAATCCGGATCGGTCAGCGAGAGGCCCAGGAACAGGCACGCCAGGTTCAGCAGGAGCCAGGCCACTGCGGGCCGGACAAAGAACCGGCGGGCCAGGAACAGCAGGGCCAACGCCGCGAACGTGCCCAGCGTAAACCATGTGGGCTGCAGGGCGATATTCAGAACGTCCTTGACCGGCTCCGGCAGCGAAATCCGGCTTAACGCCGCGGAATCGCCGCTGCGGGCCGTGGCCGACATCCAGCTGAACAAGGCCGCGCCCAGCAGCCACAGCGGCGCCGTCGTCACGCGCACTCGGCCGCAGCGCACCAGGACCGTCGCTCGGCCGCTGCGCCACACGCAGCCGGCCGCCAGGACATTCATCGCGGCCAGGGCCAGATAGTAGCCGGCCAGGAAGCCGGAGACCTCGTGGTGGAATTGCGAGAGATCACAGGGGTCCACTGATCCCTCCGTCCTTGCGCACCCGCCAGAAATGGACCGCGGACAGCAGGGCGACCGCCAACGGCAGGGCGATGCAATGCAGCACGTAGAAGCGGTTCAAGGCCACTTCGCCCACCGCTCGCGCGCCCAGCAAGCCGAACCGGGCGTCCGACGCATCGGTGATCAAGTTGACGCCGTCCACGGTCAGCAGTTGCGCCCCGGGCCCCTCCGCGCCCAACAGGGGCGTGGCCCGCGCCATGTTGGTGCCCACCGTGACCGCCCAGATCGCCAATTGATCCCAGGGCAGAAGGTACCCGGTAAACGACAGCAACAGGGTCAGCACCAACAGGTTGACGCCGACGACCCAATTGAATTCCCGCGGCGGCTTGTAGCTGCCGGTCAGGAACACACGGTACATGTGCAGCCAGACGGCGATCACCATCGCATGCCCCGCCCAGCGGTGCAGTTCCCGCAGCACGCCCAGCGAGGTGGCGTCGCGCAGATCGAGCATATCATGGTACGCCCATTCGATCGTCGGCCGGTAGTAGAACATCAACAGCAGGCCCGTGATCGTCTCGACGACGAACAGGAAAAATGTCAAGCCGCCCATGCACCAGGTATAGCCGAGGGCGATCCCGTGCTTGCGGATCGAGACCGGATGCAGGTGCAGGATCAGATTCGTCAGCACGACCGCAATCCGGTTGCGGCGGTTCAACGGAGGTGGGTGCCGGAAGATGCTCTTCCAGATCTGCGAGCCGCGGATTCTTTCGCCCAGCGACGGCATGCGGGGGGTCCTCTACCAAATCCGTTTACACGGGCACATAGCTGTCCGGGTCTTTCCATTGGCCCAGTTCTTGTTGGAACAGGCGGCTTTTGTCCACTTCGATCAAGCCGTCCTCCGCGATCCGGATCGCGTAACGTTCCAGCGGCCGCGGGGCGGGGCCTTCCAGATTCACTCCCTCCTTGGAAAAACCACTGCCGTGGCAGGGACAGCGGAATTTCTGCTCGGCATCCAGCCACAGCGGCGTGCATCCCAAATGAGTACAGTACGTCCGCAAGGCGTAGATCTGCGCCCGGCCCTGGTACTCGTGCCGCACGATCCACACGCCAAACCGGCCGGTAAACCGCGTCTCGACCTGTCCCGGCTGGTAATCTTCGGGGCGGCCTGCTTTGAACCTGGTCGGCGGCTCGATCACAACGTTCGGAAACATGAACCGGGCCAGGCCCAGCAGCCACAGCAGATGCGTCGCGGCCAGCAGGGAAAATCCCCAGGCCAGGGCCGAGCCAGCCAGCAGGCTCAGGCTCCGCCGAAAGAAACCGCGGCGGGCGCAAGTGTGGCCCGCGCAGGGACTTGGCGAGCCGCCCGCAGCCGGTTTCGAAATGTTGTTCGAGTCCGCCATTCGTCACTCCACGATTCGCTGTAGCCCGTTGTACTGGCGCCGACGCCCATGTCAACACCCACGTGGGGACGACCTCCAGGTGGGACGGATTGGCAATCCGTCCTACCCCGTGTTGACATCCACGCGGGGACGACCCATGCCGAGACGAAGGCAGGAGACGCTCAGGCGAAGCGGCCGGGCCGACTCCGCCTGGCGACGATGGACGATGCCATTCGTCCCGAGTTGCCAGGCACACCGCAACGGCCTGCAAGTCTTACCGATCCGGCTGCCGATAAGTGACTGAGCGCAAGTTTGCGTTTGCCCGTCGTTCGCTTTGCTCCGAGGTAGCTAGCAGTGCCAGTGTCCCAACGCCTCACCGCGACTCACCACTTCGATCTGCGGACCGCCCTGCATCTGGCTTCGGCGGCCGAGTTGGTCTACGCGGAGCCCGGGTTGGTCGAGCAGACCGTGCTGAACAGTTGGAGGTATGCGGAGTTCCTGTTCCTGGATGTCGAGTCCACGCAATGCCTTGTCGCGGCCGATCCGCAGTCGATCCTGGTCTGTTTCCGCGGCACGGAAGCGGAACGTCTGGAGGATTGGATGGCGGACCTGGATTTCAGTCTGGTCCCCGGCCCGTGGGGCGGGCGCGTCCACGAGGGCTTTTACGACGCGCTGAGTTGTGTGTGGCACCTGTTGGACAACGAGGTGCGGCGGCTCCAGGACGCGATCCCGCGGCGGCTGTGGGTTACGGGACACAGTTTGGGGGCGGCTCTGGCGGCCTTGAGTGTGGCGCGGTGGTGCGAGGCGCGCTGTCCCGTGGCCGGGCTGTACACGTTTGGCCAGCCGCGGACGGGGGACAGCGACTTTGCCCGGAGCTTCGATTTTGCCTTTCGGCCCTTCGCCTTTCGGGTCGTCAATCATCTGGATGTCATCACGCGTGCGCCGCCCCGTTCGCTCGGTTACCAGCATTTGGGCACGTTCGTCTACTTGACGGACTCCGGGGCCGTCTCCGACGATATCGGCTGGTGGCAGCGGTTCCTCACCGGCTGGAGCGGCGCCGTCGAATCCATCCTGGACTGGGGCCAGCAAGGACTCGCCGACCACCGCATGGCCAATTACCGGCAGCAGATCGCTGCGGCGCTGCGGCGGCAAAGCGATTCCGGGGTGGCTTCTGCTGCAGCGTCCCTCGACCAGCCCACAGCCCCGACAGCTGCGACACGACTCAAGCCGCGGCGTCGGGCCGCCTGAGACGTGTGCCTTCGAGACAGCATCCAGATCCATGAACGACTCGACGAGAACTGCCTGTCCGGAACCGCTGCAGAACTGGCTGATCCAGGCGGCCGACTCCGGGGCGTCGGACTTGCACCTGGTGGTCGCGCATCCGCCCGTGCTGCGGCTGCACGGCGACTTGCGGGAATTGGCGGCGCCGCCACTGGACGCGGACGCAGTCCAAGGACTGCTTGAGCCGCTCTGCCCGCCGCATGCACTGGCCTGCTTCCGGACGGACAAGAACGTCGATTTCGCCTTCGAGTTGAGCAGGCCGGGAACGACGCATCGGTTCCGCGCCAATTACTTTCTGAGCAGCCAGCAGTGGGGCGCGTGTTTCCGGGTCATCCCGACGCAGATTCCCGATTTCCAGTGGGCCGGATTCCCGGAAGACCTCGCCCGGCGCTTGGCCCACTATCGCAATGGCCTGGTGCTGTTCTGCGGCGTCGCCGGTTCGGGCAAGACCACGTCGCTGGCGATGATCGTCAACCTCTTGAATCAGGAGGGCGGCTATCGGATCATCACGGTCGAACAGCCGGTGGAGTATATCTTTTCCCGCACGCCGCACTCGGTCGTGACCCAACGCGAGGTCGGCCTGGACGTCAACACGTTTGCCGACGGACTGAAGTTCGGACTCCGCCAGGACCCGGACGTCATCCTGGCCGGAGAGATCCGCGATCAGGAGACCGCCCAAGTCGCGCTGAGCGCGGCCGAGACGGGTCACCTCGTGTTCTCGACGCTGCACACGCGCGACGCCAAGGGCGCGATCTCGCGGTATGCCGACCTGTTTCCCCAGGACGTCCAACGCGAAATCCGGTCCCAGCTTTCGTTCAGCTTGCGGGCCGTGGTCAGCCAGCACTTGCTGCCCAGCATCCACAAGGGCGATAAACGGGTGCTCGCCCTGGAAGTGATGTACAACACAGCGCCCATCGCCGCGGCCATTCGCTTTGGCAAAATCGAGTCGATCGACAATAACATCCTGACGGGCCGCAACGAAGGAATGGTGACGCTGGACGAGTCCATCCGGCGACTGCTGAACGACGGGCTCATCAGCCGCGAAACGGCCGAACACTACGTCAGCTCGGCGGATCGGCTCTATTGACCGCCGGACGAGCATACGACACGTTCGTCGTGCCCACCGGAGCCCGAAGCGCCAGCGAGTGGGAGGCGACCCTCTCGCTGGCGCTCGACCGCGTGACCCGTCGGTGCGCAGGTAGTCCGAAGCGCAAGCGAGTGAGAGGCGACCCTCTCGCTGGCGCTTCGGGTTACAGTGGGCCGCTCAAGGCTCCGCGTCCGACACCAGCGCCGGCGCGCCCCCTTGACACCGCCCATTCAGTCCGTAAGCTTTTCCCAGTTTCGCCAGCTTGTCAGCTGCGGTCTGCCGTCAGCTAGTCAGCCTGCCTTTGATTTCCTTCCCGCCATTGAGAGAGGACCTTCCATGCGTGCTCTGTTGCTACTCGCCGTACTGGCGACATTCGCCTCCGTCACTTCGTCTGTCGAGGCCCAGTGGTTGCGCTCGCGCCGCTCCTCGAGCTGCGCCAATGGACAGTGCGGCCTGAATTCCTCGGCCGCGGCGGCCGAGGAAGCAACCGAGTCGCAGCCTGCGGCCACGGAAGCTCCGGCGGCCACGGAAGCTCCGGCCACCCCGGCGGCTCCAGAAACCCCGCCCGCCCCGGCCGCAGATCCCGCCCCGGCAGCTCCCGCGGCGGCCGCACCCGCCGCACCCCAAGCCGAACCGTCGCGAACGGCCAGCGTCAGCTCGTCGCGGACTCGCTCGGCCAACGACGCCGGCGGGGGCCGTTTCTGGCGACGCCTCCGCAGCCGGCTGTAAGGTCCCGGATCCGTGCGCCGTCAACGCGAGATGTCAGGGTGCCTGAGGTCGAGCGCAGCGAGCCCTCAGAGGTGAAAACTGGGGGCTCGCCACTCGTACCTCGTGGCTCGACCCCAGGCACCCCGATTCTTGGACTTGCCGACGGTCCAAACGCGTCAGGGCCAATTCCGAACTCCAGCCGCTCAAGACCCGCTACAGTTCGCGGATAAAGATATTGCGGAACTGCACCAGGGACGGCGGACTCGTCCACTGGCCGTCTTTCCTGCTGCCGTGGTGTTGGAGCGCCAAGGCGCCGCGCTCCGGCAGACCGGGGATGGTGACGCCGGGCAGGACCGGCGTGCCGTTGAGCAACACCTTGACGGTGCTGCCGCGGACGGTGATGTCGAACCGATTCCACTGGCCTACGGGCTGATCGGCCTTGACCCGGGGCGTCACGCCCGCGCGGACTTCGGGCGGCATGGCTGCGTCGCGGCGGACACCATACATCTCGCCGGAGCCAACGGGCCAGCACCAGATGTTCACCTGGTACTTGCCGCTGCCGCGGAGGTAGATGCCCGAATCCGAATCGGGCTGCGGATAGGGCTGGACCTTTCCGTCCGGGCCGAGCTCTTCGCTGCCGTCCGGCAGCACTTTGCAGGCGTGCGGATTCACGTAGGGCGTGGCCTTGATGCGCCAGTCCACGACCAGTTGAAAGTCGCCGAACTCGCGTTCGCTCCACAGGCTCTTGTCGCGGGCGGCGGACTCGCTTTCCGCGTCGTAGTCGATGATCTCGTCGACGACTTTCCAATGCCCATTGTCGCCCTCCGGGACCTTCCAGCCGCGGAGGTCGAGTCCGGTGAACAGTGGCACAAAGCCGTCGGCTTCGTTGGCGATTTCCTCAGGTTTCGGGTTCGTCGAGGGCAGTTCCTGGATCCGGATGTTGCGGAAAAGCGCCTCGGAGCCCTCGGATTCCAGCATCAGGTAGCCTTTCCGCGGCGAAGCGGCTTTCGCGACGGTCACCTCTTTGCCGTTCACGCTCAGGCTGATGTCGCCGTGGTTGGCGACCACGCGGTAGTGGTTCCATTCGGGCGACGACTTGGTCCGCTCTTCCTGCGGGAAGCTGCGTTGGCCGTTGGGCGAGATGCGGCCCGCGAGGGTCAGCGCGGCCCCATTCACGGCGAACAGGTCGCCGTGCGTCGAGTACCATTCGTTCTTGCCCGGGACATTAAATCCGGGGTCCAGGATCTGGACCTCGATGCCGCGGGAGAACGCGGATCCCGCCACGGGCAGTCCGTCCGCCCAAATGAACAGGCCCGAATTGCCGCCGGACTTCAGGTGCCGCCACTCGAACTCGATGATGAAGTTCTCGTACATCTTCGCCGTGCGCAGCGTGCCGACCGGAGCGCCGCTGGTAACCAGCAGTCCGTCGCGCACCGTGAAGGTCTCGGGCGCGATGTTGCAGGGCACCCAGCCCGCCAAGTCTTTTCCGTTGAACAACGGGACGAAACCCGCCTCATCGGCAGCGCACAGTGCGGACGCTGGGAGGCAGGCGAACACCAGCAGCAGGACCTTCAGTAACGGTTTCATGACGGTCTCCTCGGTCTTTCAGGTTGCGATTCACTACAGCATTCTTCCCGACGCCCGCCAGACGCAGGTCCATCGTCGGTTGCCAGGCAACTCAGGCCCGGCGGGTCAGTCCACGCGGCCCGTGGGCCCGAAGCCTCGGGACAGCAAACGCCCGTGCCAGATCAGGGACGCGTGGGGCAACTGTTGGCACGCCTTGCGATCGGGCGGACGATACTCGAACCGGAACATCGCACCCCACAGCCGATTGGCCTCGGTGCGTGCCAGCGAGACTGCCGCCTCGCCCGGCTTGTTCAGGTCCACGATGAACCAGGCCGGATCCTGAAAGTCGATCGGGATCGTGTGGATCTGGCCGGGGCGGAGCACCACGACGTCCTCCGGCTTGGCGTCGGGCACCGGCGCGCTGCGGCGCGCCCAGTCCCAACTGTCATCGTTAAAACGCTGGTCCGGCACCAAAGCCAGCGCGCGTCCGCCCGGCAAATCCACGATGGCCACGTCGTCCTCGCTGGCATTCAGCAAGTGGACCTTCGCCGAGACGAGGCCCCCGGGCGGCCCTGCCCCGGCCTCGCTCGTCTGCGGTCGGGACTCCAGTTCCAACCCGATCCCCACCGCGCTCCAGCGATGGTCCTTGATCACCGCCAAACCGTTGCCCCCGATCGCGACCGCCATTTCCAGCGGGATCTGGACGCCGCCGCGGCTCCGCTGTAGTTCCAGGTCTTTCGCTCGGCCCTGCTCCAGGAAGTAGCCCTCGATCCCATACCGGACCCCGATCAGATTGCCGCGCCACCAAGGATTGGCTCGCCCACGCAGAAACAGGCCATCCGCCGGGCGGAGATCGGACAGCGACACGAGTTCCGCCAAGCCGTCTTCGGTCTCGCGCAGGACGGCATAAACCTTGGTGTCCCGCGGGACTGCCGGCGAGGCGTCGTCCGATACGGCGAGACCGTCTCGCCAACTGGTCCGCGGGACGCGGGACACCTCGTAGTCGAGCCGGACGTAGTCGCCCCGCATGACGTCCCGCGGATCGAGGGGTGCCGTCCGCAAATACACCACCCGGCCCGTGCGCAACACCCACTCCCGCTCGGCCGCCATGTAGGCCAACACCAAGCCCTGCAGGAGCGCCGCAACCAAGGCCAGATACTTGCTCATCTCTTCTCCTCCGCCGGAACGACTTGGCGGCGAGCGTGCCGGTAGAAGAACCCCTCGGCGAACAGCACCCCGCCAATTAGCAGAAAGAGGAACCCGCGGACCGCGAGGCTCTCGAACAGGTCGAAGTACCGCGCGGCCGTCAGGGCGATGAGCATCAACGAGCCCAGCAGCATGGGCCGTAGCGAACCCGCCCGGCAACCGCGGGCCATCCACATCACGGCCACCGCCAGGAACACCAGGTTGTAGACCGCGGCCGCGGCCCCGGCAGGGACTTCCAGGGCCCGCAGGGCCAACAGTTGGGTGATCAGGGCAGTGAGCGGCAACAGCCAATCCTCCCACGAACAGTCACTCGGCCGGCCATCCCTGGACGGCGTCAGCCGACAGACACAGGCCACGGCCACCCACCCCAGCACCGTCAGCGCTAACGGAATCCCGCGGTAGCACGTCACGACCTCCGAGGACGGCCCGCCCTGCTGCCACGGCTGCCAGCCTAAGCCTTCGTCGACGACGCTCGCAAACCCCAGGAAGTAGACGCTCAGCACGAAACCCAGCCAGCCGAAGAAGGCCCAGCCCCACTCACTGCCGGAGAACTGTGGCCGGCCACGCACCACCAGGCTCAACGCCACCAGCAGCGCGGACACGTTGATCAGGACCGGCAAGACCAGGTCCGTCCGGACTTCGCCCGCGTTGGCGAACACCGTCAACAGCAAGGCCCCCGTGCCCGCGAACCACAGCCAGGCGGACCGTGTCCGATACGCCAGGCCCAGACTGCCGACCAGCAGCACCAGCGGAGCCCAATGCACAGGAGTGTTGTATTCCCAGGCCTCGAGACAACCCCACACGGCCAGCAGCACCGTCGCCAACAGCCCGTGGGTCACGGAAGACAAGGCCCAGCCCATCGCCAGAACGCCCAGCCCCCAGATCAAGAAACCGTTGGGAAAGTGCTCTTCGATGTGATAGATCTGAGCGATCAACCAGATCCCGGCTCCGAAGAACATGCTTCCGAGCAGGCAGACCACTTCGCCCAGGTGCCAGCGCCAGTCCGTCCGCGTGCGGAGCCATAGGCCCGTCGCATGGGCCGCCGCCAGGATCCCGAAGATGATCGCCAGCTTGCCGAACTTGGGAATAACATGCCAGTTGTAGGCGCCCAGCAGGATCACGCCCAACCCGGCGACAATGGCTCCGATGCCGGAAAACAGGATCAGTCCCCAGGGAAGAGCGGCTCGGGGGGCGGGATAGAGGTCTCGGATCCGCGCCGCCTGGTCGCCGGAGATCAGGCCTTGGGCCGTCCACCTCCCGAGTTGGTCGTACAGCCAGCGGACCTGGTCGCTCATCGGCTGCCTACCTCTCGTTCCAGTCCCGGACGCGGCCCTCCCGACGCTTGCCCCAGTTCGCTCGAGGTTTCCCCCTGCGCCGCCACGGCGGCGGGCGGAATGCCGAGCGCGGATTCCCATGTCGGCACGGGGCGGAAGTCGGGGTGGTCCCTGTCCTTGAGATTGCGGCGGCCAAAGTACGAGCCGTAGTACTGGGCGTTGGTGTCGACCCAGGTGGAAATCCGCAACAGCTCGTCGGGCGCGAGGTGCACGTCCCGGTGCGCCTGGACCAGTCGCTCCAGCCGGGCCAGACGCGCCGCGTCGCCCGCCAGGTGGACCGCCTGGGGCGCGAGCATGGCGATCAGCAGACTGTTGTGCGAGCCGAGACTGCGCGGCGGCAGGTAGCGGACGTTGCCGGTCTTGGGATGATTCTCGCCGATCATGGAAACCAGGTCGGGGTCGATGCGGTCCTGGCGAGCGCCGCGCCGCTCGGGCAGCAGGCTCTCGTAGGAAACGGAAAACAGCCGCGTCAGCCGGCCGGTCAAATCCAGCCCGCCGTCGGTCCGTTTCTCGTTGTGGCACTCGACGCAATGCCGATCCCAGACGGGCTGGACGTCGCTGGGATAGTGCAGCGGGCGGCGCCCGGACGCCTCGCCGGGTTGCGGTCCCGGCAGCGCGGGTTCATGCGCCAGGGCGAGTAAACCGTGGCCGGCCGGCCCCGGCCCGTCAGCGGGCGTCTCGTGACAGCCGATGCACCCGCGGGTCTCGCCCGGCATGAAATTCACAAAGGTCCGCTCCGTCTGCACCGCCAGGTAGTTCGCATCCAGTGCCTGGAAGTAGATGTTGGCGTCGGCCGGCACGAGGAACTGGGCGCTCCCGTCGGCTTCGACCCGGACCACGCCATGCTGGACTTTCAGGCCCAGCGCCCCATCCTTCGAGACCACGGCATGCTGCTGGTCGTACTGGTCTTCGGCCAGCCGGCCAAACCGCCGCGCACTCCACGGCCGCGGGATCTGTTCGAGCACTCGCAGGTACTTGATCGTGCCCCGCTCGACATCTTCCAGGCCCCGATAGACATCCGTCACAATACAGCGGGCCAGTTTCTGCTCCGCCAGCTTGGGATCGAACTCGCTGCGGAGTACGGGCGGCGTCCGGCGAGCTTTCACCGGCAGCGGCTGCCAGCAGGAGATCTCCGGGTCGTAGTAGAACGGCTCCAGCTTGGCCCGCCCGTCGGTGTTTGGCGTCGGGCCGACCGACGCGTCGAGCGTGTACAGCCCATAGCCGTTGCGTTGATAACGAGTCCCGAATCCACGCGGCTTGTGGGCGACCAGACAGCAGTTCTCGTCGATCGGAAACGGATCGCGGAACAGCGGGCCTTGCCCGGACGCGTCCACAAGCACCTGGCCGGGATGGTCCGGATCCTGGAAATGCCAGCCGCCCTCGTCCAGGACCTTGACCTCGGGTGTCAGGTAGGTCATCGGCTGGTCCGTGCGGATCGGCTGGCTCATGTCCAGTCGAATGACGGTTCCCAAGGCGTTCTGCGGATAATGGGGACAGCCGAGCAGCAGGTACTTGTTCGGAGCGTCCGGGATCGGGCGGCCTTGGATCATGGTCGGCGGGAACGGGATGTCGTTCCCGTAGATTTCGGACGAGGCGGTCCCGTCCGGCCGCACGGCCCACAAGCACTTCGGCCCCACCGCGCCCTTGTCGACGTACTCCCAGCGCGTGTACATGATCCGCCCATCGGGCAATACCGCCGGGGTCGCTTCGCTGAGCGCCCCGTGACTCAGGGGGCGGACATTGCGGCCATCGGCGTCCATGCGGTACAGCACGGTCGTCGTGAAGGCGTCGCCGCCGTGGCACAGCGTGCTGGTCTGACAGCGCGTCGAGACAAACGCAAAGCCGCCGTCGGGCAGGTAGCACGGGTGCATGTCGTCGGTGCCGTTGTGATACGCCAGCCGGTACTTCTCGACCAGTTCCGCCTCGTTCTCCGGCGCCGGCAGGACCTGGCGCAATCCCGTGCCGTCCAGCCCCACTTCGAAAATGCGATACCCCTCGTCGGCCGAGCGTTTCCAGTCGAAGACGATCCGCCGGGCGTCGAACGACAGGTCCAGCCGGCCGAAGATGCCGCCCGTGAGTTCCGCAGCCAGTTGGCGGACCGAGCCGTCCGCCAGCGAGAGAACGAAGATCCCGCCGCCGGGCGTCCATTGCGAGTCGAGGTATTCCGTGTAGTAGTGCGTCGACGAATACGGCACGCGTTGGATGAACAGGATCTCGTCGACGCCCAGCTTTGTGCGGAGCTTGGCGCGATTCTCGGCCAGCGTGGTCTGCAGGGCGGCGATCCGCTCCGGGACCAGGACGCCGGCGCCGGGAAACAGCTTGTCGAACGCGCTCTTGTTCCACTGTTGCGCACTGTCCGAGACGACGAAGCCAGCCAGGTGGGGCGAGTAGCCGTCGGTTTCGAGGCCCAGCGAGTTCCTGCCGGCAACCAGGGGGAACGGCCCCCACGTATCCCAGGCCAGCGAGTCTGCGTGGAAGCCGCCGGTGGCGCGGTTCAGGAACAACCCGTCCTGCGGCTGGCCGTTGATGACCAGTCGCATCGGGCGGGCGGTGCCGGAGGCGTACAGCGTGTGGACGTAGTATTCGCCGGCCTGCGGGAGAATGAACTCCCACTGCTGCCTGCCGCCCTGGCCGTAACAGACCGCCAAGTCGCTCCAGGCCTTGTCGGCCGGAACGATGCCCGAACTCTTCGCCGCGTGCTCGCGGGCGGGAAACGCGACCTCCGCGCAGTTTCCCGGAAGTGCCAGGGTCAGCCCGAACAGCGCGGTCCCGATCGCCAGCAACAATGTGCGCATGGCGCGAATCCTCCAGCTGTCCGTTGTACAGCCCCGCAGCGTGCGGTTCAAGCGACGCCGCAACTTCCGCCGGAACTTCCCGCGCCGAATGCGGTGCCTGCTGGCACGCCTCGGGATTACTCCCAGTCGACGATCGGTAGGGCTGACGGACGGCGTCGAACGTGTTACCTTGGGCATTGCACGCGGATTGTGTTACCGCACCTGCCCCGCCACCAAGGAGCTGCCATGAAGCCTTCCCGACGTCAGTTCTTCGGCCAGACTGCCGCACTCGCGGCCGGCGGCCTGCTGACTCCGTACGTGTTCACTGCCCGGACCCGGGCCGCCGAACTGCCGCCTGCGAAGAACGACCAGTTCGGCATCGGCGCGATCGGAATGCGGTACCAGGGCTCGGTGATCACCGAAAAGGCTCGGGCCTACGGTCCGATCGTGGCCATCGCCGACGTCGACCGCCATGTCCGCGAACAGGCCCGGGCCAGCTTTGGCAGCACGCCGGCCATATTCGAGGACTACCGGAAACTGCTGGAACGGAAGGACGTGGATGTCGTGCTGATCGCGACTCCCGATCACTGGCACACGCAAATGCTGATCGACGCCTGCCGGGCCGGCAAGGATGTGTACATCGAAAAGCCGCTGACGCTGACGATCGACGAGGGCAAACTGCTGCGGAAGGTCGTGCAGGAGACGGGCCGCGTCGTCCAGGTCGGCTCGTGGCAGCGCAGCGACTGGCAGTTCCGCCTGGCCGTCGAGCTGGTTCGCGCCGGCCGGCTGGGCAAGCTCCGCAAGGTCACCTGCATCACGGGCCCCAATCCGTCCGGCGGCCCGTTTGTCGAGCGGCCGGTGCCGGGCCATTTGAACTGGGACCTGTGGCAGGGCCAGACTCCCGCGGTACCGTACATCGAGGAACGCTGCCATTACACGTTCCGCTGGTGGTACGAGTACTCCGGTGGCAAAGTGACCGATTGGGGGGCGCACGATATCGACATTGCCCAATGGGCGATCGGCGAATACCCGATCGCCATCGACGGCAAAGCGGAACTGCCCAAGATCGCCGACGGCTACAACGTGGCCACCAGTTTCCATGCCGAAGTACGCTATCCCAGCGGCACGATCCTGGAAATCGGCGACTCGGGCCGCCAGGGCACGATGTTCGAAGGCGACCTGGGCCGGATCTTCGTCAACCGGGGAACGGTCAGCGGCGTGCCGGTCGAACAGCTGAAGGACAAGCCGCTGCCTCGCGAACAGTACCAGGCGTACGATTTCGACGACCTCCAGCGACCAAACCGCACCGGCAAACTGGACGCGATCGTCAACCACATGGCGAACTTCTTGGACTGCGTGCGCCAGCGGCGGCAGCCGATCTCCGACGTCGAAAGCCAGCACCGCAGCGTCTCGACCTGCCACTTGGCGAACATCTCGATGCGTCTCGGCCGGCCGCTGAACTGGGACCCCGAGCAAGAACAGTTCACCGGCGACGACGAAGCCAACCGGTGGCTGAGCCGCGAGCAGCGGAAGGGCTTCGAGATCGCCTGAGGTCCTGGCCCGCAGTCGTTTGCCCCGGCGCCACCAGCGTTGGCGGCTTCCCTCGACCAAGCAACCGGAGGCAA